>NZ_LIRK01000209.1 GCF_001419765.1 Streptomyces torulosus
GCTGGGGGCAGGGCGGGCGTCCGCTGGCTGGCCCCGCTGGCCCTCGGGGTGCGTGCGGCCCCGCCCGCCTGCAGGGCACGACGTGCGCTTACTGAGCCCGGCCCAGCCCGGACTGATCTGATCGGCCCGGCCTGGCACCCCCCCTGCTAAGCGCTGCCCGGCCTAACAGCCTTGCCCGGTTGAGCGCCACCTCGCCTGGCAGCCACGCCCGACAGCGCCGCCTGGTTGGCCTGACCCGCCCCCCCACGGCACCACGGTGTGGCTGGTGAGCGGGTCCCTCCTCGGTGTCGGTTCAGCCGCGCGTCGGCAGCCGTGCGGGCCTGGTGGCGTTGGCCGTCCCCACCCACACCGGGGCGTCGGAAGCGGCGGGAGCCGTTACGCCGGTACCGGGAGCAGGCGGGACGGGCCTCTGCGAAGTAGCCAGGGCGGGAGCAGGGACAAGGGGTTCAGGTAGGTGTCGGCTCTGCGGAGGCCCCAGTGGAGGCAGGCCGTGGGGCAGTGGGACGGGGAGGCTTCCAGGGTGCCGAGGATGTCTCCCGGGGCCACCTCGTCGCCCTTTCGTACGGATGCCCGGACCGGTTGATAGGTGGTCCGGAGCGGAGGATCGCCCGTGTTCTCCAGCTCGACCGAGATGACCCCTCGGCCTGCCACCCGGCCCGCGAAGGACACCACGCCCGGGGCGACCGCCCGGACGGGCGAGCCGGCGGGGGCCGCCAGGTCGACGCCTCGGTGGCCGCGGGCGTAGGTGGTCGGCGGGGGCTCCCACGCCCGCACCACCAGGGGCCGCAGACCCACGGGCCATGCCTGGCCGATCGCCGGGACCGTGTCGACCGATTCCACCCCGGTTGATCCACCGGATGGGTGCGGTGCGCCCGGAGCCGCCTGCGGCGCCGACGTCCACGTCATGGCCATGAGCACGGCCAACAGCCCCGTGGACACCGCCGACCGGCCCGACCTCCACGATCGGGCCGACCCCCACGATCGGGCCGACCTCATTGTCGGCACGGACCTCCCGGCCGGCGCCGACCTCACCGCAGGCACTGACTTGCTTGCCCGTACCCACACGCGCGGCCCCACCGCCCAGCCCGGCTGATCGGACCGCCTCCATCCGCGTGCCCGCACCAACACCCTTGCGCGCGCCGGCCGGCTCAGTCGACCCGACCGGCCCGATCCTCCTGGCCGTCCTGGCCGACATACCCGTTCAGACCAGCGCGTCCACCCCATCCGGTCCGTCCCTCCCCACCGAGGCGGCCGTACCGACCCGCCCGGCCGTGAGTACTTATCCGGCGGTGCGAGCCACTCCAGCCACCTCAGCCACTCCGGCCACACAAGCCACCTCGGCCACACAAGCCACCTCAGCCAGCCCGCCCACGCAAGCCGCCTCGCCCACCTAAGCCACCCGGACCTTCTCCCCTCCCGGCTCGGACGCTCCCGGTGGGTTTCTCGTTCGATTCGTTCGTCGGACATGCCCGAAGCCTCGCCCGAGTGGAGCGAACGTGGCCGGGAACTGTGGAGTACTGGCCGGTTGTGGACATCGGCGTCACCCGGCGCCTCGTGGGTCCCGTACACTTCTGAAGGCGATCCGGGTCACCGGGTCGACTTCGCACGCCCCGGTACGTGGCCCTCAGCGGTCCGTATCAGCGCCCCTCGGTCCTTAGCGGCAACGGCGCATCGCGGGCGTCAGGCGCGAATGCCGTCCGGTGTTCGCGGCACAACCGAGAAAAATCAAGGAGAACGGCCATGGCCGTCGTCACGATGCGGGAGCTGCTGGAGAGCGGCGTCCACTTCGGTCACCAGACCCGTCGCTGGAACCCGAAGATGAAGCGCTTCATCTTCACCGAGCGCAACGGCATCTACATCATCGACCTGCTCCAGTCGCTGTCGTACATCGACCGCGCCTACGAGTTCGTCAAGGAGACCGTCGCCCACGGCGGCACGGTCATGTTCGTCGGTACGAAGAAGCAGGCGCAGGAGGCCATCGCCGAGCAGGCCACCCGCGTCGGCATGCCCTACGTCAACCAGCGCTGGCTGGGCGGCATGCTCACCAACTTCTCGACCGTCTACAAGCGTCTGCAGCGCCTCAAGGAGCTCGAGCAGATCGACTTCGAGGACGTCGCCGCGTCCGGTCTGACCAAGAAGGAGCTTCTCGTGCTCTCGCGCGAGAAGGCCAAGCTGGAGAAGACCCTCGGTGGTATCCGCGAGATGCAGAAGGTGCCCAGCGCCGTCTGGATCGTGGACACCAAGAAGGAGCACATCGCGGTCGGCGAGGCCCGGAAGCTGAACATTCCGGTTGTCGCCATCCTCGACACCAACTGCGACCCCGACGAGGTCGACTACAAGATCCCGGGCAACGACGACGCGATCCGCTCCGTCACCCTGCTCACCCGTGTGATCGCCGACGCCGTCGCCGAGGGCCTCATCTCCCGCTCTCGCGTCGCCACCGGTGACAAGGGCGAGAAGGCCGCGGGCGAGCCGCTCGCCGAGTGGGAGCGCGACCTGCTCGAGGGTGAGAAGAAGGCGGAGGAGGCTCCGGCCGCCGCCGAGGCTCCGGCCGCCGCCGAGGCTCCGGCCGCCGCCGAGGCTCCGGCCGAGGCCCCCGCTGAGGCCGCTGCCGAGGCCCCGGCCGCCGAGGCCGAGCAGGCCTGACCCGGTCAGCATCCGTCGTGTTGACGGCGGGAGCGGTGACATGAACTCCGCTCCCGCCGTTCACCCGTAGGTCAGCGCCGCGTCGGAGATCTCCATCTGGATGGGTACCGACATCCCGATGCGGATCCCGGACCGCGCGGATCTCCGATCTCCCAGACTTCGAGAAAGACTCACAGACTCATGGCGAACTACACCGCCGCCGACGTCAAGAAGCTCCGCGAGCTCACCGGCGCCGGCATGATGGACTGCAAGAAGGCGCTGGACGAGGCCGAGGGCAACGTCGACAAGGCCGTCGAGGCGCTCCGCATCAAGGGCCAGAAGGGCGTCGCCAAGCGCGAGGGCCGCTCCGCCGAGAACGGCGCCGTGGTCTCCCTCATCGCCGACGACAACACCTCCGGTGTCCTCGTCGAGCTGAAGTGCGAGACGGACTTCGTCGCCAAGGGTGACAAGTTCCAGGCCGCGGCGAACGCGATCGCCGCGCACGTCGCCGCGACCTCGCCCGCCGACATCGAGGCCCTGCTCGCCTCCGAGATCGAGGCCGGCAAGACCGTCCAGGCGTTCGTGGACGAGGCCAACGCCAACCTCGGCGAGAAGATCGTCCTGGACCGCTTCGCGCAGTTCGCCGACGGTTTCGTCTACGCCTACATGCACCGCACCATGCCCGACCTGCCCCCGCAGATCGGTGTCCTGGTCGAGCTGGACAAGGCCGACGCCGACCTGGCCAAGGGTGTCGCCCAGCACATCGCCGCCTTCGCGCCGAAGTACCTCTCCAAGGAGGACGTGCCGGCCGAGGTCGTCGAGTCCGAGCGCCGCGTCGCCGAGGAGACCACCCGCGCCGAGGGCAAGCCCGAGGCCGCCCTGCCGAAGATCGTCGAGGGTCGCCTCAACGGCTTCTTCAAGGACGCCACGCTGCTCGGTCAGCCGTACGCGCTCGACAACAAGAAGTCCGTCCAGAAGGTTCTGGACGAGGCCGGTGTCACCCTGAAGCGCTTCACGCGCATCAAGGTCGGCATCTGAGTCCGTACCGCGACGGACGTCCGGTCCCGATAGGGTCGGAAGCAGTCGTTCGCGTACGCCGTCGCACGCGCGCGTGTGACGGACGACAGCAGATCTGACGAGGAGGCCATTGCCGCGCATGGGATGCGAACATCACCCCACCGGCAATGGCCTTCTTCGTATGTGCGACACGTAAAGAGGCGAGATCTCCATGACCACCAAGCCCGAGAAGAGCGACGACGGCAAAGTACACGGCCGGTTTCTGCTGAAGCTGTCCGGAGAGGCGTTCTCCGGGGGCGGTGGCCTCGGCGTCGATCCGGACGTGGTGCACGCCATCGCCCGGGAGATCGCGGCCGTCGTCCGTGACGGCGCGGAGATCGCGGTCGTCATCGGCGGCGGCAACTTCTTCCGCGGCGCCGAACTCCAGCAGCGCGGCATGGACCGTGCCCGCTCCGACTACATGGGCATGCTCGGCACGGTCATGAACTGCCTCGCCCTCCAGGACTTCCTGGAGAAGGAGGGCATCGACAGCCGGGTCCAGACCGCCATCACCATGGGCCAGGTCGCCGAGCCGTACATCCCGCTGCGCGCCGTGCGCCACCTGGAGAAGGGCCGCGTGGTCATCTTCGGCGCCGGTATGGGCATGCCGTACTTCTCCACCGACACCACCGCCGCCCAGCGCGCCCTGGAGATCGACGCCCAGGCGCTGCTGATGGGCAAGAACGGCGTGGACGGGGTCTACGACTCCGACCCCAAGACCAACCCGGACGCGGTCAAGTTCGACTCCCTCGGCTACGGCGAGGTCATCACCCGCGAACTCAAGGTCGCGGACGCCACCGCCATCACGCTCTGCCGCGACAACAAGCTCCCGATCCTCGTGTTCGAGCTTCTCAAGGAGGGCAATATCGCGCGGGCCGTCAAGGGTGAGAAGATCGGCACTCTCGTGGGTGATCAGGGAAGCCGGGCCTGACCGGGTCCTTCCCCTGCCCGGGGGACGGAGCCTGACCGGGGGATGGACAATGTCCTACCGGTCGGGAACCGTGCAGGAACAAGACGCGACGCAGCCGGCCGCCGACGTGACCAAGTACAGCAGCCGGGCCTACTCAAGACACGCAGGAGCAAGTGGTGATCGAAGAGACCCTCCTCGAGGCCGAGGAGAAGATGGAGAAGGCCGTCGTCGTCGCCAAGGACGACTTCGCCGCGATCCGTACCGGTCGTGCGCACCCGGCGATGTTCAACAAGATCGTGGCCGACTACTACGGCGCGCTGACGCCGATCAACCAGCTGGCTTCGTTCTCCGTGCCGGAGCCGCGCATGGCCGTGGTGACCCCGTTCGACAAGACCGCGCTGCGCAACATCGAGCAGGCGATCCGCGACTCGGACCTGGGCGTCAACCCCAGCAATGACGGCAACATCATCCGTGTGGTGTTCCCCGAGCTCACCGAGGAGCGCCGCCGCGAGTTCATCAAGGTCGCCAAGACCAAGGGCGAGGACGCCAAGGTCTCGATCCGTTCCGTGCGCCGCAAGGCCAAGGACGCCATCGACAAGCTCGTCAAGGACGGCGAGGTCGGCGAGGACGAGGGCCGCCGTGCGGAGAAGGAGCTCGACGACACCACCGCGAAGTACGTAGCCCAGGTGGACGAGCTGCTCAAGCACAAGGAAGCCGAGCTCCTCGAGGTCTGATGAACGACTCTTCCTGGGGGGCGCCGCCACAAGCCGGGTACTGGGCGCCGACCGACCGGGGACCTGTCCAGGGGCATGCCCCGGCGGGTCCCCCGTACGATGCGACTGAGGCCCAGCATTCGATGCAGACTCAGCCCATGCCCATCGTGCCCGACGTACCCGCGCATGGCGGGAACCAGGACGACGACCGGGGGGCCGCTCGGCAGGCCGGTCCCCTGTTCCGTGACGAGACGCCGTCGGCGCACCCCCATCGGGAGGCGCCGCAGAAGCCGGAGCCCATGCCCGACGCCCCTCAGCCCGCCCCGCAGAAGAAGAGTGCGGGCCGTGACCTGAGCGCCGCCATAGGGGTCGGTGTCGGGCTCGGCGTGGTCATCGTCGCGTCGCTGTTCGTCGTCAAGGCCGTCTTCGTCGGCGTGATAGCGGTCGCCGTCGTGGTCGGCCTGTGGGAGCTCACCTCGCGCCTGCAGGAACGCAAGGGCATCAAGGCGCCGCTCGTGCCGCTCGCGGTCGGCGGTGCCGCCATGGTCGTCGCCGGGTATGTGCGCGGGCCGGAGGGCGCGTGGGTGGCCATGGCACTGACCGCGCTCGCCGTCCTCGTGTGGCGGATGACGGAACCGCCGGGGAACTACCTGAAGGACGTCACGGCGGGCGTCTTCGCCGCGTTCTACGTGCCGTTCCTCGCCACGTTCGTCGCGCTGATGCTCACCGCGGACGACGGACCGCAGCGGGTCCTCACGTTCCTGGTGCTGACCGTGGTCAGCGACACGGGCGCGTACGCCGTCGGCTGGCGCTTCGGCAAGCACAAGCTCGCCCCCCGCATCAGCCCCGGCAAGACCCGTGAGGGACTGCTCGGCGCGGTCGCCTTCGCCATGGTCGCGGGCGCGCTGCTCATGCAGTTCGTCATCGACGGCGGCACCTGGTGGCAGGGCCTGCTCCTGGGCCTCGCGGTCGCCGCCAGCGCCACCCTCGGTGACCTCGGCGAGTCGATGATCAAGCGGGACCTCGGCATCAAGGACATGGGCACGCTGTTGCCGGGCCACGGCGGCATCATGGACCGGCTGGACTCGCTGCTGCCGACCGCCCCGGTGGTCTGGCTGCTGCTGGTGCTGTTCGTGGGCTCCGGCTGACCGGAACGCCCCACGGGTACGCGGTGTCACGCGGGCCCCCGACCTGGACGACAGGGCGGGGGCCCGTCGCCGTTTGCCGTGGGTCAGCGGTGAACCGGACCCGATTGGCTGCGCTCGGCGGCGAACCGTGGCCCTGGCCGTGGTCGAGTGGGACGATTTCCTCAGGGGGATCACGCCGAAAGGGGGCGGGCTTCATGTCCGACTTCCGTGAATCGATCGACATCGACTGCCGCCCGGAGGACGTCTGGGCGTATGTCAGCGACCTCTCCCATCTGCCCGAGTGGCAGGAGAGCGCGGTCGCGAGCGAGCCGCTGGACGCCGACCCCGTGGGTGTCGGCTCCCGGGTGCGCGTCACCCGGCACTTCGGCCGCCGGAACATTCCGATGACCATGCAGTTCACCGAGTACGAGCCGCCGCGTGCCTGGAGCCTGGAGGGCATCGACGGCCCCGTCCGTAGCCATGTGCACGGGGAGATCACCCCGCTCGACCAGGGCCGACGCTCCCGGGTCACCGTCGAGGTCGGATTCGACGGCCGGGGCATCGGCAAGGTCCTCGTCCCGCTCGTCGTACGGCCCCAGATCCGCAAGGAGCTGCCGCGCAACGAGATGCATCTGAAGGACCGTCTGGAGCACGCGTCGGCGTAGCGGCCGACGGATCCGGCCCGGCCCCCGTGGTGCGGGAACCGGGCCGGAGCGGGCGGCGGTGTGGGGGCGACGGTCGCCGCCGTGCGTCACCTCACTTGGCGAGCCGGTAGGCGTCGGTGATCGTCTGGCGCAGGGTGTTGCCGCTCTTGTCCTTCAGGTCCACCAGGAAGGACACGGCCTTGGCGCTCGCCGGGTGCTTCACGCTGACCGAGCGCGCCCCCTTCGCGTCGGTCTTCACGGCCAGCGTCTTCCAGGTCCTGCCCCCGTCGAACGAGACCTTCACGGTGAGCGCGGCGACCTGCCCGGCCGCGGCGGCCGCGCCTCTCACCTTCAGCGGCACCGTGAGCGTGCCGCCCGCCGGGGCGGTCCCGCTCAGGCTCAGCTTCGGCGTGAAACGCACCGCCGACAGCGGCAGCGTCACCGTCCGGTTCGGGGCCGGCCGCGCCGAGGTGAACGTCCACACCACGGCGACCGTGGTGCTGGTGGAGGTGTCCGCGGTGGAGCGCTTCGCCTCGACCGTCAGACGGTACGCGGCGGACGCGGCGGGAACCTCGGCGGTCAGCATGTCCGTCGCCGGGCCCTCGCCGAGGATCCGGCCGCCGGACTCCAGTCGCGCGACGCCGCCGGTGACGGCCGAGAACCCCGGGTGGCCGCTGCTGTCGGTGAACAGCGGGATCATCGCGCTGATGGTGTCGCCGGTCCGCTCGGCGCCCTGACCGTCGCGTCCACCGGGCGGGAGATCGGGGCCGACCACCGCGGTGTTGAACTTCAGCGTCTGGCTGGAGCCCGGCTTGTAGGTGACCCGTTCCTTGCGGTGGACCATGCGCGCCTCGCTGCGCGCGTCGAGCTGCGTGGCCGTCCAGGACCAGCGCACTCCGGCGGTGCTGAGGTAGTGCGTGGTGGACAGCGGCAGCTTCTGCTGCTGCGGTTCCTGGATGGGCATGCTGTTCCCGAGCTCGTCCAGCGGCCTGATGTGGACGCGGCCCTTGGCCCCGGTCACGGAGGAGCCGAAGCCGAGCTTCACCTCGGCGACCTCGGCCCGGGTGACGGTGTGGTCGAGGCCGGTGAAGAAGGTGCCCTTGCGGTTGAAGGCGAGCCGGTAGTCGACGTTCTTGCCGGCCGAGCCCGGCCTCTTCCACACACCGTTGTACTGGGCCCGCAGCGTCGGGGACGCCGGGCCGAGGGCGGCGGTTCGGATCGGCGGCACGCCGTCGGTGAACCAGGAGTTGCCCGAGCCCAGGGCCTCGTCGTAGTAGCTGACGACGGAGGTGACGAGCTTCGCGGCCTTGTCCGGGGCCTTCACGGCGAGCGGCTTCGCCTTGCGGGAGTCGAGGGTGACCTTGACGTCCTTGGTCACCGCCAGCACCGGCTGCACGAAGAAGCCCAGCTCGTTGTCCTCGGCGAAGACCTGGCTCTCCAGGTGGTAGGAGCCCTTGCGCAGCCGCTGGACCACCGTGCCGTTCGGGCGGCTCGGCAGCTCCACGTAGCCGCCGTCCCCGTCACGGCGGGTGATCACCGTCGCGTACGTCTGCGCGTTCGCCCCGTCGGCGTCGATGTGCCGCACGGTGACGTCGTACGACTCCACCTCGCGCTCCACCACCAGACCGGTGCGCACCTCCTGGCCGTCTCCCGACGCCAGCACCGTGCCGCCGAAGACACCGTCGACGGTGCCCTTGCGGGTGTCGGCGGTGACGGTGGTCTTCGCGGTGCCGCCGGCCGGAACGGTGAGCTGGGTGTCCTTGACGGTGAACATGCCGGCGGGGGCGGGGCCGCCCGACGGATTCGTCGCGGCGACGGTCAGCTTCAGGGTGACGGCACGGGTGCCGAGGTTGCGGTAGGTGAGGGTCTTGGCGACCGGCTTGTCGTCGGTGTGCGGCCAGGACTGCAGGCCGAAGCCGAGGGAGCCCGGCTCGGCGGCGACCAGGGCGGTGGCGGCGCGCTCCAGGTCCACCCGGCCCGCGCCCTGCTGATAAGCGTGCAGCCGCGGATTCGGCCTGGCCGAGCCGGTCAGGATCGTTTTCAGCCGGGCCCCGCTCCAGTCCGGGTGCTGCTGGAGCAGCAGGGCGGCGGCGCCCGCGACATGCGGGGCGGCCATGGAGGTACCGGTCTGGGCGACGTATCCCTCACCGGAGGGTTGTTCGCTCTGCGTGGTCAGGGCGGCGGTGATCTCGACACCGGGGCCGGTGATGTCCGGCTTGGGTGTGCCGTCGCGGTTCGGGCCGAGGCTGGAGAAGTCGCCGAGCTGGTCCTGCTTGTCCACGGCACCGACGGTGAGCGCCGCGGGGGCGCTGCCGGGCGACTGGATGGTGCCGGGCCCGTCGCCGCCCTTGTTGCCGGCGGACACCACGAACAGGGCTTTGCCGGAGAGCCGGGCGACGGCGGCCTCCATCGGGTCGAGGCCCGGGTCGTCGCCGCCGCCGAGGCTCATGTTGACGACCTGTGCGCCCTGGTCGACGGCCCACTGCATGCCGGCGACGATGCCCGAGATGTCACCGAGGCCGTCGTCGGCCAGGACCTTGCCGTCGAGCAGTTTCACGTCGGGCGCCACGCCCTTGTAGCGGCCGCCGGACTTCGCGCCGCTGCCGGCGACGATGGAGGCCACGTGGGTGCCGTGTCCGTAGCGGTCCTTGAGGTCGGGGGACTCGCTGAAGTTCTTCTGGGCGATCTCCAGGCCCTTGAGGTCCGGGTGGGTCTGGTCGACACCCGAGTCCAGGACCGCCACCTTGACGCCCTTGCCGGTGTAGCCGGACTTCCACATGACGGGCGCGCCGATCTGCGGGACGCTCTCGGCGAGGGTGGCCCGGACCTTCGCGTCCAGCCACACATGGGCGAGAGCCCGTTCGGGGGCCGCCGCATCGCCTGCCGTGGGGGCCGGGGAGCGGCCGGTGACGGCCGCCCACAGCGCCGGGGCGTCGGCCTTGGGCGCCTCGAAGGCCTCGCCGTCGACGGCCGGCAGCGCGCGGCGCTCCCGCACGGCCACGCCCGCGAACCGGTCACGGGCGGGGGCGGACGGTTTCGCCTTGGCACCGTCCCGCCGGTAGCCGACGATCAGCGGCAGCGTGCCGCGGTGCGCGTCGTCATACCCGTCCTCGACCAGCTGCGCGACGTCGAACAGCTGCCGGTCGAGCAGTCCGTCGGCGATCGGGCGCAGGGCGTCCTGCGGGACGACATAGGTGTGCCCGGCCTCACGCCGGACCGAGAAGCCGATCTTCTCGCGGCCCTTGCCGCGGGTGAGTTCGACGACCTGACCGTCGGAGCCGACGGCCACCCGGTCCCCGGTGATCAAGGTGACGGTCGCGGCCGGCTGTCCCCCGGCCGTGGTCCCGGCCCCGCCGTGCGCGCCGCCGCCGACGTCCGGCGCGGACTCCGCTCCCGGCGCCGAGTGCGCTTCCGACGCCGACACCGCCCCCGCGACCATGGCCCCGGCCATCACGCCGGCCAGGGCCACCGTCCTCACGCGTCCTACGGATCCCACTCGCGTCCCCCCGCTCCCGTGTGCGCTCTCCGGTATCACGCGCACAACAGGTGTTCGGTTCTCGGTGAACGCACATCAGTGCGAGGGGGATGGCGCAGGGGATGGGGTGAGCCGGAGACGTGCAGGCCCGGGGCCGGACCTTCGGCCGCCGGGCGCCGGAGTTGATCGCCGACACCGGGAGGGTGTGCCGAAGCCCGGCGCCGTGGGAGTCGTCTTCTCAGGCCTGTGCGAGGCGCCGATGGACCACCTCGGCGCTCGCGGCGAGGAATTGATCAGCGGCGGTACGGTGCCGGTTCCAACGGTTGGTGAACTCGGCTTCGTCCACAGCGCCTCGCCTCCAGTAGCTGCCGAGTTGCTGACCGGCGCTGTTCAGTTCCTGCAGCGCTGAGAGCAAGGCCCGGTCCTTCGAGAGGATGCGCAGCCGAGCTGACGCCAGCTGGTGGGCTGAAACGTCCCAACTACTGACACGGTCAGCCATGTTGAGGACCCGCTCCTCCCAGACACGGTTATGGAAGTCTGAGGATGAGGCGGCTACCAGAGCGCATTGCTCCAAGAGCAGCTCCGAGATGCGAGCCCTGTGTTCAGCCCGCTTCACGAGGTGCTGCCCGAGCAGAGCGATCGCAGCACCGACAACGGTTGCGAACAACGTCCCCCATACGCCCATGGTGGGCATTGTTCCCCGGCGGCCGCTCCCTGCACGCCGAATCGGCGGGGGTGGGGTTACTGGTCTGTGGGCCCTCCGAGAGCACGGGCGCGCGCCGCCTCTGCGGCGCGGCCTGCCTCGTGTCTGCGCCCCGGCTGGCCGCGCCCGGCGGCGTGCTACGTGCTGCGGGCAGAAGCGAGGGCGTCATCCGCGGGCCAAAGCCATGCCTCCGGTGGGGGGCGCTCAGGCTCCGAGATGGCGGGGGCCCGGTACACGAGTGCCGGCCGTCAGTGGCTGGTGCGGGGACTCCCATCCCGTCTGCCGTCGACCCAGGCAGAGCCGAGCAGTCGCGGCCCAGGGCGTCAAGGTCGTTCGTACAGTGGCGCGCTCCACTTTGGTGGGTCGAGAAGAACGCCGGGCCTCTGTACGAACAGGCGAGTGGGCGCCTGTGAACCTTAAGGAACTCATTTGCGATCTGGTATACGGATACAGTCACAACGTCCCCCTTGAACAGGAAATCCACGCCGGTGACGTTCGATGTAAAGCCGAGTCCATTATTTCTGACAAGGCCTTCGTGCGGCGCATTGAGGGCATCGACGTCCCCAAACGAGTGAATTACAAGTCCCTCACGGACATGATCGAAACACCAATGCCATATGTGCTCGAACCGCACCGCGAAGGCGTGTGGGTCATGCCCTTTCAAATGTGGTTTCTCTGGGTCGAGGCCAGCCGGGCGGCATGCCTGACGAAACGCACCCGATTCGGGTGTACGTGCGATGTATGGATGTCAAGTTAGTCCGCGCCAGGCAAACATTGCCGCCCGATCTCAGGGCGGCTAATTGACGGATTGCTCCCCTTGAGCAGAGCGCCCCAGCTGCGAGGTGGCACCGGGCCGCGAGTCTGACGAGTCGCAACAGCGGATACAGAGCGCGAGGGTGGTCATGCCACTTCCGTGTCAGGGCAGGCGGGGAGTCACGGGTGATGGATGGATGGAGTTGCGGGCGTCGCGCGACACGCACAACATGTAGACAAAGGACGTCGTGCGGCAGGATGCCCGGCGATACCAGCCCTACGGATCTAAGGCGAAGCTTGAAACAGAGTACCGCATATCTGGCAAAATTCCGGTAGGAGCTGATTTCTGATGAACGCTCCCAGCGAGCAGAGCCTGGCGCAAGAACCCGCTCGATCCTCTCAGGAGAGAGTGGGCTGGGAAGCATTGTGTCCTGAAGAGGGAATAGCCGTCGACGCGATGGTGTGGGGCAGTAAAACGGAGGCTCGGAAGAGCGCAAAGGAGCACAATAGAATGTTCCAGCCGCATCACACCGCAGTCCCAATTCGCGTAACAATAACACCAAATCCGGAGATTTGAAGAGCCATGTAAGTAGCACGGGGATAAGGCCTCATTAGGCCGTGTCGATCGACTGGGCGGCCGTAGGTCACGGCCGCCGTCGGTCAGTTGTGACTGTTCTTAGAAGCGAGCATGTTCGGCCGCGTCCTGGCCAGATCGCCCCCTTGTGTGCCCTTCGTGTGCGTGTCACACAGTTCAGAGGCGGGACCTGGGGGAGGGGGCACTGCATGTCGGTGTTGGGTGGCTATCCGGTAGGGCCGTCGGCCTGGGCCGTCGAGCGGTTTGGGCGGCATGCCGGCGTGCTTGCCGCTGCGGTCCCGGTGCAACTGGCCAAGGCGCACGGAAAGGCTCATGCCGCGCATCTCGCTGCGGGGCTGAAGAAGCGGAGTCCGTACGGTGTCGCCCTTGCGGGCGTGGTGCGCGAGAACCTGGCGGAGACGGCGCGCGAGCTTGGGGAAGCCGTCCGAGACGTACGCGGATATGAGTATGCGGTGATCAATGATCACGCACTCTTCCCTTTCCGGTACGCGGACAGGCCGAGGCCCCTGGACCGAGCCCGGTTGCCCGCCAACGCGTCGCCCACTCGGCACCGGCTGTTCCGGGCGCACGGGCCACAGCCTCCAGAAGGCCTGTTCGACGTCGATGAGGACTTGGCGACCGAGGAGTACCTGGGGCTGCACGAAGCGTTCGAGGAGTTGGGAGCTTCCACCAGGTTGGTCTGTGTGTTCTTCACGGCTGACGCTGAAAACGGCGTCCATGCGATCCACTGGGGGGACGCCCATCTCGAACCCGACCGCACCTTCACGTGGCCCTACAGGGAGCAACTCCCGGTCGCTCCCATGCAGATGGAGTGACGGGCGATGGCGCCGCTGCCTACACAGAGCGGGTCGGAGGCTGGGCCGTCCCTGGGCCGTGCGAGGTCGATCAACGCTGACAGTCGGCACCCACAGGTGACCACCCCCACCCCGCTCTGGCCTGGGCTCCCCGAGTTGATCTGCGACACTGGGAGGGTTATGCCGAAGCCCGGAGAACTCACTTTCGTCGCCCCCCGCGGAGCCAAGAAGCCGCCGCGGCACCTTGCCGATCTCACGCCCGCCGAGCGCAAGGACGCGGTGGCGGCGATCGGGGAGAAGCCGTTTCGTGCCAAGCAGCTCTCGCAGCACTACTTCGCGCGGTACGCGCACGCCCCGGAGCAGTGGACCGACATCCCCGCCGGTGCGCGCACCAAGCTCCAGGAAGCGCTGCTTCCGGAGCTGATGACGGTCGTCCGGCATCTGTCGACCGACCAGGACACCACCCGCAAGACGCTGTGGCGGCTGTTCGACGGGACGCTCGTCGAGTCCGTGCTGATGCGGTACCCGGACCGGGTCACCATGTGCATCAGCTCGCAGGCCGGGTGCGGCATGAACTGCCCCTTCTGCGCCACCGGGCAGGCCGGGCTCGACCGGAACCTGTCCACCGCCGAGATCGTCCACCAGATCGTGGACGGGATGCGGGCGCTGCGCGACGGGGAGATCCCCGGGGGGCCCGCCCGGCTCTCCAACATCGTCTTCATGGGGATGGGCGAGCCGCTCGCCAACTACAACCGCGTCGTCGGCGCCATCCGCCGGCTCACCGACCCGGAGCCGGACGGGCTCGGGCTCTCGCAGCGCGGGATCACCGTGTCGACGGTCGGGCTGGTGCCGGCCATCCACCGGTTCGCCGACGAGGGCTTCAAGTGCCGGCTCGCCATCTCGCTGCACGCCCCCGACGACGAGCTGCGCGACACCCTCGTACCGGTCAACACACGGTGGAAGGTGCGCGAGGTCCTGGACGCCGGATGGGAGTACACCGCGAAGTCCGGGCGGCGGCTGTCCATCGAGTACGCGCTGATCCGGGACATCAACGACCAGGCCTGGCGTGGTGACCGGCTGGGCCGGCTGCTCAAGGGCCGGCCGGTGCACGTCAACCTGATCCCGCTGAACCCGACGCCCGGCTCGAAGTGGACCGCGTCGCGGCCCGAGGACGAGAAGGCGTTCGTGGAGGCCATCGCCGCCCACGGGGTGCCGGTGACCGTCCGGGACACCCGGGGCCAGGAGATCGACGGGGCCTGCGGCCAGCTCGCGGCCACCGAGCGGTAGCCGACGGCCGGGGACGGGCAGGAGTCGGAATCCGGCCACGGGGTAGTGTGACCTTCGTACACATCTTCATATTCCGACAGGGGAGCGCCACAGCGCTGAGAGTGCGGCATCCAGGCCGCAGACCCTCTGAACCTCGCCCAGGTCATTCTGGGTAGGAAGTTCGGTCTTCACTCAAGCTGTTGCGCCCTGCCCGGGAACCGCCGAGGTCCCCGGGCAGGGCCGCGTCTCTTCCTGGTCACCCCCAGGAGGACATCAGTGCACATCAGAACGTTCGTCGCCGCGGCCGTCGGCCTCGGCCTCGTCACGCTGTCCGCGTGCGGCTCGTCGTCGTCCGATGACGCCGGGTCGGGCGGCTCCAAGACCGTCACCCTCGTCAGCCACGGCTCCTTCGGCTACTCCAAGGACGTGCTGAAGGCCTTCGAGAAGGAGTCCGGCTACAAGGTCAAGGTCCTCAAGAGCGGCGACGCCGGCCAGGCCGTCAACCAGGCGATCCTGACCAAGGACAACCCGCAGGGCGACGTCTTCTTCGGCGTCGACAACACCCTGCTGTCCCGCGCGCTCGACAACGGCCTCTTCCAGCCGTACGAGGCGAAGGGCCTCGACAAGGTCGGCGCCGCGTACCAGCTCGACAAGGACGAACACCGGGTCACGCCCATCGACTCCGGTGACATCTGCGTCAACTACGACAAGGCGTACTTCAGTGAGAAGAAGATCGAGCCGCCGCAGACGTTCGACGATCTGATCAAGCCCGAGTACAAGGACCTCCTCGTCACCGAGAACGCCTCCACCTCCTCACCCGGCCTCGGATTCGTCCTCGGCACGGCCGCGAAGTACGGCGACGACGGCTGGGAGGGCTACTGGAAGAAGCTCAAGGCCAACGGCGTCAAGGTCGTCGACGGCTGGGAGCAGGCGTACTACCAGGAGTTCTCCGGGTCGACGGACGGCAAGAAGGCGGGGGGCGACCGGCCCCTCGTCGTGTCGTACGCCTCCTCGCCGCCAGCCGAGGTCATCTACGCCAAGCCGCGTCCGAAGACCGCGCCCACCGGCGTCGCCGGCGGCACCTGCTTCCGGCAGATCGAGTTCGCCGGGCTGCTGAGCAACGCGCGCAACGCCGAGGGCGGCAAGGCGCTCATCGACTTCCTGATCTCGAAGAGGTTCCAGGAGGACATGCCCCTCAACATGTTCGTGTACCCGGTGGTCGACGGCGCGTCCGTGCCCGCCGACTTCGCCGAGTACGGACCGGCCGCGAAGGACCCGGAGACCATGGCCCCGGCGAAGATCGCCGAGAACCGTGACGAGTGGGTCAAGTCATGGACCTCGCTCGTACTGAAGTAGCCAAGGAGCCTCCCGGGCCGGCGGAGGCCGCGCCCCGGCGGAGGTCCCGCAGGGGCGGCGCGGCGCGGCTCGGGCTGATGGCCCTGCCCGTCGCCTTCTTCGGGGTGTTCTTCGCCTACCCGGTCGCCGCGATCGTCGTCCGGGGGCTGAAGACCGAGGGGCGTGGCGGGGGCTGGCAGTTCGGGCGGATCGCGGAGGTACTGGGGGACTCCGGGATCCGGCACGTGCTGTGGTTCACCACCTGGCAGGCGCTCGTCTCGACCGCGCTCACCCTGCTGATCGCGCTCCCCGGCGCGTATGTGTTCGCGCGCTTCGATTTCAGGGGCAAGGATGTCCTGCGGGCGGTCGTGACCGTGCCGTTCGTGCTGCCCACCGTGGTCGTCGGTACGGCGTTCCTGGCGCTGGTCGGGCGTGGGGGGCTGCTCGACGAGCTGGGGGGCGTACGGCTGGACACCACCGTGTGGGCGATCCTGCTCGCCCACGTGTTCTTCAACTACGCGGTCGTCGTCCGAACCGTAGGCGGGCTGTGGGCCCAGCTCGACCCGCGGCAGGAGGAGGCCGCGCGGATGCTCGGGGCGTCCCTGCTCGGCGCCTGGCGGAAGGTGACCCTGCCGGCGCTCGGGCCCGCCGTGGCCGCCGCCGCCCTGATGGTCTTCCTCTTCACCTTCACCTCGTTCGGGGTGGTGCAGATCCTCGGCGGGCCGACCTTCTCCACGCTCGAAGTGGAGATCTACCGGCAGACCTCGGAGATCTTCGACCTGACGACGGCCGCCGTGCTGACGCTCGTGCAGTTCGCCGCGGTCGGGATGATCCTCGCCGTGCACGCCTGGACCGTGCGGCGGCGGGAGACCGCGCTGCGGCTGGTCGACGCCTCGCTCACGGCACGGCGGCCGCGAGGAGCCGGGCAGTGGGCGCTGCTGGCCGGTGTCCTCGCCACAGTGGTCGTGCTGATCCTGCTGCCGCTGGGCGTCCTGGTCGAGCGGTCGCTCGACGCACCGGGATTCGGCTACTACAAGGCGCTGACCAGCGACGACAGCGGCATCTTCCTGGTGGCGCCGATCGAGGCGATCGGCAACTCGCTCACCTACGCGTGCGCCGCGACCGCCATCGCCGTCCTCGTGGGCGGCCTCGCGGCGGCCGCCCTCACCCTGCGCACCCGCCCCCGCGGCGACGGGAAGACCCCCGTGACCGACCATCTCGTCCGGGGCTTCGACGCGCTGCTCATGCTGCCGCTCGGGGTGTCCGCCGTGACCGTCGGCTTCGGCTTCCTGATCGCGCTGGACGAACCGCCGCTCGATCTGCGCAGCTCCTGGATATTGGTGCCCCTCGCACAGGCCCTCGTCGGCGTCCCCTTCGTCGTACGGACCATGCTGCCTGTGCTGCGGGCCGTGGACGAACGGCTGCGTGAGGCCGCGGCCGTCCTCGGGGCGTCGCCGTGGCGGGTGTGGCGCGAGGTCGACCTGCCGCTCGTACGGCGGGCCCTGCTGATCGCGGCCGGGTTCGCCTTCGCCGTCTCGCTCGGTGAGTTCGGGGCGACCGTGTTCATCGCGCGCGCCGACAACCCGACCCTGCCGGTCGCCGTGGCCCGGCTGCTCGGCAGGCCGGGCGACCTCAACTACGGCCAGGCCATGGCCCTTTCGACGATTCTTATGGTGGTGTGCGCGGTGGCCCTGCTGGTGCTGGAGCGCCTCCGCGCCGATCGCACGGGGGAGTTCTGATGTTGCTGAGGATCGAGGGCGCGACCGTACGGTTCGACGGGCGGCCCGTCCTCGACGGGGTCGATCTGGGCGTCGCCGAGCACGAGATCGTGTGCGTGCTGGGGCCGAGCGGCAGCGGGAAGTCGACCCTGCTGCGGGCGGTCGCCGGGCTCCAGCCCCTCGACGCCGGACGGGTGTCGCTGGACGGGCACGACCAGTCGGGCGTCCCGGCGCACAAGCGCGGCGTCGGTCTGATGTTCCAGGACCACCAGCTGTTCCCCCAGCGGGACGTCGCGGGCAACGTCGCCTTCGGGCCCCGGATGCACGGCGCCGCCAAGGACGAACGCGCTTCCCGTGTAAGGGAGTTGCTGGAGCTGGTCGGACTGCCCGGGGCCGCGCGCCGCCGGGTCGGGGAGTTGTCCGGCGGTGAGCAGCAACGGGTCGCGCTGGCCCGCGCCCTCGCGCCACGCCCCCGGCTGCTCATGCTCGACGAACCCCTCGGCCAGCTGGACCGCTCGCTGCGGGAACGACTCGTCGTCGAACTCCGGCAACTGTTCGCCGAGTTGGGCACGACCGTGCTGGCGGTCACACACGACCAGGGGGAGGCGTTCGCGCTGGCCGACCGGGTCGTGGTGATGAGGGACGGACGGATCGCCCAGTCCGGCACGCCCCTGGAGGTGTGGCAGCGCCCGGCGGACGAGTTCGTGGCCCGCTTCCTCGGCTTCGACAACGTGGTCGACGCGACGGTGACCGGCCAGGCCGCCGACACCCCCTGGGGCAAGGTGCCGGTGCCCGAGGGCTCGGCGCAGGGGCCGGGCGCGCTGCTGGTGCGGCCCGCAGGGGTACGGCTGGTCGACGCCGCCGACGGACTGCGCTGCACCGTGGCCGCACGCACCTTCCGGGGCACCCATGTCTCCGTGCACCTCCAGCCCGAGGGCGCGCCACGACTGGAGGCGGCGTGCGCGCTGAGGGACGCGCCGGACCCCGGCGACCAGGTGGGCGTGGCCTTCGACGCCGCCGAAATCCTCGTGCTCGGCGGTGACCCGGCCGCATAGGGTCCACCACCATGACCCTGCGTACCCGTGAACCCCACGCCCGACATGACCGCTACTGCGCCGAGATCGAGCACCAGCTACGGCAGTTGAGGGACGTGGTGACCTCCGGCGCGGACCTCTCGGCGACCGTGCCGACCTGCCCCGACTGGTCGCTGGAACAGCTCGTCCGGCACACCGGCGGCTCCCTGCGCTGGGTCGAACTCAACGTACGGACGCGGGCGGAGGAGGAGGTGCCCGAGGAACGGGTGCCGCTGTACGACGGCCCCGAGAAGCAGGGGGACCCGGCCGAGCTGGACGCCTGGCTCGCTCGGACGGGGGAGGAACTCCTCGCCACGCTGCGGGAGGCCGGGCCCGAGACACCGGTGTGGTCCTGGGGCTGGGAGCGGACCGCCGGGTTCTGGGCCCGCCGGGTGACCCATGAACTGGTCGTCCACCGGGCCGACGCGACCCTAGCCGCCGGGCTGCCGTACGAGGTGGCGCCGGAGATCGCCGCCGACGCGATCGACGAGTGGCTGGAGATCGTCGAGTTCGTCCAGCGGACCGAGCCGGACGACGCGGCCGCCGAACTGCGCGGACCCGGCCGCAGCATCCACCTCCACGCCACCGACGTGACGGCAGAGTGGTTCGTCGACCTGACCGAGGAGGGCGTGCGCTGGCGGCACGGCCACGAGAAGGCGACCGTCGCGCTGCGCGGCCCGCTCACCGACGTACTGCTCGCCTTCTACCGCCGACTGCCCCCGGACGGCGGTCGCCTGGAGGTCCTGGGCGACCGGGAACTGCTGGACTTCTGGCTGGAGCGGGCGACCTTCGGGTGAGCCGCGTGGGCGGGCCGCTCGACGCGAGCCCTCCGACACGCATGCGGCCCGCACCCCTCACCGAGGAGCGCGGGCCGCACGGCCGTACGAGGACGGTCAGCGCATGGAGGACCCGCGGCGCCGCATGCTGTAGATCACGGCACCGACGCCGAGGGCGACCAGGACCGCCGCGACACCCGCTATGGGACCGGTGTCGGAGTCGGCACCGGTCTCCGCGAGGTTGGAGTCACCCTCGGGGGAGGGGAGGTTGTTGGTGCCGCCCGAACCGGCGGGCGTGCCGCTCTCCGAGGCGGACGGCGTGGGGGCCTTCCCCTCCTCGGCCGGCTCCTTCTCGGCGGGCTTCCCCGGCTTCTCGGGCTTTCCGGGCTTCTCGGGCTTTCCGGGCTTCTCCGGCTTCTCGGAGGAGGCCGGCGGGGTGTCGTCCGCCTTCTTGCACGACTTGTCGGGCGCGACCAGGATCGGCAGGTCGTCGTCGACGTACTTGTCCGCCGCGATGTGGATGCGGTACTCGGCCCTCGGCTTCCACTTCTCGTCGAAGGTGACGGTCACACCCTCGGCCGTGGAGCCCTCGATGACCTGGGTGCCGACCTTGCGCAGGTCGGCACCGTTGTTCTCCAGGTAGACGGTGACCTCGGCCGGGACGCCCAGCGGGTCGACGTCGGTCACGCGGATGACGCCCTGGTCGCCGTCGCACTCCGCCACGGCGGAGAAGTCCTTGATGCTGCAGGCCATGGCATTGCCCGCGACGCCGAACACGAGTGCGGCGGAAGCGGAGGCGACACCGAGACAACGCGCTGCTCGCGCGATTCGGGGAGATGTGGACACGTTTGCCCTTCACGGGGAGCACAGGGGAGTGGGGGTGACGGAGGCGCCGCCGGTGAAGCGGCTTCCCCATGTGCCTCACAGGTTTATAAGCGCGGCATAAGTACTGTCAATCCGAAGAAGTGTCCGAGCCGTTGGCTTTGCCCATTGATGAACAGCCCACGTGTTTACTCCCGGTTCGCCGCACCGCCGCCCTCATCCGCGGAGCCGCTCCAGCGCCTCGGGGGCGTCCTCGATCCGGTCGACCAGCGCGATCCGGGACTCCATGGAGCGGTCACGGGCCAGGGAGCTGAGCAGGGGCCAGGTGGGGAGCTTCTCCGTCCAGTGGACGCGGTCGACGAGGACCATGGGGGTCGGTTCGCCGCGGGACTCGTAGTAGTTGGGGGTGGCGTTGTCGAAGATCTCCTGGACGGTGCCGGCGGCGCCGGGCAGGAAGACGACGCCGTGGTCGCAGCGGGCGAGGAGGCCGTCCTCGCGGGTGGCGTTGGCGAAGTACTTGGCGATGTGGGAGGCGAACGGGTTCGGCGGCTCGTGGCCGTAGAACCAGGTGGGGATGCCCACGGAGGTGCCGCCCTTGGGATAGCGGGTGCGCACCTCGAAGGCGGCGCTCGCCCAGTCGGTGATCGACGGCGTGAACTTCGGTGCCTTCGCCAGCAGTCGCAGGGCGTCGGCGAGCATCGCGTCGTCGTGCGGGGCGGCGTAGGCGCCGAGGTTGGCGGCCTCCATCGCGCCCGGGCCGCCGCCGGTGGCGACCGTGAGACCGGAGCGGGCGAGGCTCCGGCCGAGGCGGGCGGCACCCTCGTACGCCGCGGTGCCGCGGGCCATCGCGTGGCCGCCCATCACCCCCACCACCCGTGCGCCGACGAGGAGTTCGTCGAGCGCGTCGGAGACGGAGTCGTCGTGGACGGCGCGCAGTGTGGAGGCGAAGATGTCCCGGTCGGCCTTGGTCCGCTGGAACCAGGCGTAGGAGCGGGCGTCCGGCGTCGCCTCGTAACCGCCGTCCACCAGGGACGCGAACAGCTCGTCGGGGGAGTAGAGCAGGCCCCGATACGGGTCGAAGGGCAGATCCGGTATGGGCGGGAAGACCAGGGCGCCGTCCGCGCGGATCTTCGCCGCCGCGTCCTCGCGCATCGGGCAGCCGAGGAAGACGGCGCCCGCCGCGTCGGTGGTGAGCAGTTCGCGTGTACGGTCCGTCAGGTCGACGGCTTGGACGCGGTATCCGGAGAGGGTGCCGCGGGCCGAGACGGTCGCGTCGAACTCCTCGATCGTCTCGATCTCGCGGTCGTCATGGTGGGCCGCATGGGCGGGCATCGTCTGCACCCGCCCATGCTAGGCGCGGCCGTACCGGCGGGAGGCACCCCTCGAAACGTCGGGACTCAGCCCTCGATGACGTCGGGGTTCATCCACACGACCTCCCAGGTGTGGCCGTCGAGGTCGTCGAAGGCGCGGCCGTACATGAAGTCCATCTCCTGGACCTTCTCGGAGGCCGTACCGCCGGCGGCGACCGCCTTCTCCACCAGTTCGTCCACCTTCTCGCGGCTCTCGGCGCTCAGACACAGCAGCACCTCGCTGGTCCGGGTGGCGTCCGCGATCTCCTTCTTGGTGAAGGTCGCGTAGAACGGCTTGGTGAGCAGCATCGCCACGATGGTGTCGCTGATCACGACGGAGGCGGCGTTCTCGTCGCTGAACTGCGGGTTGATCGAGTACCCCAGCTCCGTGAAGAACTTCGTGGAGGCGTCGAGGTCGTTCACGGGCAGGTTCACGAAGATCATCTGCTGGTACATGTGGGTCTCTCCCGTAGCGTCGGTCGGTCCGGCGTGGGTCTCGGTCCGTTCGAGGGGATAGACCGGGGCCCTCCGTGAAACTCATCGCCGGTCGCGGATCTTTTTTGTACGAGTTCTCCGGCGCCCTCGATGCCGCGGCCGACCGGTGGTCAGGAGGCCAGCGGGAGTGCCGCCAGCTCCGCGACCGTCCAGGTCAGCGGGCCGAAGACGGCGAGCAGGGCGCCCGCGCGGAGCAGGGCGGCCCGGCGGGGCAGGGCGGCGGGCGCCCCCATCCGCAGCAGCGCGGCCGTGGTGTCGGCGTGCGCCCGGCGGGCCTCGACGGCGGCCGTGGCGAGGGTGAGGACGGTGCAGCCGGCCACGACGAACGCCCCCAGCAGGGTCAGCGGACCGACCGCGGGGCGCGCGCCGGAGGACAGCGTCACCATGGCGTACGCCCCGGAGGCCACCGCGCACACCACCCCGAGCGGCCGCCCGATCCGCCGGGCCTCCGCCTGCAGCACCCGCCCGGACAGCAGCCTGAGCGCCCCCGGCCGCACGGCCTGGAGCAGCCGGCCGGTGAGGTGGGTGAGCCCGGGGCCGGCGAGGGCCAGGCCCAGCGCGGTCAGCAGCCAGCCGCCGAGCACCCCGGCGGGGCTGTCGGCGAAGCCTCCGGGGAGGGCCAGGGCGGAACCGGCGTCGGACTGCCCGGCGTGGGTCTCGATGGCGAGGCCGACGGCGAGGACGGCGATGCCCCAGGGGAGGCCGCCGGGCGCGGGGCGCGGGGCCGGTGGCTCGTCCGGCTCGGCGGTCGCGGAGGTCTCCTCGTCGGGCTCCGGCTCCTCCTCGAACCTGGTCGCGCCCGCCGGTTCCAGCACCCGGCGGCGGATGTCGAAGGTGTCGTACGCCATGAAGCGCGTCCGGGGGTTGGCGGCCCGGGTCCGGGGGCCCCAGGGGCGCAGGACCAGTGCCGTCGTCACGGACGCCACGACCGGTACCAGGGCGAGGAGGGTGAGGGCGGCCGGTAGCGGCAGGGGGCGTCCGGCGCCGAGGGCGTCGGCGGCGATGCGGTCGAAGGGCATGCCGGTGAGGTCGCCGCGCAGGTGGAGGAAGACGAGCAGGGCGAGCAGGGAGCCCAGGGTGGTGGACAGGGCCGTCGTCACGGCGGAGACGGCCATGAGGCGGACCGGGCCGAGGCCGATGGCGGACAGGCCGGGGCGCGGCCGCGTGCCGGGGTCGGTCCGGGCGACCGTCACCGCGAAGTGGATCGTGGCGGAGGCGGGGGCGAGGCACCAGAGCAGCCGCAGCAGCGAGGCGGAGGAGGCGTGCGGGTGGGACAGGGCGTACCCGAGGGCGCACAGCAGCAGGAACCCCGTGCCACCGGAGGCCGCGGCGACGAGCAGCCGGCGGAGCTGGACGACAGGGTGGGCGCGGCGGGCTAGACGGAGAGCGAGCACGCGGCCCGGCCTCCTCCCTCGGCGGCGGACGGGCGGTCCCCTTTGCCGGAGTCGCCGTCCCGTACGGCGGCGGTTCGTCCGTCGCCCTCGGGGGCGACGGTGGCGGTCGGCCGTTCGGCTCGGGAATCGGCCGGCCGACCGGAAGGGGTGGCGGTCGGCCGCTCGGCATCGGAGGCGGGCCGGCTGCCGTCCCCTGCGGCGTGCCGGGCCTTGCCCACGGTGGTGGCGAGGCGCTCGCCCTCGGCGGCGGACCGGGCCTCACCGCGC
>NZ_LIRK01000021.1 GCF_001419765.1 Streptomyces torulosus
GACTCATTGGGGCGGCCGGGGGCTCACTGGGGCGGGCGGATCCAGTCGGTCAGGGGCTTGAACCGGCCCTTGCCCTCGTACTGGTAGAACCTCGCCTGGTCGTTGCAGACGGCGAGGGCGTCCGGGTACTTGCCGCACTTGACCTCGGCGGCGCCCATGATGACCGGCCCGGTGAACTTCTTGAGCCGCTCGGTCACCGAGGCGGAGGTGATCTTGTCCGGGCCGATGGCGTTGAGCACCTGCGCGTACGTCAGGATCGTGCTCCAGCCCAGTGGCGCGAAGACCTTGGACTGGTCCTCCTTGCCCAGCCCCGCCTGCGCCGATGCCTTCAGGAACGCCTTGGAGTCGGCGGCCGAGGAGTCCATCGGCAGCGTCTGGGCGACGCCGTACGTCCAGGTGGGCAGGTCCCCTCCGAGCCCCTGGGCGACATCGGGGGACATGCACAGCGGCGTGGAGACCACCGGCTTGGTGACATTGAGCTGCTTCAGCGCCTTGGCGATCCCGACACAACCGCCACCCACGGAGATGGGCACCACGACATCCGCGGTGTTCGCCCCGGCCGCGGTGACCGGGCCGATCAGATCGGTGGACTGCGCGTCGAATCCGACGGACTTCACCTTCAGACCGGCGGCTTCCAGGCCCTTCACCGCGGCCCCGGAGGCGATCTTGTCGCCGGGTGTGTTCGTGTGGATCACTGCCGCGGTCTTCGCCTTCAGCACGTCACGGGCGTACGTGCCCCAGGTGCCGAAGATGTGCGGCAGGTCGCCGAACGTGCTGAAGGTGTTCTTCGCGGTGGGCATGGTCGGGCCGGTCGCCACTCCGACCAGCACGGGCTTCTTCCCCGCGATCACGGAGTTGAAGGACGCGTCTCCGAGGTAGAGGTTGCCCACACCGATGGCGGTGACCTCTTTGGCGCCGAGCAGTTGCTGGCCGCACTTCTGTCCCTCCTCCTCGGCGGACACCACCGTGCAGACGTTCAGCTTCAGCGGGTGCCCGCCGATGCCGCCCAGCCTGTCGTTGACGTACTTCACGGCGGCACGGGCACCGAGGGTGGCTTCGGGGTTGCCGCCGGGGCCGCCCTCGACGTTCACCCAGCCCAGGGTGACCGGGTCGAGGCCGGTGTCGGCCTTGCCCGCCTTTCCGCCGACGTAGCCGAGGTAGTCGGTCACGACGTCACTCGCCGAGCGGGAGTCCGCGGCCGCGGAGGAACCGCCGCCGGAGGCGCCGGACGACGAGGACGTGCTGGTGCCCGATCCGCTGCATGCGGCGACCCCCAGCAGGGGCGCCATGGCGGCGGAGACGAGGCCGAGTCTTAGGGGGCGTGAGATCGAGGGCATGCGGGATCCTCCAGGATCGGAAAACGGCAGGGCGACGCCCGGCACGGCATGCGGGGGAGAGCGCGGAAGGCGGAGGAGGGCAGGAGGGCGCACCGGGATGACCGGTGCCTCGGTCCAGCCCGAGGAACGTCGAAAGGCCAGGTGATTCGGCGCCTTCGACTTTCGTAACTTTCTTACGGATCGGGAATCTAGGTGTACGCTGGCGCCCTGTCAACGCCCCGGTTCACACCGAATTAACGATCACGCAAAGGGAGGGGAAGGGCATGACGGAGCACTCCGTGAGACGCAGGCTCCCTCGGCGCACACCCGAGGAGACCCGGGCCCTCATGCTGGAAGCGGCCACCCAGCTCGTCTGTGCCGGCACCTCCGACACGAGCGAGGCGGCGGTCTCCGCGGCCCTTGCTCATGTCCGCGTCAAGCGGGTCACCGAGGAAGCCACCCGCATCATGCGGGAGCGGCTGGGTGACGACACCGCACCGGCGATCACGACCGGATCCATCTACCAGATCTGGCCCGCCCAGGCCGACTTCCAGGCGGATCTCCTCTTCCACCTCACCAGCCGACAGGCCGAACTGGTCCCGGGGCTGCCGGAGAGCATCCGCCGTTTCAAGGAGGCGGTCGACAGCGGCACGACCTGGCAGGAGGCGCTCAACGACGTCCTGAGGGACAACCACGAGAACCACCGCGTGGACCCGATCTACCGCGTGCTGCTCGGCTTCTACGCCAGCGCCGCCAACCCGCGCGTCCGCGACGCCCTGGGGCACTACGGGGAGTCGTTCACCGAGGTCGCCTGCGAGGCGTACCAGGCGCTGCTGGACGCCTACGGGCTGCGCATGCGCGCGCCCTACAGGGTCGAACACCTCGCCACCACCATCGCCGCCCTGCTCGACGGCTTCCATATGCGCTGGATCGCCGGGCACCCCAACCTGGAGGATCCGGAGGGAGAGGACGGCTGGTCCCTCGCCACCCGGTCCGCCGTGATGGTGTTCGACCAGTTCACCGAACCGGCGTAGGCGGGTGGATGTCCTTGAGGTTCTTGAGGTTCTTGAGGTCGGCGGGGTCGGCGGGGTCGGTGGTGGACAGGGGGAGGCCTGCCCTGATGCGTTCTCCCTGTGGGGGCGGCGGGCCGGGGTGCCGGCGCGCCGCCCCGCTCAGTGGGTCGGGTCAGCCTGTCAGCGGCCCTTGAAGACGGGCGTCCTCTTCTCCTTGAACGCGCTCATCCCCTCCTTCTGGTCCTCTGTCGCGAACAGTGCGTGGAACACGCGCCGTTCGAAGAGAAGTCCGTCGCGCAGGCCGGTCTCCAGGGCCCGGTCGACCGACTCGCGGGCCGCCGTGACGGCCGGGCGGCCGTAGGAGGCGATGGTCGCGGCGGCTTCCGTGGCCTCGGTGAGGACGCGGTCGTCCGGGACCACCCGCGACACCAGGCCCGCCGCTTCCGCCTCGCGGGCGTTCATCGTGCGGCCCGTGAGGATCAGGTCCATGGCCTTGGCGCGGCCGACCAGGCGGGTGAGCCGCTGGGTACCGCCGATGCCGGGGATCACGCCGAGCTTGATCTCCGGCTGGCCGAAGACCGCCGAGTCGCCCGCGATGATCAGGTCACACATCATCGCGAGTTCGCAACCGCCGCCCAGCGCATAGCCGTTGACCGCCGCGATCTTCGGCGTGCGTAACCCGGCGAACTCCTCCCAGCCCGCGAAGTAATCCTCCGCCGCCATGTCCACGGCTGACTTCCCGGCCATCTCCTTGATGTCCGCGCCGGCCGCGAAGACCTTCTCCGAACCGGTGACCACGAAGCAACCGACGTCCGGATCGCGGTCCAACGGCCGCAGTGCGTCCAGGAGTTCGGCCAACAGTTCGCTGCTGAGGGCGTTCAGGACGTGCGGCCGGTGGAGTCGTACCGTGACGACGCGGTCATGGCGTTCGATCTTGAGGGTGTTCATCGACTGTCCCTCTCCGTTCCCTTGATCCTGACGGTTCGTCATGAGTCCCAGATCGCGCCGTACGCGGGTATCCCGCACCGTTCGAGACCGTGGACGACCTGCCAGGTCAGCTTCTTGTTGGAGATGCAGATGACGGCCTCGGCACCGAAGTCGCGGTACGCGGTGTACGCGAGCCGCACCATGTCCGGTTTGCCGTGCTGAGAGGTGTCCCAGACCAGCGCGTTCGGCTGGACGGCAAGGATCTCGTCCACCAGGTCGTCCCCGTAGGTCCTGCGGGGGTCACGCGTCGCCCACACGAGCCGTGAGGGCACCTCGGCGGCCAGCAGATGCGGCAGACAGGGGCCGATACCGCTACCGGTGGCGACGTAGATCACCTTGCTGAACAACGTCTCGATGTTGGCGACCCCGGCCGTGGTGATGCCCTTGACCCAGACCTTCGGGGGCGCGTCGTCGATGAAGGAGCCCGTCCAGTCGCCCGCACGGGAGATGGTCAGCCGGAAGCCGGGTTCGCCGGGTGAGGGCACGTTGGCGAAGGAGTGCCACTCGGTGAGCGGGCTGCGGCTGATGGCGGTGGAGGACCCCGCGAAAGGGGTCACGCCATGGTCGAAACGGGCCAGCGCGACGTGCGCGGAGGGCCTTTCGATCCGTACGTCCACCTTGCGCAGCCGCAGCCAGGGCAGGGCGACGCTGAAGGTGACCACGGCCAGCACCCCGAGGGCGACCGGACCCTGTCCACCCAGCAGCGTATGCGTCCAGAACAGTGCGAGGGCGCTCCAGCCGCCGAAGCGGTGGATCTTCTCGAAGTGGTCGTGGAAGCGGGAGCGGAAGGGCGGCACGGCGGTGGCGACGATGACGACGAGCAGGGCGACCAGGGTCCAACTCACCGTGATGAGTGGCCGGTTGGCGCCGTCGGCGGTCGACGCGACCGTCCCGGCGAGGAACCACACCGCTCCGGCCAGTGCCCCGCCCACGTGCAGTCCACCGAAGTGGTACACCTTCCCGAGCGTCCACCGCGCCTTCAGTGGCCAGCTCGTCGGAGCCCAGGTCGCCAGCCGGAAGAAGAGGTTGATGACGTACTGCTGCCGTACGACCACCGCGAGCGCGAGGTTCCCGAGGGCCGCGTAGCCCATGGTTGCGGCGTCCGGTGCCCAACTCGCCGCCGCCAGCACTCCGATGTTGGCCAGTATCACCAGGGCCGCCAGGCGGTTGTAGTGCATCAGGCGCGGGTGCTTGAGGAGGCGACGGGGCGCGGACGTGAGGGGAGGGAGTTCGGCGAGAGCGGCGGGGGGTGCGGGATGTGCGGGAGGCGATGCCTGCCGGGTGCCTCCCACCTCGGCGGACGAGGTCTCGATGGACGAGGTCTCGGCGGACGAGGTCTCGACGGACGACGTCATCGGGCCGCCCCCTCTCGTACCGCCGCCACCGGCAGCAGGGGTGCTCCCTCGCCGGGAACCGTCACCGCCCGCGCGGCCTCATCTCGTTCCGCCGCCAGCCTCAGCAGTGCGCCCCGGTCGACCTTGCCCCGGTCCGTCTCCGGTAGCGCGGCCACCGGGAGGACCGTGGCCGGCACGCAGTAGTAGGGCAGTGCGTCGGCCACCGCGCGCCGGGCCGTGTCCGGGTCGACGTCGGCCGGGCAGACGAAGGAGATCAGGCTGCGGGCGTCCCGCTTGAGTGTGACGGCGCGGGCGCAGCCCACCACCGACTCCAGCACCGAGGAGACGGAGTCGAGTTCCACGCGGAAGCCGCGGACCTTGACCTGATCGTCGGTACGGCCCAGGTGCTCGAGTTCACCGTCCGGTGTCCAGCGGCCGAGGTCGCGGGTGCGGAACATGCGGCGTCCGCCACCGAGGAAGGGGTCGGGGGCGTACCGCTCGGCGTTCAGCGCCTCGTTGTGCAGATAGCCCGCCGAGACGCAGTCGCCGCCGGCCCACATCTCGCCGACCTCCCCGATGGGCAGCGCACGCCGGTGCTCGTCGAGGACGTACACCGTGTTGTTGGGGGTGGGGCGGCCGATCGTGAGCAGGGCGTCGTCCACGCGGTGGCGGCGCATCGTGTTGACGATCGTCGTCTCCGTGGGCCCGCAGGAGTTGTGGAAGGCGGACCGCCGGGCCCAGGCGTCCGCGAGCGGGCGAGGGCACGGCTCGCCCGCGACGGCCACCGTCCGTACACGGGGGCAGTCCGCCGGGTCGATCCCGGACAGCACCGTCGGCGTCGCGATCAGCACGTCCGCCGTACGGGCCGCGGCCCCGACGTCCTTGCCGCGGACGACGAGCGTGCCGCCGTGGGCGAGACAGCCGAGGATCTCCCAGGCGGCCATGTCGAAGGCGATGTTGAGAAGCTGAGCGACCCGGTCACCGGGGCGGATGCCCAGGTCACCGGGGGCGGTGAGGAGGATGTTCGCGACGTTGCGGTGGGTGACCTTCACCCCGTTGGGCTTGCCGGTCGTGCCGGAGGTGAACAGGACGTAGCACCCGTCGTCGGGGCGTACGGGTCGTTCGAGGCGGACCGGGCCTTCCGTGGAGAGGTCGGTGAGATCGTCGTCGAGGGTGATCAGGCGCTGTCCCGCGTCAGCCGGAGGCACCCGCAGCGTGTGCTCCGACTGAGTGAGGACGACCCGGATCCCGGCGGTGCGGATGACGTGCCGCAACTGGGCGGCGGGGGTGAGTCCGATGTCCTGCGGGACGTACGCGGCGCCTGCCTTCAGCGTGCCGAGCAGTCCGACGAGCATCGGGAGGGAGCGGCGTACGAAGAGGCCGACGTGATCGCCGGGCCGTACGCCCTCCCGTACGAGTCTGGCCGCGAGCCGGTCGGCACGACGGTTCAGCTCGCCGTACGTGATCGTCGTGCCCTGGTGCTCGGCGGCGACCGTGTGCGGCGCGGCGATGGCCCGCCGTTCGACGGCCTGGTGGACGAGGGGATTGGGGACGAGGACTTCAGGGCCTTGGCCGAACTGCCAGAACAGGGCCCTGTCTCGGGGGGACAGATGGCTCAGGGGCATGCCTCACAGACCTCCTGGCTGTGTGGGGAGAAGATGCCTCGGGCTACTGAACGCTGACGTGCCTCGATCATGTGGAAATGTCGAGCATCGTGCGGAGGTGCAGAGCGGCAACACCGAAGTGCGGTGGCGGCTCCAGTAGTTTCAACGTTCAACGTGGTCTGCGTCACTGACAAAACAAGTCACATGGCTGGACTCACGGCACACATGACAGCTCCCGTACAGACAGGCGACAGGAGCCTCACATACCGCGCCTGCAACGGACGTGGGTATGAGGCGTGGCGGCTGTTGCTGAGGCGGCGAGAATGAGCCGAAGGCGACCGTGCTCATGGCGGACCGACCGGTGCCGCGGGCCAGATCGGACCGGTACTCGTCGGCCCCGCCGAAGGCGGCGCCACCTCGCCGGCCGGCGACGCGCTGCCCGATCACGGGGCGCCCGGTCCAGGGTGACCCGCTCGAAATCGGTCGCATAGGCTGGTGCCGGTGTCGCCGGTGAAGAGGCGCAGGCCGCGGCGGCGTGGGCTCGCCGTCCGTCGTAGGGAGGCGTTCGAGTGGCAGCGGCTGGGGGCCGGTCGACGAAGCGACTCCAACGGGGGACCCTCTCCCAGGGGCTCATCGTGGCGACCGCGCTGCGGATCCTCGACGAGGACGGGCCGGACGCGCTGACCTTCCAGCGGCTCGGCAAGGAACTGTCCTCCTCCGCGACCGCGGTCTACCGGCACTTCGCGAGTCGCGACCACATCATGGTCGCCGTGGCGGAGGAGATCGACAGGCTCTGCCTGGAGGGGTACGAGCCCCACGAGTCATGGACCGAGTCGCTGCGGGACCTGGCGATCCGTGCCTGGAACACCGCCATGGAGCACCCGGCGGCCGCCGCGCTCTGCATGGGGCGGGTCACCCGCGGCCTTCACGAGCTGCGTGCCGTCGACGCCGTCCTGGAGGCGTTCCACCGCGGCGGCTGGCGCGGCCGGGCGGCCGTCCTGCACTACCAGGCGTTCTCGAACTTCGCCCTCGCCATGGCGAGCAACAACGCCTGGCGGCTCGTCAACCAGCGGTTCGGCGCCGAGGTCAACTGGGTGCAGGAGTACCAGCCGGCCGACCCCGCCACGTACCCCTACGCCGAGGAGGCCAAGGAACACCTGCGCAGCCTCGACATGACGGACGTCTTCCACCGGCAGATGGACATCCTCCTCACCGCCCTCCAGGCGGAGGCGGCGACGCTCCCGCGCGACTGACACGCGCCACCCGCAGGACTTCACCGCCGCCGACCGGCAGGGGTTCCGCCACTCCACGGCCAAAGATAGTTAACGCTATTGACTACGCCGTTAACTAGGCGGCATTCTCTCACCACCGAGAGCTCCACGGACCGCTCCCGCGCAGCGTCCGCCGAGCGTCACGCGCACCGCCTCCGCCCGAACTTGCTCGCGCTCGTCCCGCTGATCCCGTGCGACCCGCGCAGAGCGCGACACCCCTCTCCAGGAGCACTCATGCGCCACACCCGTACCCGCGCGGTCCCCGTGACCGCGGCCGTAGCCATGACGGCCGTCCTCGCCGGCTGCACCACCACAGGCGCGACGTCCGGAGACCCGGGCGGCGACGCCGCCGGCGCGACGAAGATCCGGACGACGATCGACGTGCCAGCCAGCTTCGACCCGGTCAAGGCGCTGTCCCTGCCCGACTACGTGCTGGCCCGCAACAGTTACGACACCCTCGTGCGCAAGGACGACGGCGGGCTCGTCGGCGGTCTGGCCACCGACTGGAAGGCCACGCCGACCTCGGCGACGTTCACCCTGCGCACCGACGCCACGTGCGCCGACGGGACGCCGATCACGCCAAAGATCGTCAAGGCGTCCCTCGACCGTTTCGCCGACCCCAAGACGGCGGCGCCCGACCTCCCCACGGTCTTCGGCCCCGGCAACAAGGTGAAGGTGACCGCCGACGACGCGGCGAACAAGGTGGAGATCGCGCTCGCCAGACCGTGGGGCGACATGGTCACCGGCCTGTCGGTCGCGAGCACGGGCATCGTCTGCCCGGCGGGACTCAAGGACCTCAAGGCCCTCGCCGCCGGAAAGGCCAAAGGCTCGCAGTCCGGCCCGTACCTCCTTCAGAAGTCCCAGTCCGGCGTCTCGTACTCCTACACGCTCCGCCCCGAGTACAAGGCATGGCCGGCCTGGCGCACGAAGATCCCCGGCAAGGTCGCCACGACCATGGAGTACCTGGTCTCGCCCGACCCGACCGCGACCGGCAACCTCGTGACCAGCGGTCAGCTCGACATCGGCAAGATCGACGCCTCGGGCATCCCGCGCTTCGACGGCGTGAACGGCCACAGCGTCAGCATCAGCCGGTTCTCCGACTTCTACCTGCTGTTCAACGAACGCCCCGGCACCGTCTTCGCGGACGTCGCCACCCGCCGGGCGGTCGCCCAGGCCGTCGACCGCGCCGCCTTCACCAAGGTCGTCTCCAAGGACACGGGTGAGCCGTCGACGATGTTCGTGCAGAAGGCCATCCCCTGCAACGACCCCGACTCCTCGTCCCTCGTACCGAAGGACAAGGCCGCGGCGGCCGCCGTGCTCAAGGGCAAGAAGATCCGCCTCGTCGGCCCCCAGGTCGTCGGGCCCGCCGGCGCCGGGAACCAGTACATCCAGGAGGCGCTGCGGGCCGCGGGCGCGGACGTCACCCTCGCCAACGTCGACGTCGGTGCCTGGGTCGGGACCGTGTTCGGCAAGCCCGACGCCTGGGACCTCACGGTCTTCGCCGACCTCAACTTCCTCGGCACCCTCGCCAACCCGCTCGGCCACTTCGTCGGCCCGACCGTGCCCGAGGGCGGCGGCAACCTCGGCGCGGTGAAGAACCCCGCCCTGAACAAGGCCTTCGCCCAGGGCGCCGAAGCGACCAACGAAGGGGCCCGCTGCGCCGCCTACCAGAAGGCCGCCAAGGCCCTGATCTCGAACGTGGACGCGGTGCCGCTGGTCAACGACCCGTTCATCTACGCACTGCGCGAGGGCTTCAGCGCACAGATGCTCGGCGGCTCGCTCGACGACCCGATCCTGCGCATCACCGGCTGACGGACCGGCCCTCCGCACCCCCTCGCACCGTTTCCGACACAGGAGCCCCCTGGTGATCGACCCTTACAGCACCGCCCAGCAGATCGCCGACCTCATCCGCACCAAAGAGGTCAGCCCGGTGGAGGTGGCCGAGACCTACCTCGACCGCATCGAGCGGATCAACCCCGCCGTCAACGCCGTCGTCTGGCTCGACGCCGACGCCGTGCGCGCGGCGGCCGTCCGGGCCGAGCGGGCGGTGCTGCGCGGCGAGCCGCTCGGCCCGCTGCACGGCGTCCCCGTCCCCATCAAGGACCTCAGCTCCGTCGCCGGACAGCCCAACACCATGTCCTCGCTGGCGATCCGGGACACCCCGCAGACGGTCACGGACCCCGACGTCCAGCTCCTCCTCGACGCCGGCGCGATCCCCCTCGGCCGGACCAACTCGCCCGAGTTCGGCGCCCTGACCGTCTCCGAGAACGCCCGGCACGGCAAGACACGCAACCCGTGGAACCCGGCGCACACCTCCGGCGGGTCGAGCGGCGGCGCGTCGGCGGCCGTCGCGGCCGGGCTCGCCCCGGTGGCGCACGCCGGCGACGGCGGCGGATCGATCAGGGTCCCGGCGTCCGTCACCGGCCTCATCGGCCTCAAGCCCAGCCGGGGCCGCGTGCCCGCGTTCGTCCGGGCCTGGGAACACTCGACGACCGAGGGCGCCATCACCCGCACCGTGGGCGACACGGCCCTCCTGCTCGACGTCATGGGCCGTTCCGACCGGCTCTCCTGGTACAGCGCGCCCGAACCGGTGCGCCCCTACCTCGACGAGGTCGGTGCCGACCCCGGGCGGCTGCGGATCGGCCTGCTCCTCGACGCGCCCACCGGTCTGCCCGTCGACGAGGAGTGCCGCACGGCGGCGCTGACGGCCGCGCAGGCCCTGCGCGACCTCGGGCACGACGTCGTCGAGGCCCGCCCGAAGATGTTCTCCTACGAGGCGATCATGGGCTTCACCTGGACGATCATCAGCGCCTCCACCTACGCCATCGACGTCGACGACCCCGACGCGGTGGACCCCTACATCCGGCGTCGCCGGGAGACCGCCCTGGAGGTCACCGCCGGCGACTACGCCCGGACGGCGGCCCGTCTGCAGGCCGAGTCACGCGACGTGGTCGCCCAGTGGGGCCGGGACTTCGACGTTCTCCTCACCCCGACCACGGCGGTCGTGGCGCCGCCGGTCGGCCCCGTGTACGACGAGGCGAACTCCGACCCGGACGGTCCGCGGGCCACCGAGACCCGGATGGTCTCCTTCACCGCGTTCGTCAACATCGCCGGGCTGCCCGCCATCTCGCTGCCCGTCCACACGACCGCCGACGGCCTCCCGGTCGGTGCCCAGCTCATCGGCGCACCCTACGACGAGGCGACGCTGCTGCGGCTGTCCGCCCAGCTCGAACCGCGGTTCCGCTGGCACGAGCGGCGCCCGGACGACGCGGCGCTCGCGGGGGCGTTGTGAGTGCCGGGCCCGCGGTCCCGGCCGGGCCGCTGCCCGCCGCGGCCGTCCGGCGGGCTCCAGGCTTGCGACTGGGCGGCGGATGGGCCGGGTTCGCCGTCCGCCGGGCGGGCGGCCTGCTGATGTCGATGCTGCTGCTCGTCGTCGTGACGTTCCTCATCGTGCCCCTGCTGCCGGGGGACCCGGCCCGCGCCATCGCCGGCACCAACTCGTCCCCGGCCACGCTCGCGGCGATACGCGAACGACTGGGCCTCGACGAGCCGATGACGACGCGGTTCGTCCACTACCTCGGCGACATCGCGTCCGGGCGCCTCGGCACCTCGTTCCGGTTCGACACCCCCGTCGCGGACATCGTCTCGACCCGGCTGCCGTACACCGTCCAGCTCGTCATCCCGGCCGTGCTGCTCTCCCTGCTCATCGCCGTCCCGCTGGGCATGACCGTCGGCGTCCTCACCCGCGACGGACGCCGCCGCAGGCTCGGCGTCGCCTTCGGCACGGTCGCCGGACTCCTCGCGTCCGCGCCGGTCTACGTCGTCGCGACCCTCCTCATCGTGCTGTTCTCGATCAGCCTCGGCCTGCTGCCGTCCGGTGGCGCCACGACACCGAGCGCGCTCGTCCTGCCGATCACCGCGCTGTGCGTCGGCCCGGCCTTCGCCATCGCCCGGGTCGTCCGGCAGGAGACGGCCTCCGTCCTCGCCCAGGACTACATGAGGACCGCCCGCGGCCACCGCCTCGGATCCGTGCGCCTCCACCTGCGCCACGCGCTGCCCAACCTGGTGACGAGCGTCCTCACCCTGAGCGGTCTCGTCCTCACGTCGCTGCTCGGCGGCACGATCATCCTGGAGAACGTCTTCACCTATCCGGGGCTCGGCACCGAGGTCGTCCAGGCGATCATCTACAAGGACTATCCGGTGATCCAGGGCATCATCCTCGTCGTCGGCATGCTCGCCCTGCTCGTCAACCTCCTCGTCGACGTCGTCCTCGGGATCGTCGACCCCCGCACTCTCGACGGAGGTCGGCGTGGCCACTGACACGACCGTGCGCCGGTGGCGCCGCAACCCGTCGCTGCTGGCCGGCGCCGTGATCCTCGGACTGCTCGTCGTCGTGGCCCTCGTGGCCCCGCCGCTGCTGAGCGGTTCCGCCGAGACCCTCACCGACGACGCCCGGCTGGGACCCGGAGCCGAGCATCTCCTCGGCACCGACGCCTTCGGCCGTGACGTCCTCGCCCGGGCCCTCGTCGCGACCCGCCTCACCCTGCTCATGGCCGCCGCCGCCACCGCCGCCTCGTTCGTCGTCGGCGTCGCGATCGGCGCGCTCGTCCACCTGGCCCCCCGATGGCTGCGCGAGACCTGTCTGCGGCTCATCGACTCGGCGGTGGCCTTCCCGTCGCTCGTGCTCGCCCTCGTCATCGCGGCGGTGCTCGGACCGGGGACGGGGTCAGCGATCGTCGCGATCGCCGTCGCCGGCGTCCCCGGGTTCGCCCGGCTGACGGCGAACCTCGCCGCGACCGTCGCGGACAAGGACTACGTGCTCACCGCGCGGCTGCTCGGCGTTCCCGGCCCGCGCATCCTGACCCGGCACGTCCTGCCGAACATCAGCGGGCCGCTGCTGGTGCTCCTCAGTTCGAGCTTCACCCTGTCCCTGCTCGACATCAGCAGCCTGTCCTTCGTCGGCCTCGGGGTGCAGAGCCCGCAGTACGACTGGGGCCGGCTGCTCAACGAGGCGCTGCCGTCGATCTTCGCCCAGCCGTCGGTCGTCCTCGCTCCGTCGATCATGCTCATCGTCACCGGTGTGGGCGCCATGCTCCTCGGGGACGGCGTGGCCTCGCTCGTCGACCCGCGCACCCGCGGCACGGCGCCCGCGGCGACCGGGGCGGCGGACGCGGCGGGACCGGCCACCCCGGCGAAGGAGTCTCGCGCGCCCCAGGCGCCGGGCGGTGCCGGGGCCACAGCCGGCACGGAGCCGGACGGTCTGCTGACCGTCGACGGGCTGACCGTTCGGGCCGGTGACCGGACACTCGTCGACGACGTGTCGTTCACCATCGGGGCCGGCCGGATCGTCGGCCTCGTCGGGGAGTCCGGCTCGGGCAAGTCCACCATCGCCATGGCGGTCGCGGGCCTGCTCCCCGAGGGTGCGCGGGCGAACGCGTCGCGCCTCGCGCTCGGCGACCTCGACCTGCTCGGGACACCGCCGGGCCGGCGGCTCGCCACCGAGATCGGCATCGTCTACCAGGACCCGATCGGCACGTTCAACCCCGCGCTGCGGCTCGGTGCCCAGCTCACCGAGGTGGCCCGGACGCATCTGGGGACGTCCCGGCGTCAGGCCCGGCGGGACATGGCCCGCGCCCTCGCCGACATCCACGTCACCGAGCCCGAGCGGCGGCTGCGCCAGCACCCGCACGAGCTGAGCGGCGGCATGCTCCAGCGTGCCTCGATCGCCTCCGCGATGACGACGAACCCGCGGCTCCTCATCGCCGACGAGCCGACCACGGCACTCGACGTCACCGTCCAGGCGGAGGTGCTGCGCCAGTTCCGCCGCATCAACCGCGAGCACGGCACGGCGATGCTGTTCATCTCGCACGACATCGGCGTGGTCGGCGTGCTCTGCGACACCGTCCTGGTGCTCCACGGCGGCCGGGTCGTCGACCGTACGACGGGCCGCGACCTGCGCCGGGGGACGGTCACCCACCCGTACACCCGGGCGTTGCTCGCGGCGACGCCCGCCGCGGTCGAGGCCGGCGCGACCCTCAGCGCGGTCCGGTGGACGGGCGACACGACTCCGGCCCAGCCGGACGGGACGCCGCCCGACGGGATGCCGCTGGACGGGACACCGCCGGACGGGACGCAGCCGGACAGGGCGCCGCTGGATGCGATGCCGCTGGACGGGATGCCGCCTGACGGGACGCAGCCGGACAGGGCGCCGCTGGATGCGATGCCGCTGGACGGGATGCCGCCTGACGGGACACCGCCGGACAGGGCGCCGCTGGATGCGATGCCGCTGGACGGGATGCCGCCTGACGGGACACCGCCGGACAAGGCGCCGCTGGACGGGATGCCACTGGACGGGATACCGCCGCACGGGACGCCGCCGGACGACCTGTCCGACACAGCCGCGGACCGCCCGCCGGCCGCGGAAGGGAGCCGCTGATGTCCGCCACAGCCACCGCACCGGACGCGGGGACGGCCGACCCGCTGCTGCGCGTCGAGGACCTCACCGTCGAGCTCGGCCACGGCGCCGCGGCCCGCAGGGTGCTCAAGGGGGTCTCGTTCGACATCCCCCGGGGCAGCACCCTCGCACTCGTCGGCGAGTCCGGGTCGGGCAAGACGACCCTCGCGCGGACACTCGTCGGTGTCCACCGGCCGTCGGGGGGCCGGATCCTCGTGGACGGCGCCCCGCTGCGCGCCGCACGAGGACGGGAGGGAGCCGCGACGGTCCAGATGATCCCGCAGGACCCGTACTCGTCGTTCGACCCGCGGCGCACCGTCGCGCAGTCGCTCGCCGAGGCGCTCGATCCGATCCGCGCCAGGGTCGGACCGGTCCGGACCCGGATCGCCGAACTGCTCGACCAGGTGAGCCTCGACCCGGACAGCATGGACCGCTACCCGCACGAGTTCTCGGGCGGCCAGCGGCAACGGCTGGCCATCGCGCGGGCCCTCGCGCCGCGTCCCCGGTTCGTCATCGCCGACGAGATCACCTCGGCGCTCGACCTGACGACCCAGGCCGAGATCCTCAACCTGCTCGCCGATCTGCGCCGTCGGCTCTCGCTGACGATGCTGTTCATCTCGCACGACCTGGCCGTCGTCCGGCATGTGAGCGACACCGTCGCCGTCCTGCTGCACGGGGACCTCGTCGAACTCGGCCCGACCGGCGCCACCTTCGCCGAGCCGGGACACCCGTACACCGCCCGGCTCCTCGCGTCCGTCCCGGGCGACCCGAGGTTCCGTCTCGACGACGAGCCCGCCACGGTCTGAACCGACCGGACGCGCTCCCGCTCCCGGCCCGCCGACCCCTCCCCGTCGGCGGGCCGGAACTCTTGATGCGCTCGATTCTGTCGCCTGTACGCTTGAATCGAGCGAACTAATCCGGCATGGTGCTTGAAACAAGCATCACGCTTGCCGGATTCGTACAGGGGAGAGGTCCGCATGGACGACATCGACCGGGCCATCCTGCGGGAGTTGCAGGTCGACGGCCGGATCCCGTACGCCGATCTGGGCCCCAAGGTGGGGCTGTCGCCCTCGGCCGCGAGGCTCCGGCTCCAGCGGCTCATCGACGCCAAGGCGGTCCAGGTCGTCGGGGTGACCGACCCGATGACCATGGGCCAGCAGGCGATGGCACTGCTGGGCCTGCGCGTCGACGGCGATCCCCGCGCGGTCGCCGACGAACTGTCCCGGCACGACGAGGTCGTGTACACGGTCCTGACGTCGGGCGGCTTCGACCTGTTCGCGGAGGTGGTGTGCCCCGGGCCGCGGGACCTCCTGGACTTCATCAACGACGTCGTACGGCCCGTCGAGGGCGTCGCGGCCGTGGAGAACTTCCCCTACTTCGCGATCCACACCCACCGCTTCCTGTGGCACGTCGACTGAAGGCTCCGCCGACCGAGGCACCCGAGCGTCCGAGCCCTGTCCCGCCCGTACCAGCCGAGGAACCCCGCATGCTGCCCGACGAGCACCGCACGATCGACTTCTTCTCCGAGGACGCCCTCCCCGTGCCCCGCCTGGCGCCGGCCGAGGCCGAGCACATCGCGGCCGCACACCTCGGTGTCACCGCCCGCGCGCAGGCGCTGGGCAGCCAGCAGGACGCCAACTTCCTGATGCACGCCGAGGACGGGACCCCCACGGCGATCCTGAAGATCGCCAACCCCGCGTTCGGCGCGGTGGAGATCGACGCCGCGGACGCGGCCGCCGACCTGATCGCCTCGGCCTGCCCGGACCTGCGGATCGCCACCGTCCTGCGCCGCCCCGACGGCTCCGCGCGGCGCACGACGGTGGACACCGACAGCGGTCCGGCCGTCGCGCGCCTGCTGCGCCACCTGCCCGGCGGCACGCTCTCGGGACCCCGCCACCTGTCTCCCGCCACCGTCGCGGGCATGGGCGCGCTCGCCGGGAAGGTCAGCACCGCCCTGCGCGACTTCCGCCACCCCGGCCTCGACCGCGTGCTGCAGTGGGACCCGCGGCACGCCGATCGCGTCGTCGCCAAGCTCGCCGGGCACATCGCCGAACCCGACCGGCGCACCGCCGTCCTGGCCGCGACCGAGGAGGCCTGGGCCCAGGTCCGCAGGCTCGCCGACGCGCTGCCCTCGCAGGCCGTGCACATGGACCTCACCGACGACAATCTGATCCGCCGTCCCGACAGCCGTCCGCCCCTGCCCGACGGGGTCATCGACTTCGGTGACGTGACCACGAGCTGGGCGGTCGGTGAACTCGCGGTGTCCCTGTCCTCGATGCTCCACCACGACGGCATCGAGCCCCACCATGTGCTGCCGGCCGTCCGTGCCTTCCACGCCGTCCGGCCGCTCTCCGCCGAGGAGGCCGACGCGGTGTGGCCGATCGTGGTGCTGCGCGCCGCCGTCCTGGTGGTCAGCGGACGGCACCAGGCCGTCGTCGACGAGGACAACGCCTACGCCAAGGACGCGCTCGACCATGAATGGCGCATCTTCGAACAGGCCACCAGCCTGCCCCTGCCGGTGATGAGCCGCCTCGTCAGGGACGCGGCCGGCCTCGCCGACACGCCCGCCCGGACCGCGCGCGCCGACGCACCCGTACGCCCTCTCCTGCGGGACCTCGCCGCCGACGACATCACCCTCCTCGACCTGTCCACCGACGCCGATTCCATGGACCACGGGGCCTGGACGGACGCCGGCACCGAGGACCGGCTGACGATCGCCGCCCTCGCGGACGGGGCGGCCGCCGTCGCCATCCCGTACGCCCGTCCGCGCCTCACCCGGACACCGGCGCTGTCGGCGCTGTCCCCGGCCACGGTGCCCACCGGGATCGACCTCCGGCTCGGCCGGGACGCCGTGCTGCAGGCGCCCGCCGAGGGGACGGTCCGCGCCGCGGCGCCGGGCCACGTCGAACTCACCTACGGCACACAGGTGCTGTCGCTGTCCTTCCCGCACGCGGACCGGCCCGTCGTCACCACCGGCGCGACCGTGCGGGCGGGCGAGGACATCGCCCACCTCGGCTCCGGCACCCCGGTCCACATCGCGCTGCGCGACGCCGACAGCCCCGCCGCCCCGCACCTGGTCCGCCCCGAGTACGCCGCCGGCTGGCTCGCGCTCACCGCCGACCCGGCCCCGCTCCTCGGCCTCCCGGCCGACCCCGGCCGTACGGACGAGGAGGACCTGCTCGACCGGCGTGACGCCGTGTTCGCCACCGTGCAGGAGCACTACTACGCCGACCCGCCGCGTATCGAACGGGGTTGGCGCCATCATCTGCTGTCCACCGACGGCCGCGCGTACCTCGACATCGTCAACAACGTCACCCCGCTGGGCCACGCCCACCCCCGCGTCGAGCGGGCGGTGTCCCGGCAGGCGCGCCGGCTCAACACCAACTCGCGCTTCCACTACGCCTCCGTGGTGGAGTTCACCGAGCGCCTCGCGGCGCTCCTGCCCGACCCGCTGGACACGGTGTTCCTCGTCAACTCCGGTTCGGAAGCCGTGGATCTGGGTCTTCGGCTGGCCATCGGGGCCTCCGGCCGGCACGACGTCGTCGCGCTGCGCGAGGCGTACCACGGCTGGACGTACGCCTCCGACGCGGTGTCCACCTCCCTCCAGGACAACCCGAACGCCCTGGCCAGCCGCCCGAGCTGGGTGCACACCGTGGACTCGCCGAACTCCTACCGCGGCCGCCACCGCGGGCCGGACGCCGTGCGCTACGCACCCGAGGCCGTCGCGCTGCTCGACGAACTGGCTGCTTCGGGCCGCCCGGCGGGCGCGTTCATCGGCGAGACCTACTATGGCAACGCCGGGGGAGTCGCCCTGCCCGACGGCTATCTCGCCCAGGTGTACGCGGCGGTACGGCGCCACGGCGGTCTGGCCGTCGCCGACGAGGTCCAGGTCGGATACGGCCGCCTGGGGCACTGGTTCTGGGGCTTCGAGCAGCAGCAGGTCGTGCCCGACATCGTCTGCGTCGCCAAGGCCATGGGCAACGGACACCCCCTCGGCGCCGTCATCACCTCCAAGGCGGTCGCGGACCGCTACCGCGACCAGGGCTACTTCTTCTCCTCCACCGGCGGCAGCCCCGTCTCCAGCGTCGTGGGCCTCACCGTCCTCGACACCCTGCGCGACGAGGACCTCCAGGGCAACGCGGTCCGAGTCGGCGGCCATCTGAAGAACCGGCTGGAGGCGCTGGCCGACCGCTACGACATCATCGGCGCCGTCCACGGCTCGGGCCTCTACCTCGGCCTCGAACTCGTCCGGGACCGCGAGCGTCTGGAACCCGCCACGGAGGAGACCGCCGAACTCTGCGACCGCATGCTCGACCTCGGCGTGGTCGTCCAGCCCACCGGGGACCACCTCAACATCCTCAAGATCAAGCCACCGCTGTGCCTCGACACCGCCGCGGCCGACTTCTTCGCCGACATGCTCGACGTGGCCCTCACCCAACTCGGCCACTCCCGCTGACCCCCACCCGGGGAGAGGACCCGGAGCGACGGCCGGCGCGCGCGGCGCGGACTCCGGAGCGGGCGGCGCGCGGTGATCTCGGCGCCCTCCACCCACGCGCCCCGCGCCGCCCCGCGCCGCGCCGCCCCGCGCCGTGCCGCCCCGCGCCGGCCGTCGCACGATCGAGCAGCGCCTCGAACCGGGCCAGTTCTACGGAGCGGCCCAGCAGCGGAGCTCTGCCACCTCCAACTACCCGTGTCCGCTCCCACAGTTGTCCCCTGACGTGACCCGGCCGGGGTGGGTTGCGCAGGCAACCCCGGAGGGCGCTGGGCCCTCATACCTGTCGAAGCGCCGGGATATTCGCAGAGGAGCGTCCGTTGGCTCGTCAGTTGTCGCGCCGGAAGTTCGTCGTGTACTCGCTCGCGGCGTCCACGCTGACCGTCGCCGCGCCGCTCGGCTGCGACGCGACGACGGCGGAAGGCGCCGAGGTCGCCGATTCCGCCCCCCGTCGGCCGTCCGACGTCCTGGTGACCGGTACCGACGAGGAGATGCTCGTCCTCGAGGTCACCAAGGCCAACAAGGTCGTGGTCCGGCTGCCGCGCGTCGAGGTCGGCCAGGGCGTCACGACCGCCGTCGCCATGATGATCGCCGAGGAACTGGACGCCCGGCTCGCCGATGTCGACATCCCGCTCGCCGACGCCCGCACCAAGGGCAACCAGTTCACCGGCGGTTCCAGCTCGGTGAGTTCGCTGTACGGCCCGGCCCGCGAGCTGGCCGCCCTGGCGCGCGCCAAGCTGGTGACCGCGGCGGCCAGACGCTGGCGGCTTCCCGCGCGGACCTTGAAGACCCGGAACACGAAGGTGGTCGCTCCGGACGGCCGCTCGGCCACCTTCGGGTCACTGACCGCGAGCGCCGCCCGGATCACCCGGCCGGCCGTGTCGAGCCGACCCAAGCCGGCGTCCAAGCACCGGGTGATCGGGAAGGCGACGACCCGGATCGACGCCCGCGACATCGTCACCGGCAAGGCCGTGTACGCCGGTGACCTGACGGTGGCCGGGGCGAAGCCGACCGTCGTGGCCCGGCCGCCGACGCTCGGCGGGAAGGCCGTCTCGGTCGACTCCCGGGCCGCGCGGGCCATGCCGGGCGTCCACGCGGTCGTCGAGATCGCCGGAGGGGTCGCCGTGGTCGCGGACTCCTTCCACCACGCCTTCAAGGCGAGGGACGCCCTGCGGATCACCTGGGCCCCGGGCCCGCTCGCGCCGCTCTCCGACGCCGCGATCCGCTCACGGCTGCGGGCCGCCGTCCCCCGGCTCGGCACCCCGCCGCGCGGCTCCACCCAGACGGAGGCCGAGTTCGAGTTCGCCTTCGTCAGCCACGCCCCGATGGAGGTGCTGACCGCGGTGGCGGACGTCCGCGCGACCCGCGCCGAGATCTGGTTCTCCTCCCAGACGCCGATGTACGCGCGGGACAGCATCGCCTCGGCGGTCGGGCTGCCCGAGTCGAAGGTCAAGGTCCACGTCGTACGCGGCGGCGGCTCCTTCGGCCGGAGACTCAATCACGACGCCGCGATCGAGGCGGCCCTCATCTCGAAGGCGGCCCGCCGACCGGTCAAACTGATGTGGAGCCGCGCCGACGACCTCCAGCACGGCAGGATGCGCCCGGCCAGCCACCACCGGATCCGGGCCAGCCACGCACGGGGCCGGGTGGTGGCGTTCACCCACGCGATGGCCTCGGTGACCGAGGCGTTCGAGGCGCGGGGGCCGTCCGCCCGGGGAACGGCCCAGGGGCCCGGCCAAGGGCCCGCCCAGGGCCGGGTGACCCGGGCCGCCGGACCGCTGCCCAGCGACAGCGGGCTGTACAACTTCGGCCGGGTCTCCGGGGATTCGGGCTCGGTCGAACTGGCGATGCCCCTCGGTGCCTGGCGGTCGGTGGACTCCGGGACGATGCGCACCGCGGAGGAGATCGTCGTCGACGAGGTCGCGAGGAGCCTGGGCAAGGACCCGGTCGCCTTCCGGCGCACCACCCTCAGGAACAAGGCCGTCAAAGCCGTGCTCGACAAGGTCGCGGACGCCGGTGACTGGGGCCGGACCCTGCCCGCCGGCCACGCGCAGGGCGTCGCCGTCCACGAGGAGTACGGCTCCCGCGTGGCGTGCCTCGTCGAGATCGACGCCGCCGACCCGAAGAACCCCCGGGTCACCAAGGTGGTGATGGCGGCCGACGTCGGAACGGCCGTCAACCCGCGCGGACTCGAGGCACAGCTCATGGGCGCGGCGATCGACGGCATCTCCACCGTCCTGCGGGCCGGCCTGCACATCGACCGGGGCGCCGTCCGCGAGAGCAGCTACGCCGACTTCGCGTACGCCCGCCAGCGGCACGCGCCGCTGCGGTTCGAGGCCCACATCATGCCCTCACGGCGGGACCCGGGCGGGGCGGGTGAACTCGGTGTGCCCGCCGCGGCCGGCGCCGTCGCCAACGCCTACGCCCGGGCGACCGGCACCCGGCCCCGCCGTTTCCCCCTCAACTTCTGACCCGACTCCGAGAAGGTGCCGATGCCCTCCTACTCCTTCGTCCTCAACGGGAAACCGGTCACCGTCGAGGCCCCGGCCGACATGCCGCTGCTGTGGGTCCTGCGGGACATGCTGGACGTCACCGGCCCCAAGTACGGCTGCGGCGTCGGCGTCTGCCGCGCCTGTACGAGCCACCTGGACGGCGAGGACATCCAGCCCTGTGTCGTTCCGGTCGCGGACTGCGCGGGCCGTGAGGTCACCACGATCGAGGGGCTGGCCGACGGTGACGAGCTGCACCCCGTGCAGCGGGCATGGCTCCACCGCGACGTCGCGCAGTGCGGCTTCTGCCAGCCGGGCCAGATCATGGCCGCGGTGGCGCTGCTGAAGAAGACGCCCCACCCGACGGACGCGGACATCGACCGCATCGAGAACGTCTGCCGCTGCGGCACGTACTGCAGGATCCGCGAGGCGATCAAGAAGGCCGCGACGCACGGCTGACGGCTCACCCGCGCCGGGGGGCGAAACCGGGTCCGGCGCACGGGCACGGAAGGTGGCGGCCGGGCGGCGGTCCTGTCCGATCGCCGTGGCCGTCTCGCTGGGCATGGCCGTCGGCGTCCTCACCCACGAGGTCCCCGGTGCGCGGCGGAGGCCGGGGCGGGCTGTCGTTGGGACGCAAGCGGAGGCCCCCGCCCACGGAGGCTTCTCCGCAGGTCAGACGCCTGCAATGGTCGCGAAGCCCCGGGTGCTGCTCGGTTCCCTGCCGGGGTCGCGTCGGCCCGGCGGCACACGCGTCGGCGTACCCGGAGACCGGAGGGCAGGGGGCGGGCCGGGGCGCAGGCGATCACGGGGGCTCAGCCCTGGTCGCCGGAACTCTTCTCCAGCTCCTGCGCCGCCTCGACGAGGGCCTGGGCGCCCTCCAGGTCGTCGCCGAAATCCACGGTCAGCGCGCAGTCGGCGCCCGGCTCCCAGAGCATGGCGACCTCGTGCTCCCTGCTCCGGACACCGCTGACGAGGGTCGCCACGTCCTGATCACTGATGTCGTGCAGCCCCAGTCTGACCGTGCAGTCGATCTCCTTGCTCAGCCGCATGGCGCCTCCAGATTGTCGCCCCTGCGGCCAGTCTGCGCCTCACTCGAATGCCGCGCACATGGAGCGGCCCCGTCACCGTTCCTGTGGACTGAGCATGGGTGAGCCCGCTCAGCCGCACGCCCCGAACGGTCTTGGGCGTACTGGTCCCCGGCGTTCCCGACCCCGGGGCGGCGACACGCATCCTGTGCGTGGTCCGGTCCCGGGAGGCCGGCTCCCTGCGCGACCTGGCCTATAGGTACGGCCAGCGGCGACGGGGAGGCCCTGAACCATCCTCTGGTGGAGCAGGGGCCCCGCACGCTGACGCCGTACCCGGTGTCCCAGATCGCACCACCACGTCAGCCCGATCAGCCCAGGACGCCGCAAGCTCACAAGCGGACGATCACACGATCGAGCTAATTCGGTCTCGTGCACACTCTTCGGCAAGCAGCTACCACCCCGCGTCACATGCGTCGCCCTCTCCCGCGCCGCCGGGTCGGGCCCCCGGGGCCCCCGCGCTCAAGGCCCGCTTAAGACCCGCTCGGCAGGCTCGGTCCGGCCACCGGCAGTGGTGGTGGGCCCGGTTCCGGGACGGGGCGCGGGTCCGTAGCGGCGATCTCGTACCACCGAGAGCGCCGCGCGACGGGCGATTCAGTGAATGGAGACACCATGGCCACGGTTGTGAGCACCGCCGTGGGCGAGCGGACCGGACCGCTGGACCGGCTGCGCGCCCTCCACGCCGAAGGACGCCTCGCCGACGCGTACGACGAGGTGCCCGGTCTGCTGTCCGAGCTGGCCGCGGCGGGGGACCCCGCCGGACCGCCCGCCCCGGACCTGGCGCGGGCCGGGCAGCTGCTCTCCCGGCTGGACCGGGAGGAGGTGCTGCGCGAGCACCCCGGCACCGAGACGATCACCGTCGCCGTCACCGGCGGTTCCACGCTGAGCGGGCTCACCGCCCCGCTGACCGCCGAACTCGCCCGGCACGGCCTGCTGGGCAGGCTGAGCGAGGGCGACTACGGCGCATGGCGGCGCGACCTCCACGACACCTCCAGCGACGTGTACGCCGCCGATCTCGCGCTGTGCCTCCTGGACGCCGAGATCGTCTTCGCGGAACTGCCGCACCCCTGGTCGGTGGAGGACGTCCAGCGCGTCCTCTCCGGGAAGCTCGGCCTGATCAGCTCGCTCGCGGAGCGCTACGTCACGCGCGGCGCCGGCACCCTGGTGCTCAACACCGTGCCCCTGCTCCGCACCCAGCTGCGCCGCCTGGTCGACGCCCGCTCCAGGGCCCGACTCGGCGTGATCTGGCGGGAGTTCAACGCGGGGCTGCTCCGGCTCGCCGCCGTGCACGACCGCGTCCACGTCGTGGACCTCGACCCGCTGATCGCTGCCGGCGGCCCCGTCAACGAGCCCCGGCTCGCCGCCTACGCCAAGGTGCAGTTCGGCGAGGAACTCCTCGCCGGCTACGCCCGCGAGGTCGGCCACCTGGCCCGGGTGCTGCGCGGCCGCACCAAGAAGGTGCTGGTCGTCGACCTGGACAACACCCTGTGGGACGGCATCCTCGGCGACGACGGCCCGGACGGCATCGCCGCCGCCACCACCTACCGGGGCGAGGCGTTCGGCCGGTTCCAGAAGGCCGTCGGACAGATCGGCGCCCAGGGCGTACTGCTCGCCGTGTGCAGCAAGAACGACATCGAGCCCGTCCGCGGTGTGCTGCGCGACCACCCCGACATGGCCCTGCGGGAGAGCGACTTCGTCCAGGTCACCGCCAACTGGGAGCCCAAGGACCGGAACCTGCTGGAGATCGCCCAGCGGCTCAACCTCGGGGTGGACAGCTTCGTCTTTGCCGACGACTCCCCGTTCGAGTGCGGGCTGGTGGCCCGCAGCCTGCCCGGTGTCGCCGTGGTCCGCCTCGACGAGGAGCCCGCCCTGCACATCGAACGGCTGCTCGCCGACGGCTGGTTCGACGTGCGGGAGCTGACCGCAGAGGACCGCGCCCGGGCGACCCAGTACCGCACCGAGGTGGCCCGCCAGGACCTCCTGGAGAGCGCCGACTCCATGGAGGAGTACCTCGCCGAACTGGGGGTCGAGGTCTCCTTCTCGCCCGTACGGGACCACGAGATCGCCCGGGTCTCCCAGGTGACGCTGCGCACCAACCAGTTCAACCTCACCACCGAGCGGCTCCAGCAGGCCGACGTACGGGCCCGTCACGAGTCCGCCGACGGGCTGGTGCTGGCCATCCGCTCCGCGGACCGGTTCGGGGACAACGGCCTCGTCGGCGCGGTCCTGGTGAGCGGCGCCGAACCGGCGGGGGAGTGGCACATCGACAACATGCTGCTGAGCTGCCGGGTGTTCGCCCGCGGCATCGAGCAGGCCTGCCTGGCCGCCCTGCTGCACGAGGCCCGGGCCCGAGGAGCGGGCGCCGTGCACGCCCGCTACCGTCCCACGGCCAAGAACCACCGGGTGCGCGACCTGTACCCGTCGATGGGCTTCGCCGAGACGGGTGAGGACGCGGACGGCACCGTGTCGTTCCGGCACGACCTGTCCGAGGAGAACCTGCCGACGCCGCCGGCGCACGTCCGGCTGAGCGCGGACATCGCCCGGCGATCGTCCTGAGGCGGGGTGACATGGCGGCCCCGCCCGGCATGTGGTGGTCTCCGCGCCGCGTCTGGCGGGGCGTCGTCACCTTCTTCGTGGACGGTTTCGGCGCGCTCGCCGTCATCTTCGGCATGGTGCCGCCGGCCTCCGTCGAGCAGGCCAAGCAGTGGTGGCTCGGCGACCCGGACCCCGGGGCGCGGAACGGCGCGCTGCCGCTCGACGAGCCGCCGCCCGCCCATCCCGAGCGCCTGGTCGCCGACGTGCCGCTCTCCCCGCGTGAACGGGAACTGTGGGCGCAGCTGCAGGGGCACGGCCGGGTGGAGGACGGCCCCGGCCGACGGGAGTGACGTCGGCCGCAAGAGGGGCTTTAGAGACGGACCCGACGATCGGCACGACAGGTCGGGCGGACCAGTGGGTCCGGCCGGCCGCCCGGTCCACCCGGTGCGGCCGGCCCGGCCGGTTCAGCCGGTTTCAACGCGATACGAGTCGCTTCGAGGCGAGGGGAAAGACGGTGGCGGAATTCGGTTCATTCGCGGAGCTCGTGCTGACGCGGTCGGACGAACAGAGGGACAAGGACGCGTTCCTGTTCCTCGCGGACGGCGTACGGGGCAAGGAGCCCGAGCGACTGCCGTACCGGAGCCTGGACCGCGCGGCCAAGGACATCGCGTCCTGGCTGCAGGAACGGGGCCTTGCGGGACGACAGGTCCTGCTGCTGTACCCCTCGGGCCTGGACTTCGTGAAGGCGTTCGTGGGCTGCCTCTACGCCGGCGCCGTCGCGGTGCCCGCGCCCCTGCCCTCCGAGCAGGGCCAGCACTTCCGCCGGGTCTCGGGGATCGTCCGCGACGCCCGCGTCGGCGCCGTGCTGACCCTCGCCGAGCACGCCCCGGAGGTGGAGGCGTGGCTGGCGGCCGAGGGCTTCTCCGACGTGGTGTGCCTGCCCACCGACCAGGGGACGGTCGGTGACGTGGACGCCTGGCGCGACCCGCGGCTGAGCCCGGAGCACCTGGCCTTCCTGCAGTACACGTCGGGCTCCACCAGCGCCCCCAAGGGCGTGATGGTCTCGCACGGCAACCTGCTCGCCAACGAGGCGGCCATCGCCCGCTCCACGGGGAACACCCCCGACACGATGATCGGCGGCTGGCTGCCCTTCTACCACGACATGGGGCTGATCGGGCACATCCTCCAGCCGCTGTGGCTGGGCACCACGAGCGTGCTCATCCCCCCGGTGTCGTTCCTGCGCAAGCCCGCCCGCTGGCTCGAACTGGTCAGCGAGTACGGCGTGAACGCGAGCGGCGGCCCCAACTTCGCGTACGACCTGTGCGTCCGCCGGGTCACCGACGCGCAGCTGGAGGGCCTGGACCTGTCGACGTGGCGCACGGCCTGCAACGGCGCCGAACCCGTCCGCGCCGAGACCCTCCAGGCGTTCACCGAGCGCTTCGGACCCCACGGGTTCCGTGCGGAGACCATGTTCCCCTGCTACGGCATGGCCGAGACGACCCTGCTGGTGACCGGCACCCCCAAGACGCGGGGCGCGCTGCTGCGCGAGGTCGACGCGGCCGGCCTGGAGCAGGGCACCCTCGCCGGACCGTTCCTGGGCGCCCCGCGCCGCACCCTGGTCAGCAGCGGGGTCGCGCTGGCCGAGGACTTCGAGGTGCGGATCGTCGACCCCGAGACGCTCGCCGAGCAGCCCGAGGGCCGGGTCGGGGAGATCTGGGTGCGCGGCGCCAGCGTGGCCTCCGGCTACTGGGAGCGGCCCGAGGTCAACGCGGAGATCTTCGGCGCCCGGATCGCCGGCCAGGAGGAGCTGGGCGCCTGGCTGCGCACCGGCGACATGGGCGTCCTGGGCGGCGGCGAGCTGTTCGTGACGGGCCGGCTGAAGGAGATGGTCCTCATCAACGGCCGCAACATCTACCCGTACGACGTGGAGAGCGCGGTCCGCGGCCTCAACCCGGCGATCGGTGCCGGCGCGGTCTTCGCCGTCGACACCGGCGGCCAGGAGCACCTCGTGGTGATCCACGAGATCCGGGCCGCCGCCGCGGGCGACGACCTCAAGAGCATCGCCACCGGCATCCAGCGGCACATCGGCATGGAGTTCGCCGTACCGGCCGGCAACGTGCTGCTGGTCCGCCCCGGCACCGTCCGCAGGACCACCAGCGGCAAGATCCAGCGGACCCTGATGCGCAAGCTGTTCCTCCAGGGCGCCGTCACCGCGCTGCACTCCGTGCTGGACCCGTCGGTGCGCACCCTCGTCGAAAACGCCGCAGCCGCCGTGGGCGCGGCGGGCACCCCGGCCGCCGACCCGGCCATGGCACCGGTGGGCTGAACCATGGACCATCCCCCCTACCGCGTCGCACAGGAACTGGAGTCGCTGCTCGGCGACCCCGACGACCCCGCCACGCCCTTCTCCCACGCCCGCTGCCTGGAACTGGACGAGAACGAGGAGTTCCCGTCCGACATCTGCCGGGTGCTGGAGGGCTGGGGGCTCCAGGAGTTCTACATCCCGGCCGAGTACGGCGGCAGGCTCACCGACTACGAGACCGTCATGCAGGTCATGCGGGTCGTGGCCCGCCGCGATCTGACCGTCGCCGTCGGCCACGGCAAGACGTACCTGGGCGGGGTCTGCGTCTGGATCTCCGGCACCCCCGAGCAGGCCCGCCGGCTCGCCGAGGACATCCGGGCGGGCGTGCCCGTCTCGCTGGCCCTCACCGAGCGCGCCCACGGCAGCGACCTGCTCGCCGGGGACGTGCGGGGCGAGGCCGACGAAGCGGGCGGCTGGCGGATCAGCGGCGAGAAATGGCTGATCAACAACGCCACCCGCGGCAGCCTGCTCTCGGTGCTCACCCGCACCTCCGAGGACGGCGGGCCGCGCGGCTTCACCGTGCTGCTCGTCGACAAGCGCCCGATGACGCAGGGAGAGCACTACCGCTGCGTCGACAAGATCCACACGCATGGCATCCGGGGCGCCGACATCAGCGGCATCGCCTTCGACGGCGCCCCGGTGCCGGCGGACGCGGCGGTCGGCGGGGAGGGCGGTGGCGTCGAGACCGTGCTCAAGGCGCTCCAGCTCACCCGCACCATGTGCGCCTCGCTGTCACTGGGCTCGGCCGACCACGCGCTGAACATCGCCCTGGACTTCGCCGAGCGGCGCGAACTGTTCGGGCGGCGCCTCGTCGACCTGCCGCAGGCACGGCACGTGCTCGCCTCGGCCGCCGCGGACGTGCTCGCCGGGGAGGCGCTCGCCACGGTCGCCGCCCGGTCCGTGCACACCGTCCCCGACGAGCTGAGCGTGGCCGCCGCCGTCACCAAGTACCTGGTGCCCACCGGCACCGAGGGAGTGATCGCCGAGCTGACCCGGCTGCTCGGGGCGCGGGCCTTCCTCAAGGACGTGCACGCCCTCGGGATGTTCCAGAAGGTCGACCGCGACCACCGCATCGTCGGCCTCTTCGACGGCAACACCCTGGTCAACCTCAACTCCCTGGTCAACCAGTTCCGTTCGCTGTCCCGCGGCTGGCTGCGCGGCAGCGGCGACACGGCCGGCGCCGCCCGCGCCTTCGACCTGGCGGAGCCGCTGCCCCCGCTCGCCCCGGAGCGGCTGTCCCTGGTGGCCCGGCGCGGCAGCGGCATCATGGCCACACTGCCGGCTTCGGTGGCGGCGCTGCGCGCCGAGGCCGGCCGGCGGCCCGAACTCAAGGGCGCGCTGGGCGCCGCGGAGCGGCTGCTCGCGGTGACCGGCCGGGTCCACGAGGCGATGGACGCCCACCGCGCCGTGGTCTCCGACGTGCCGCCCGCCGCCTTCGACGTGGCCCGGCAGTACAGCCTGTGCCTGGCCGGCGCCGCCTGCCTCGGCCTGTGGACGCACAACCACCGGGCGGCGCAGACCGGGAGCACCGGGCCGCTGTGGCGGGACGGGGTGTGGCTGTGGCCCGTCCTCGACCGGCTGCTGGGGCGGCTGGGCGAGCCCGACGCGGGCGACCCCGACGCCTACCCCCCGCTGCTGGAGCGGCTGCGCGCCGTACGGGAGGCGGGCGAGCTGTTCTCCCTGTTCCCGTTCGCGCTGCACGGGCCCGCCGACCGGCCAGCCGGGTCACCCGGCGACGCCGCCCCGCTCTCCCACGCATCCGGCGCGACCGGCGGTCCGCCGGCCGCCGCAGCGCACGCACACACCGACACCCGGGCCGCCGTCGGCGGCACCCGGACATCCGAGGGGACGTCATGCTGAGTGATCCCGCGGTCCAGGGGCTGCACGGCGACGCAGCCCCGAACGGCACCGCCCCTGCCACCGACCCTGCCGCCCACCGGGCGCAGGAGGACGCGGTCCGGGCGAGGATCTCCGACCTGGAGAGCCGCTTCGGGGACCCCCAGGACCCCGCCAACCCGCTGGGCGCCGCCGGACTGCTGGCCGCCGACGAGGCGGGTGAACTGCCCGCCGCCGGTGAGCGGCTCCTCGACGACCTGGTCCTCAACGCCGAGTTCGTGCCCACCGACCTCGGTGGGCGCCTCGACCGCCTCGACACGCTCGTCCGCGTGATGCGTCAGGTGTTCCGCCGCGACGTGGCGCTCGGCCTCGGCTACGGCATCACGTCGTTCATGGCCGCCGTCAACGTGTGGACGGCCGGCAGCGAGGAGCAGCGCCGCCGGACGGCGGAGCTGCTGCTCGGCGGCTCCAAGGTCTCCGTCGCCTACCACGAGCTGCCGCACGGCAACGACTTCGTGCGCAACGAGTTCCGCGCCGACCCCGTGCCCGGCGGTTTCCGCCTGGGCGGCCGCAAGGAGGTCATCAACAACGCCGACCGGGCCGACGCCTACGCCCTGTTCAGCCGTACCGACGACAGCCCCGGCAGCCGCAGCCACTCGGTGCTGCTCGTCGAACGGGACCAGCTCGACGCGGAGCGCTTCGCGGTCCTGCCCCGCTACTCCGCGGTCGGCGTGCGCGGCTGCCGGCTGTCCGGGCTGGACTTCACCGACTGCCCGGTGCCCGACAGCACCCTCGTCGGCGCCCGCGGCCAGGGCGTGGAACTGGCGCTGCGCTCCTTCCAGATCACCCGCAGCGCCATCCCCAGCATGGCCGTCGGCGCCCTCGACACCAGCCTGCGCACGGTCGTGCGGTTCGCCCTCGGACGCCAGCTGTACCGGCGTTCGGTGATGGAGATACCGCACGCCTCCGCCACCCTCACCGGCGCCTTCCTCGACCTGCTGATCTGCGACAGCATGGCGACGGTCGGCACCCGGGCGGTGCATCTGCTGCCCGACGAGACCAGCGTGTACGCGGCCGCCGTGAAGTACCTGGTGCCCAAGATGCTCACCGACACCATGTACGACCTGTCGATCGTGCTCGGGGCGCGGTTCTACGTCCGCGAGGGCGAGTTCGGCCTCTTCCAGAAGCACGTCCGCGACCTGCCGGTGCTCAGCCTCGGCCACGCCGGCTCGGCGGCCTGCCAGGCCACGATCATCCCGCAGCTGTCCCGGCTGGCCCGGCGCGCCTGGTTCTCCGGGGACGAGGCCCCGCAGAGCCTGTTCCGCCCCCGCGAGGCACTGCCCGGCATCCCCTTCGACCGGCTCGCCCTCGCCAGCGGCCGGGACAGCCTCAGCGCCTCCCTCGTCGCCGCCGCCGACGACCTGCCCAGCGGTTCCCCCGAGGAACTCGCCGTCCAGGCCCTCGTCATGCGGCTCCTGGACCAGCTGCGCCAGATCCAGGAGGACAGCCTGAACCTGTCCCCGCAGGACCGCACCGCCCTCGCCAGCCCCGCCAGCTTCGCGCTCGCCGACCGCTACGCGGTGTTCCTCGCGGCGGCGTCCGTCCTGGGCGTCTGGCGCGGGGCACAGGGCGGCGACGACCCCTTCCTGGCCGACCCGGCCTGGGTGGCCGCCGCACTGCACCGGCTGGCGCGACGGCTCGGGCAGCGCCCCGCCGACCTGCCGCCCGGCTGCGAGGCCCGGGTGCACGAAGAAGTGCTCCGGCGCTTCCACGAACGCCGCAGCTACGACCTCTACGACACCCCGCTGGCCGGCTGACCGCCGGCCGACCGGACCTGACGCGCCTTCACGAGGAGTTACACCATGTCTGTTCCCGCGACCGACCGCACCGCGAACAACGAGCACACCGCACACACCGTCGAGTCGCTGAGCAGCTGGCTCGCCGACCGGATCGCCCTGTACCTCAAGCGGACGCCGTCCGAGATCTCCCCGACCGTGCCGCTGGCCGAGTACGGGCTGGACTCGGTGGCCGCGCTGAGCCTGTGCGGTGACATCGAGGAGGACTTCGACCTCGTCCTCGAACCCACCGTGGCCTGGGACTACCCGACCGTCGAGGCGCTGGCCGGGCACCTGGTGGAGGAGCTCGGGGAGATGGGGGGAGAGAATCGATGAGGCCCGTCGCCATAGTCGGCATCGACTGCCGATTCCCGGGGGCGCCCGACACGGCCGCCTACTGGGACATGCTGATGCGCTCCGGGGACGGGGTGGACAAGGTGCCCCGGCAGCGTTGGGACGCCCGTGACTTCCACTCCCGCGCCGGTGCCGAAGGACACTCCAACACCACCGAGGGCGGTTTCATCTCCGACCCGGACGCCTTCGACAACGAGTTCTTCACCGTCTCCCCGCGCGAGGCGGCCGCCATGGACCCGCAGCAGCGGCTGCTGCTCCAGTGCGCCTGGCGTGCCGTCGAGGACGCCGGGGTCGCCCCGCAGAAGCTGGCCGGCACCGACACCGGTGTCTTCGTCGGCATCATGGGCAACGAGTGGGCGCACCTGCACATGACCGACTACGCCAAGGTCACCGCCCAGCTCGGCTCCGGCAACGGCTACTGCATGACCGCCAACCGGATCTCGTACCACCTCGACCTCAAGGGCCCCAGCCTCGCGGTCGACACCGCCTGCTCCTCCTCCCTCGTCGCCGTCCACCTGGCGTGCAACGCCCTGCTGGCGGGGGAGTGCGACACCGCCATCGCCGCCGGGGTCAACGTGGCGCTCACCCCGGCGCTCGGCATCTTCTACACCCAGGCCGGACTGTCCGCGCCCGACGGCCGGTGCAAGCCCTTCAGCGCCGACGCCGACGGCATCGGCCGGGGCGAGGGCGTCGGCGCGGTGGTGCTGCGCCGGCTGGAGGACGCGATCGCCGACGGCCAGCCGGTGTACGCGGTGATCCGCGGCACCGCCGTCAACCAGGACGGCCGCAGCAACGGCATCACCGCCCCCAACCGCTGGTCGCAGCAGGAGGTGTTGGCCGCCGCCTACCGCCGCGCCGGCGTCGATCCGTCCGACGTCACCTTCACCGAGGCCCACGGCACCGGCACCGTCCTCGGCGACATGATCGAGATCAAGGCGCTCGGCCATCTGCACTCCGGCCGCTCCGGGCGCCCGCTGGCCCTCGGCTCCGTCAAGGGCAACATCGGGCACACCGAGGGGGCCGCGGGCATCGCGGGCCTCATCAAGGTCGCCCTGTCGCTGCACCACAAGACGGTCCCCGCCAGCCGGTTCGCCGCCAAGGAGAACCCCGCCCTGAAACTCGCCAAGCAGGGCATACGGCTCCTCAAGGCGCCGCTGCGGCTGCGCTCCGGGCCGGCGATCGGCGGCCTGAGCAGCTTCGGCATGGGCGGCACCAACGCCCATGCCGTCCTGGAGTCCGCGCCGCCGTACGCGGCCCGCCCCGAGGAGCGGGACCCGGAGGCCGGGCGCACCGGCGCCTCGGGCCTCGGCGCCGGTGTCTTCACCCTGACCGCGCCCTCCACGGCCGCGCTCCGCCGCAACCTGCTCGTCCAGGCCGACGCCCTGGAACGGCGCCGGGTCCCGGCCGGCCCGCTGTGCTGGAGCAGCAACCGGACCAAGACCGGGCACCGCTACCGCTTCGCGTTGCCCGCCCGGGACACCGGCGAACTCGCCGCGACCCTGCGCGAGGCCGCCGGCGACGACGACCTGCTGGCCCGGCTCGTCGGCAACGCCACGGGCAAGCCCCAGGTGGGACTGCTGTTCACCGGCCAGGGCTCCCAGTACCCGGGCATGACGGCGCGGCTGTATCTGCAGTCGCCGCTGTACCGGCGTTTCCTCAACGAGGCCGACGAGGCGCTCGCCCCGCACCTCGGCGGCTCGGTGCGCGACCTGCTGCTCTCCGGGGACGAGGCCGTGCACCGCACCGGCTGGACCCAGCCCGCCCTGTTCGCCGTCGAGTACGCCCTGGCGGCGAGCCTGACCGAACTCGGGGTGCCGCCGGCGCTGCTGCTCGGCCACAGCGTCGGCGAGTACGCCGCCGCCGTCCTCGCCGAGGTCTTCCCGCTGGAGCAGGCCGCACGGCTGATCGCCGCCCGCGGCGCCCTGATGGAGCGGCTGCCCGAGGGCGGCGGCATGCTCGCCGTACGGGCGCCGCTTTCGGAGCTGACCGAACTCGTCGACGCGGAGCCCCTGGTCGGCGTGGGCGCGGTCAACGGCCCCCGGGCCACCGTCCTCTCCGGGGACCTGGCGGCACTGGAACGCATCGACGAGACGCTCGGACGACGGGGCGTCAGGACCCGGCGCCTGGAGGTCTCCCACGCCTTCCACTCCCCGCTGATGGAACCCATGCTCGACGCGTTCGCCGCGATCGCGGACGAGACGGGCGGCGGCGTTCCCAAGCTCCCGGTGTACTCCACCGTGCGCGGGCGGCTCCTGGAGGCCGAGCCGATGGACGCCAAGTACTGGACCGAGCACATCAGCGCCCCCGTCCTGTTCGGCGACGCGATGAACCGGCTGCTGGAGTCGGGCCCCACCCACCTGGTGGAGGTCGGCCCCCGCCCGGTGCTCAGCGGCATGGCGCGCGCCCTGCGCTCCGAGGCCGGCGCCGGCGTGCACACCGTGGCCCCCGTGTCGGGCGAGGAGGCCGACGGCAGCACCTTCGCCGAGGCGCTGGCCGAACTCTTCCGCAGCGGCCTCGACCCCCGGTGGGACGCCGTCTACCCGCAGGAGGAGCGGCAGCCGCAGCGGCTCGCCCCGTACGCCTTCTCCGACGCCCACCGGTTCTGGACCCGCACCACCGTACGGGCGGCCCCGGCGGACCTCAGCGTCGTCCCCGACCACGCGGACACCGCCTCGGCGCACCCGCGGGACGAGACGGCCGCGCAGGGGCACGGCGCCGTGCTCACCGCGGTACTGCCCTCCGCCGCGGAGGACACGGCGGTGGACCCGGTGACCCGCGCCGTCATCGAGGCCGTCGCGGAGGTCGGCGGCTACGCCACGGACGAGGTCTCGCGGCTGTCGCTGCTCTACGAGGACCTCGGCTTCGACTCGGTGATGATCATGGAGTTGAAGGACCGGCTCCAGGAACGCCTCGAGGGCCTGGAGACGATCAGCGTGCAGGACCTGCTCCCGCGGCTGTCCTCGGTCGGAGACCTCGTCGACTACCTCCAGGACCGCGCCGGCTCGGCCGTCGCCTAGGCGCCCGCCGCCCGCGCGGCGGGGCAGGCCGCGCGCCGCGCGCGGCCGGGCGCTCCCCGCTCCCGTCACGGACTTCAAGGAAGGACCGTTCGCATGCAGTCGGAACACTCACCCCAGCACGGCTCCGCCCCGCCCGGCCCCGTCTCCTACCTCGCCTCGGTCGGCACCGCGCTGCCGGGCGACCCGGTCGACAACGCGGCGTTGGCGAGGACACTCGGCGTCAACGAAGAGTGGATCGACGTGTTCATCGGCACCCGGACCCGGCACTTCGCCCGCGACCTGGAGACCGGCGAGGTCCGCTGGTCGCTCGCCGACCTGTGCGCCCGCGCCGCCGAGCAGGCACTCACCGCCTCCGGACTCGCCCCGCACGAGATCGACTTCGTGGTCATGGGCACCGCGACCCCGGACCACCTCATGCCCGCCACCGTCAACCACGTCGTCGACCAGCTCGGCCTGGACCAGATCCCCACCTACCAGCTCCAGTCCGGCTGCGCCGGCGCCGTCCAGGCCCTGCAGCTGGGCCACACCCTCGTCACCGGCGGCGGCCACAAGGCGGGACTGGTCATCGGCGGTGACGTCTGCAGCAAGCACCTCGACCTCGACCGGGACCTGTCCTCGGCCGCCCCCAGCGACCTCGTCAACTACGTCCTCTTCGGCGACGGGGCGGGCGCCGCCGTGGTCACCTCGACCCCGCGCGGAGAGCGGCTCGCCCTGCGCACCGTCCTCAACCGGTTCACCGGACTCGGCCGGGAACCCGGTCAGGTCATCGAATGGTTCGGGCTCGCCGACCGCCACGAGGACCGGCAGGCCGTCCGGGAGGACTACAAGGCCATCGAGGAGTCCGTCCCCACCATGGCCGTGGAGATCCTCTGGGAACTCCTGGAGGAACTCGACTGGACCCCCGAGGACGTGGACTTCCTGCTGCCGCCGCAGCTGTCCGGCCGGATGACCCGGCGGATCACGGACGGACTCGGACTGCCCGACGCCGTCGAGGTGTCCTGCGTCGCGGACACCGGCAACAACGGCAACGCCCTGCCCTTCCTCCAGCTGGAGGCGCTGCTGGGCAAGATCGGCCAGGGGCAGCGCGCGCTGGCGGTCGCCGTCGAGTCCAGCAAATGGATCAAGTCCGGTTTCGCGCTCGAGAAGATCTGACGTCCGCACACACCCGCCCCTGGGAGGGCCGTACAGAATGCACACCATCGACGATTTCGTCCGCCTCGTCAGGGACGAGCTCGGCATGCCGCTGGAGGAGTACCAGGTCTCCGCCGACCTGGACCAGCTGCCCGAATGGGACTCGCTGTACCTGCTGAAACTGGTCACCGCGCTGGAACAGGCCACCGGCCGCAGCCTGCCCGTGGGCAGACTGCTGGAGGCCCGCAGCCTCGGCGAGATCTACCAGCTGGCGGCCCGGACATGACCGCTGCCGGGGCCGGCGGGAACCCGCCGGCCCCCGCCCGGGCGCACCCCGAGCGCCGGCGGCGGCACACCCTGTACTTCCTGGAGCACGCCGCCCGGCAGCGGCCCGTGCACCTCGACACCGACATCGACATGACCCGGATCGAGGCCCATCGCGGGGCCGCGCGGGCGGCCGGCCGCCGCTACTCCGTCGTCACCTATCTGCTGCACGCCACCGGCCGGGTGCTGCACCGCCACCCGGAGGCCAACGCGGCCCTCGCCCCGGCCCGCCTGTTCGGGCTGCGCGGACCGCGCACCGTCCGGTTCAGCGGGGTCACCGCCAAGCTGGCGCTGGACCGCACCGTGGACGGCGAACGGACCGTGCTCTCCGCGCTGCTGCCCGACCTGGAGAGCGCCGACCTCGACGAGATCCAGGGACGCGTCGACCGCTACCGGGGCCCCGGCACCGAGCGGATGGCCGAGTTCCGCGGGGTCCGGATGCTCGGCCGGCTGCCGGTGCCGCTCGGCCGGCTGGCCTTCGCCGCCGCGACCCGCGACCCGGCCAGACGGCCGGCCGTCCTCGGCACCGTCGCGGTCAGCTCGCTGGGCCACCGCCCCGTCGACGGATTCCACTCCAGCGGGGGCACCGCCATCACCCTGTGCGCGGGACGCGTCGTCGAGCGGCCCGTCGTCAAGGACGGGCGGCTCGCCATCGCCCCGGTGATGCGGCTCGGACTCACCTTCGACCACCGGGTCGTCGACGGCGCGGCCGCCGCCGACGTACTCGGGGATCTCAAGCAGGAATTGGAGGGCTTCGATGACGCGGAGGAGGACGGCACCCAGCCCATCGCTCGGGGAGCCGGTGCGGATCTCCGGCCGTGACGGAGCCTGGGACCAGGTGCGCGCCGACCTAGAGGAGCACGAGGTCGCGGTGTTGCACGCCCGGCTCGCCGACTGGCGGCCGGACCGGGCGGGCGCCCCACGGCTGCGTGCCCTGCTGGGCCGGGACTGGGACCGCTACCTGGAGATGACGCACCCGGACGTGCGGACCCGGTTCGCCGCGTCCCGGGTGCTGCTGAAGTTCGCCGCCTCGGTGGCGCTGCGGGTGCCCCCGCAGGCCGTCGAACTCGGGTACGGCCCCACCGGCCGCCCCTATCTGCGCGGCTACGACGCGGTGGACATCAGCCTCAGCCACACCGAGGACCTGCTGCTCATCGGGCTCACCACGAAAGGGCTGATCGGGGTGGACGCGGAGCGGGCCGACCGCCCGCTCTACACGCGCGGGCTGCACCGCCATGTCTGCACGCCGCACGAGCTGACCGTCCTGGAACGGCTCCCGGCACAGCGGCGGGGCGCCGCGCTCGTACGGATGTGGACGCTCAAGGAGGCCTACAGCAAGGCGATCGGGCAGGGGCTGCGGTTCCGCTTCACCGACTTCGGTTTCAGCGGCGACGGCCGGCCCGCCAGGGTCCTGGCTCCCGACGGCGCACCGGGCACCGGTGTCGAATGGCAGTTCCGCACCTTCTCCGTCGACGACGGCTACGTCGTCAGCGTCGCGGTCAGCGACGCCGGCTTCGGCGGCACCCGCGACACCGCCGCCCGCACCATGCTCGACCCGCGGGTCGTCGCCGCCGTGGCCGAGGCCCTGGGCGACGACGCGGACTCCGACGACCGGGCCGGGGAAGAGGACGCCCTCCTGGGCTGGTGAGGGACCACGGCGGCGCGCCGGTGCGAAGAGGCGTCCTCTTCGCACCAGCGCGCCGCCGTGTGCCGTGCGCGCCCGGCGGCACCGCACGGCACACCCTGCACGTCACACCGCGAACGGCACTGCACGCGCAGCGCTTAGCGGGGCGCAACCCGTGCGCCAGCAGGGCTTAAGGGACGGCGGCCAGGATCTCTCCGGGCGGGCCACCCGGCCGGGGGACATCCCCCGCTCCCGGCCGGGCAGGCCCGCCGCCGTACGACCGGACAGCCCCGCCCGCCGCCGGTACGACCAGGAAGGCCCCGAGCCCTCCGGCCGCATCCCCCGGGCATCGGACCCGCATCCCGGAGGAGACGGAGAACAGCGATGGACCATCTCGCGGAACTCAAGGAGTTCGCGCGGCTGCACGCCCGCGGCCAGGGCATCGGTGACCGCCAGGTCGCGGCCGTACTGCCGAGGATCACCAACGACGAGCCGGGACACCCCGCGTCGTGGGCCCGGGTGTGGACCGGCGAGGCCGACCGGCTGGCCGTCGCCGGCCGCCCCCTCGACGCCTGCCGGCACTACGCGCTCGCCCGTTTCCCGTACCACGGCGACGACGTCCGGCGCCGGGCCCAGGACAACTGCGTCCGCACCTTCGACGACTGGCGGCGCCGGCGCGGCGTCGAACGCCTGGTCCTCGACCACCCTGACGGCACGGTCGCCTGCTGGGCGAGCGGACTCGACTCCCGCCGACGGCGGCCGCTGCTGCTGGTCATGGGCGGCATCGTCAGCGTCAAGGAGCAGTGGGCGCCCCTGCTGCCCCGGCTCGCCCGCCTCGGCTGGGCGGCCGTGGTCGCCGAGATGCCCGGCGTCGGCGAGAACACCCTGCGCTACCACGCGGACTCCTGGCGGCTGCTGCCGTTCCTGATGGACGAACTCGCCGGCCGGGCCCGGGTGACCGACACCTCCGTCCTCGGCCTCAGCTTCAGCGGCCACCTGGCGCTGCGCGCGGCGGCCGAGGACCCGCGCATCCGCTCCGTCCACACCGTCGGCGCCCCCGTCGCCGGGTTCTTCGACGACCCCGACTGGTGGCCCCGGGTCCCCGGGATCACCGTCGCCACGCTGCGCCGGCTCACCGGCGCCCCCGACGACGACGCCCTGCGGGCGCTGCTCGCCGACTTCGCGCTCGGCCCGGACGTCCTGGGCGCGGTCGACATCCCCGTCGGATACGTCGTCAGCTCGCGGGACGAGATCATTCCGCCCACCGAGCGGCAGCTGCTGGGCGCCACGCTGCCCCGGGTGCGCTTCAAGGAGTTCGACGACGTCCACGGCTCCCCCGCGCACCTGGGCGCCATGCGGAAGTGGCTGATCGCGTCCCTGCTGCGGGCCCGCGTCACCCACCGGCTCGGCGGACACCGCGCCCTGCCCGCCACCGCCGCGGGGCGGCGACACGGCGCGACCGGTGTGGCCGGGGCCGGTGCGACCGGTGTGGCCGACGGCGGCGTGACCGGTGTGTCCGGCCGGTCCCGCGCGGTCGGCGCCGGTGCGCTCGGCCCGTCCGGCGCGGCGAACCCGTCCGGCTCCGGAGTCACGGATCTGGCCGACGCCGTACCCCGTCAGCCGCGCCGGTCTCCCGTCGAGTAGAGCCCCGAGCAGAGCCCCGCAGCCCTCCGTGGGCTCCCTCGCACCGGGCGCCGCCCCCGCCGAACGGCGGCGGTACCGCGCCCCCTCCCGGTGCGCTTCCTCGCACACCTACCCAGAGGTGGCTGTCATGTCCTCCGTGCACACCCTCCGCGCTCCCTCCTCCCCGGCCCAGGCGCACACTCCCTGGCGGACGAGGACACCCGGCCAGGCCCAGCCCTGGCGTTCCCTCACCTCCCTCGGGCTCGACCCCGACCCCGAGGGCGTCCCCGGTGACCCGGTCCTCTTCCGCGCCGAGCGCGTCCCCGTCCCCGGCCCCGTCGGCGGGGAGGCTCCGGGCACCCCGGACGTCGTCGAGTCCGCGCCGGTCCCTCGCCGCCCCGTCCGTGACCACCATCCGATCCCGCAGGAGGCCTGACCCATGGCCGACGACCCCTTCACCGCCCGCTCGCCCTTCCGGCCCAGCCACCAGCCGGGGCGGCCCAGGCCGCGGGCGGTGGGCCGCAACGAGATCCGCGTCCGCACCCGTGAGCTGCACGGCTACCGCTTCGCCTACCGCATGGCCGGCAAGGGCGAGTCCGCGGTGGTGCTGATCCACGGCATCGGCGACTCCTCCGCGACCTGGGCCGACATCATCCCGGGCCTGGCCGCCCGGTACCGGGTCCTCGCCCCCGACCTGCTCGGCCACGGGGCGTCGGCCAAACCCCGTGGCGACTACTCTCCCGGCGCGTACGCCAACGGGCTGCGGGATCTGCTCAGCGCCCTGGGCATCGAGCGGGCCACCCTCGTCGGCCACTCCCTCGGCGGCGCGGTGGCCGCCCAGTTCGCCTACCAGTTCCCCGAGCGCACCGAGCGGCTGGTCCTGGTCGGCAGCGGGGGCATCGGCCGCCAGGTCTCCCCGCTGCTGCGGGCCGCCACGCTGCCCGGCGCCGAACTGCTGCTGTCGGCCTTCCAACTGCCCACCGTGCGCTGGCAGTTGCAGATGTTCGTGCGGATCATGAAGACGCTGAACACGGGGCTCGGGGTCGACGCGCCGGATCTGCTGCGGGTGGTGGACGCCCTGCCGGACGCGAGTTCGCGCAGCGCGTTCGTCCGGACCCTGCGGGCCGTCGTCGACTGGCGGGGCCAGGTCGGCACGCTGCTCGACCGCTGCTATCTGACGCAGGGGATGCCGACGATGCTGGTGTGGGGCGGACGCGACATGGTCGTCCCGGCCCTGCACGCCGGCCTCGGCCATGTGTCCATGCCGGGCAGCCGGCTGGAGATATTCGAGGACGCCGGGCACTTCCCGTTCCACACGGACCCGGAGCGCTTCCTCGGTGTGCTCCACGACTTCATCGGCCGCACCCGGCCCGCCCGGTTCAGCCCCGAGGAGTGGCGGCAACTGCTGCGCACCCGCCGCGCGCAGGCCCGCACCCGGGGCGCCCGTCCCCTCCAGGGGCGGGCCACCGGCTGACGGCCGGCCACGCGGGGGGCCGGAGTGGAGAACCGGACCCCCGCCACTGCCGTCGCCGGCCGTCCGGGAGCCGCGTGCAGGACGTCACGCGGCTCCCTCCCGGCGACGACCGCCGTACGGCCGACGTCGGCCACGACCGTCACACGGCTGACGCCGGGGACGACGTCACACGGTCCCTCGCCGGGGACGTCCGTCACACGGTCCCTCGCCGGGGACGTCCGTCACACGGTCCTCGCCGGGGAGCGGGCTGTAAGGCTCCTGCCGGGGAGCAGGTCATACGACCCGTGCTGGGGATGACGCCATGTGCTTCCGCCGGGAGCCGTCACGTAGCTCCCGGCGGGACGACCGTCCCACGGTCCTCGCCGGGGGGCAGGTCATACGACCCGTGCCGGGGATGACGCCATGTGCTTCCGCCGGGAGCCGTCACGTAGCTCCCAGCGGGGACGACCGTCCCACGGTCCTCGCCGGGGAGCGGGTCATACGACCCGTGCCGGGGATGACGCCATGTGCTTCCGCCGGAAGCCGTCAAGTACCTCCCGGTGGGGACGGCGTCACACGGTCCTCGCCGGGGAGCGGGCTGTACGGCTCCTGCCGGGGAGCAGGTCATACGACTTCTGGTGGGGATGACGCCATGTGCTTCCGCCGGGAGCCGTCACGCAGCTCCCGGCGGGACGACCTCGCGCGGCTTCCGGTGGGGACAATCTCACGCCGCTCCCGCCGGGGACCCCCTCACGCCGCCGCCGGCGGGGACCCCCGCACGCCGCTGCCTCCGGCTCAGGCGGCCGTGGCCGTTCCTATGAGCCACATGCCGGGGCCCACCTCGACCGCGTGGCCGACGGGGGAGAGACGGTGGGCGGGATCCGGGGCCAGGCGGGCCGTGGTGCGGCGGACGTACTCCGTCCAGCGGCGGTCGCCGAGGCGTTCCGCGGCGCGCCCGCACTGCTCCAGCTGCCGCCGGGCCACGTCCACGCGGCCACGCCGCAGGTTGACCAGGGCGAGCCCCTTCAGCGCGGCCACCTCGCCCCGCAGATCCCCTTCGGCCGAGCACAGCGCCAACGCCCGCCCGTACCGCCGGGCGGCGTGCTCCAGCAGACCCTGGCCGAGCAGGACGTCGGCCGCGCCGATCCGGCAGCGTGCCACCCCGGTCCGGTCGCGGACCAGCTCGAACGCGTGCTGGGCGGCGGTGTGGTGGCGCAGCGCCCGGTCGGCCTGGCGGCGCTGCCAGGCCAGGTCGCCCAGCGCGTACTGGACGGTCGCCTCGGCCTCGGTGTTCCGGGCCCGCCGCGCGGCGTCCAGGGCGAGCCGGTGGGTCTCCTCCCACTCCTCCCACGCGGCGCGGGCGTGGAAGTATCCGGCGGCGCTGCCCGCGAGGTCCCACACCAGCGGCCACAGCCCCGCCGCGTGCGTCTGCCGTACGGTCTCCACCAGGCCCGTGGCCTCCTCGCGGAACCATGCCAGCGGACTCGCGCCGACGATCGCGGCCGCGTCCGGCCCGGCGGGCCCGGCGTCGGGCCGGGCCCGCCAGTCCCGTCCGGGGGCGAGCCGTTGGTCCGCGTACCGGGCGAGGCTCCCGTAGGCCCGGCCCAGCCGCTCCACGACCTCCCGCCGCGTCCGGGCGGCGTCCGGCTCCGCCTCCCGCAGTTCTGTGGCCAGCACCCGCAGCAGCGAGTGGAAGCCGTAGCGGACGGACCGGCCGTCGGTGCGGGCCTCCAGCAGCTGGGCCCGGACGAGTTCCTCGGCCGTCTCCTCCGCCTCCTCCGCCCCGGTGCCCAGCAGGGCCGCGACGGTCCAGCCCGTGAAGTCGGGGGCCGGTGCCAGGGACAGCAGCCGGAAGGCGCGCCGCAGCGCGGGCCCCGCCTCCTGGTAGCCCGTCAGCAGGCTGGAGCGCAGGTCGAGGTCGCCCTCGCGCAGCACACCGAGCCGGGTCCGCTCGTCGCGCAGCCGGCCCGCCAGCGCGGCGGGCGTGGTGTGCGGGCGCGCCGTCAGGGCCGCCGCGGCCACGCGCAGCGCCAGGGGGAAGCAGCCGCACAGCCGGGCGATCTCGGCGACCGCCACCGGGTCCTGCGCCATCCGCTCGCCCCCGGCGGCGAGCAGCAGCTCCACCGCCTCCTCCGGCCGCACCGCGTCCAGCCGCAGGTGCTCCGCCCCGTCGAGGGCGGCGGCCCGGCGGCGCCCGGTGAGGATCACCGAGCCCTCCGTGACGGCCTGGAGCAGCGGCCGTATCTGCTGCTCGGACGCGGCGTCGTCCAGGATGAGCAGCATCCGGCGCCCGTGCAGGGCCCGCCGCAGCCGGTCGGTCAGCTCCTCCGGGTCGGTGAGCGGGACGCCGGGGACGTCGTCGGTGAGCCGGCGCAGCAGGGCCGCGCCGGCCTGCGCGGCACTCAGCGGACGCCCCTGCGGCCCGCGCAGCCCGAGCAGCAGCCCGCCGTCGGGGAACAGGTCCGCCGTGCGGTGCGCGAGCCGCAGCGCCAGCGCGGTCTTGCCGACGCCGGCCGGCCCGGAGACGGCCAGCACCCGTACCGCCGGCCGGCCGACGCCACCGCGCAGCGCCCGTTCCCCGTACGCCAGTTCCGCGTCACGGCCGACGAAGCCGGGCGGCGCGGCGGGCAGCGCCGCCCGGCTTCGTCGGCCGTGACGAGGAACTGGCGTACGGGG
>NZ_LIRK01000210.1 GCF_001419765.1 Streptomyces torulosus
CCCCCGGGCGGGTCACCGTCACCGGCGTCCGGGCGATCCACCACGGGCAGCCGCCGCTGACCCTCGTCCTGCGCGCCGACCCCGGCCCGCTTCAGCTGCGGCTGCGCGGCCGGCGCGGACTGTTCGGGACCGAGGCCGTGCGGGACACCGCCGACCGGCTCGCGGGCGTCCTGCGACGGCTCGCGAACGATTCCCGGGCGGGCGTCTCGCACGCCGGTGAATTCACCGTCCAAGCGGCTCAATTGGTCGGTTGAACAACCTTGTTGGCCAATTAAGCGGCCGATTAGGGTCGTTGCAATCCCCCTTTGTTCCGTCTTTCTTCCGTGTAATTCGCGGACTTGTGTTCCGTATTCGCGCAATTCCCGGAGTCCGGGAAAATCCAGTGAGAGAAGAGGTGTGGAAATTGACCGGCCAACAGCGCTCCGCGGAGGTGGAGTCGGCCCGTCAGGCAGTCGGCGCCGAACGCGCCCTGGTTCTGGAGGAGTTCAACGACACCGGCCGTGAGCTGCCGGTCACCACACTCGTCGCCCCCATCGAGGAGCAGGTCCGGCGCACCCCGGACGCGACGGCCCTGGTCTTCGGCTCCGAGACCCTGACGTACGCCGAGTTCAACGCCCGCGCCAACCGGCTCGCCCACCATCTGGCCGCCCTCGGCGTCACCCCCGGCACCCCGGTCGCGGTCGCCGTGCCGCGCTCCCTGGAGCTGCTGGTCACCCTGGTCGCGGTGGTGAAGGCGGGCGGCGCCTATCTGCCGCTGGACCCCGACTACCCGGCCGACCGGCTCGCCTACATGCTGGAGCACACGGGCCCGGCCTGTGTCGTCGCGGACACCGCCGGGCGGGTGCCGGTGCCGGACGGCATCACCGTCGTCGCCCTCGACGACACCGCCCTCGACGGCCGGCCGGACACCGATCCCACGCCGGCCGTCACACCCGCCCACCCGGCGTACATCATCTTCACCTCGGGCTCCACCGGCCGCCCCAAGGGCGTCGTCGTCCCGCACGGGGCGATCGACAACCGGCTGCGGTGGATGCAGGCGGAGTACCCGCTCACCGCCGCCGACCGGGTGCTGCAGAAGACACCGTCCGGGTTCGACGTGTCCGTGTGGGAGTTCTTCTGGGCGCTGCGGGAGGGCGCGGCGATCGTCGTCGCGGAACCCGGCGGCCACAAGGACCCCGTGTATCTGGCCCGGACCATCCGCGAACAGTCCGTCACCACCTGCCACTTCGTGCCGTCGATGCTCCAGGTGTTCCTCGCCGGGCCCGAGGCGTCCGGCTGCACGGGGCTGCGCCAGGTGTTCTGCTCCGGCGAGGCCCTGCCCCGCGAGGCGGTACGGGAGTTCGGCCGGCTGCTGCCGGGCGTGGAGCTGCACAACCTGTACGGGCCGACCGAGGCCGCCGTCGACGTCACGTACCACCCCTGCGACACCGCCGCCGACGGCCCCGTACCGATCGGGAAGCCGGTGTGGAACACCCGGCTGTACGTCCTCGACGCCGAACTGCGGCCCGTCGCGGTCGGCGAGCCCGGCGAGCTGTACCTCGCGGGCGTCCAGCTGGCGAGCGCCTACCTGGGCCGCCCCGAGATCACCGCCGACCGCTTCCTCGCCGACCCGTACGGGCCCGCCGGGACGCGGATGTACCGCACCGGCGACCTCGCCCGGTGGACCGCCGACGGCGAGGTCGAGTACCTCGGACGCACCGACCACCAGGTCAAGCTGCGCGGGCTGCGCATCGAACTCGGCGAGATCGAGTCCGTGCTGCTCGCCCACCCGGCCGTACGGCAGGCCGCGGTCGTCGCCCACGAGGGGCGGCAGCTGGTCGCCTACCTGGTGGCGGACGCGGGCCCGGCCGGCGCGGCGCCCGGCGCCGGTGTCACCGCCGACGAGCTGAAGGCCGTGGCCGCCGAGCGGCTGCCCGAGTTCATGGTCCCGGCGTCCTTCATGTTCCTCGACACGCTTCCGCTGTCGCCCAACGGCAAGCTCGACCGCAAGGCGCTGCCCGAGCCGGTGTTCACCGGCGGCGAGTACCGGGAGCCCGAGGGCGAGCGGGAGTGGATCCTCGCCGAGGTCTACGCCCAGGTGCTGGGCCTCGACCGGGTCGGCGCCGACGACGACTTCCTCGCCATCGGCGGTGACTCGCTGCGCTCCGTCAAGGTGGTCGCCGAGGCCCGCACCCGGGGCCTGGAGATCACCCAGCGGCAGCTGCTCACCCACCGCACGGTGGCGCGGCTCGCCCCGCACGCCGGCACACCCACCGAGACGTACGACGATGTGTCGGGCCCCCTGGTCCAGCTGAGCGACGAGGACCTCGCCGCCTTCCGCGAGCGTCACCCGAACCTGTCCGACGTATGGCCCCTGACGCCGATGCAGTCCGGGATGCTGTTCGAGTCGATGCTCAGCGACAGCGGCTACGACGCGTACCGCATGCAGACGGTGTTCACCTTCTCCGGCCGGGTCGACCCCGCGCGGATGCGGGAGGCCGGGCAGGGCCTGCTCGACCGGCACCCCGCGCTGCGCGCCGCCTTCGCCCCGGACACCCAGGGCGATCTGGTGCAGCTGGTGGTGGACGGCGTCCAGCTCCCCTGGCAGGAGCTGGACCTGAGGACCCTGGTGCCCGAGGAGCGGAAGGAGGCGTTCGAGCGGTTCCTCGCCGAGGACCAGGCCGTGCCCTTCGACCTCGCCACCCCGCCCCTGGTGCGGATGACGCTGATCCGGCTGGGCGCCGAACAGGCCGCCCTCGTCCTCACCCTGCACCACGCGCTCCTCGACGGCTGGTCCGAGCCGGTCCTCGCCCGGGACCTGCTCCGCCTGTACGCCTCGCACGGCCACCAGGCGCCCCTCCCGCCGGTGCGCGGCTTCCGCGACCACCTCGCCTGGCTCGCCCGGCAGGACCAGCGGGAGGCGGCGGCGGCCTGGGCCGCCGAACTCGACGGCGTGGACCGTCCGACGCTGCTCGCCGGCACGGCCGTCGCCCGCGACGAGGCGTCCGGCTCCGAGATCGGCACCGCGGCCGTCCCCCTCACCGACGAGGAGGCCGCACTGCTGGGCCGTCGTGCCGGGGAACTGGGCGTCACCCTCAACACCCTGGTCCAGGGCGCCTGGGCCGTCGTCCTCGGCCGGCTCACCGGACGCGACGACGTGCTGTTCGGGGCGACCGTCTCCGGCCGGCCGCCGGGGCTGCCCGGCGTCGAGTCGATGGTCGGGCTGTTCATCAACACCCTGCCCGTACGGGTGCGGTACGCCCCCGAGGACGGTCTCGGCACGGTGCTGACCGGCCTCCAGGAGCGGCAGACCGAGCTGCTCGACCACCATCACCAGTCCCTGAGCGGTCTGTACGAGGCCACCGGTCTCGGCGCCCTCTTCGACACGCTGCTCGTCTACCAGGCGTTCCCCGCCGACGAGTCCGCGCTCGCCGAGGCCGCTGCCGCCGCCCGCCTCACCCTCGACGGGACCCGCTCGCTGGGCGGCTCCAACTACCCGCTCACCCTGATCGCCGACACCGAACCCCGGCTGCGGCTCACCTTCCAGTACCAGCGGGGTGTGCTCGACCAGGCCACCGCCGACCGGATCGCCGGCGGCCTCCACACCGTGCTGGCCGCCCTGGCCACCGACCCGGCCCACCCGGTGGGCGCCCTGGACCTGGGCGAGCCGATCGTCGCCGCGACAGAAACCGCGACGGACCGCAAGGCGGACCCGGCGGCGGACAGCGCCACCGACAGCACGGCGGACAGCGCGACGGCGGCCACCGCCGACTCCGCTCCCCTCCCCGCGGCCCAGCAGGCCCTGCGGGACCTGTTCGCGGACGTCCTCGGCACCGAGCCCGAACGGATCGGCGTCCACGACAACTTCTTCAACCTGGGCGTGACCTCGCTGCTGGCGACGCGGATCAAGAGCCGCATCCGCAAGCAGCTCGGTACCGAAGTGTCCATCAAGACGATCTTCTCCAGCCCCACCCTCGCCCAGCTCGCCGACCACATCGCGGCCGCCCCCGCGGCCGCCGGATCCGCCGGATCCCCCGCGTCCAGCCCGAGCAGGCCCCGTCTGCGCAGAATGAACAAGGAGTAGTCCGAAGTGATCCCGTTGTCGTTTGCCCAGCGTCGGCTCTGGTTCATCGACCGCTTCGAGGGCCCCTCTGCCACCTACAACGTGCCCCTCGCCCTCCACCTCACCGGAGAGCTCGACACCCGCGCCCTCGCCGCCTCGATCCGCGATGTGATCGGCCGCCACGAGAGCCTGCGCACGATCCTCTACGACGAGGACGGCATCCCCTACCAGCGAATACTTCCGCCGGAGGAGATCCGGCCCGACATCCCCGTCGTGGACGTCGAGCCCGAGCGGCTCCCCGAGGCCATCGCCGAGGCCGTCTCGTACACCTTCGACCTGTACGCCGAGATCCCGGTGCGCGCCCGCATCCTGCGGCAGGCCCCGGACCGGCACGTCCTGCTGCTGCTCTTCCACCACATCGCCGCCGACGGAGAGTCCGGCGCCCCGCTGCTGCGGGACCTGAGCCTCGCCTACCGGGCCCGCCGCGAGGGCCGCGCCCCCGAGTTCCCCGAACTGCCCGTCCAGTACGCCGACTACGCGCTCTGGCAGCGGGAGCTGCTCGGCGACGAGAACGACCCCGACAGCCTGGTCTCCCGCCAGCTCGCCCACTGGGAGGACGAGCTGGCCGGCCTGGCCCAGCCGCTCCAGCTGCCCCTGGACCGCACCCGCCCCTCGGTGGCCAGCCACCGCGGCGACACCGTCGAGTTCGAGCTGGAGCCGGAACTCCTCGCCCAGGTCGAGGAACTGGCGACCGAGCGCGGACTGAGCGTGTCGATGGTCCTGCAGTCCGTCCTCGCGGTGCTGCTCCAGCAGCTCGGCGGCGGCGACGACATCCCGATCGGCTCCCCGATCGCGGGCCGCGGCGACGAGGACCTCGCCGACCTGGTCGGCTTCTTCGTCAACACCTGGGTGCTGCGCGTCCGCCTGGACGGCAACCCCACCTTCGAGGACGTCCTGGAGCAGGTCCGCGAGCGGGCCCTGAACGCCTACGACAACCAGGACGCCCCCTTCGAGATGCTGGTGGACCGGCTCAGCCCCGAGCGCTCCACCGCCTACAACCCGCTGTTCCAGGTGCTGTTCGCCTGGCAGAACATCACCCGCCCCGAGCTGGACCTGCCCGGCCTCGACGCCCGCCTCGACTTCGAGCAGCTCGACACCAAGACCTCCAAGTTCGACCTGGAGTTCAACATCGCCCGGCACCACGACGGGCAGGGCGCGCGCGGCACCATCGAGTACGCCCTCGACCTGTTCGACCGGTCCACCGCCGAGTCGATCGGCGCCCGCTTCGTCCGCGTCCTGCGGCAGCTGATGGCCGACCCGGCCCTCCCGGTCGGCGCCGTCGACACCCTGGACCCGGCCGAGCGCCGGCGCTTCCTCGTCGAGATGAACGCCACCGCCGAGCAGACCCCGATGGTCACCCTGGCCCGGCTGGTCGAGGAGCAGGTCGCCCTCAGCCCCGACGCCGAGGCCGTCGTCCACGAGGGCACCTCCCTGACGTACGGCGAACTCAACGCCCGCGCCAACCGGTTGGCCCACGTCCTCGTCGAGCACGGCGTCGGCCCCGAGACGGTCGTCGCGCTGTCCCTGCCCCGCTCCCTCGACCTCGTGGTGGCGCTGCTCGCGGTGCTGAAGTCCGGCGGCGCCTATCTGCCGATCGACCCCAAGTACCCGAGCCACCGCCTGGAGTACATCCTCGACGAGGCCCGCCCTCACCTGGTCCTCACCGACTCCGCGACGGTCTCCGTGCTGCCGGGGACGGACGCCCCGAAGCTGTACGTCGACGAGCTGGACCTGTCCGGGGAACCGGCCGGGAACCTCTCCACCGGCGCCCACCCGCACAACTTGGCGTACGTCATGTACACCTCGGGCTCGACGGGCACCCCGAAGGGCGTCTCCCTCTCCCACCACAACATCGTCAACGGCGTCCTCCAGCTCGCCGAGCGCGTCGACATGGGCAAGGACTCGCGGACCCTCGCGGGCACCTCCATCAACTTCGACGTGTCGGTCTTCGAGATCTTCACGACGCTCACCCACGGCGGCACCGTCGAACTCGTCCGCGACGTCCTCGTCCTCGGCGAGCGCGCGGCCCGGGGCGAGGGCTGGAACGGCAGCCTCGTCAGCACCGTCCCGTCCGTCTTCGCCGAGCTGATGGACCACATCGCGGACACCACCAGCGTCGACACCCTCGTCTTCGCGGGCGAGGCGCTCTCCTCGACGCTCGCCGCCCGGGTCCGCGAGGCGTTCCCCGACGTACGGATCGTCAACGCCTACGGCCAGACCGAGAGCTTCTACGCCACCGCGTTCGCCATCGACGAGAGCCGCCGCTGGCACGGCGAGGGCAGCGCGCCCATCGGCACCCCGCTGGGCAACATGCGCGTCTACGTCCTCGGCCCCGGCCTCACCCCCGTACCGCAGGGCGTGGCGGGCGAGCTGTACGTCGCCGGCAACGTGGCGCGCGGCTACCACGGCCGCGCCGAGCTGACCGCCGACCGCTTCGTGGCCGACCCGTACGGGCCGCCCGGCTCCCGCATGTACCGCACGGGCGACCTCGCCCGTTGGAACGCCGAGGGCCAGCTGGAGTACCTCGGCCGCGGCGACACCCAGGTCAAGGTGCGCGGCTTCCGCATCGAGCCCGGCGAGGTCGAGGCCGCGCTGACCGCGCACCCGGGCATCGCCCAGGCCGCCGTCGTCGCCCGCGCCCACGGCACCACCAAGCAGCTCGTCGGCTATGTCGTCCCCGCCTACAGCAGCGACTCCACCAGCACCGACCTGCGCGCCGGCGTCGAGACCGCCGACCTGCGGGCCTTCGTGGGGCAGCGGCTCCCGGACTTCATGGTCCCGTCCGCGTTCGTCGTCCTCGACCGGCTGCCGCTCGCCCCGAACGGCAAGCTCGACCGCAAGGCGCTGCCCGAGCCGGAGTTCACCGCGGGCGCCTACCGGGCCCCCGGCACCGAGCGCGAGCGCATCCTCGCCGAGGTGTACGCCGAGGTCCTCGGCCTCGAACGCGTCGGCGTCGACGACGACTTCTTCGCCGTGGGCGGCGACTCCATCCGCTCCATCCAGGTCGTCTCCCGCGCCCGCGCCCAGGGCGTCGAGGTCACCCCCCGGCAGATCTTCGAGCGCCGGACGGCCGCGGAACTGGCCGCCGTCGCCTCCGAGCAGTCCACGGCCTCCGTCGTCCTGGAGGAGTACGAGGGCGGCGGCACCGGCGCGTTCCCGCTGCTGCCGATCGCCGAGTACATGCTCGAACTCGGCGGCTCCCACGACCGCTTCTCCATGGCCGTCCTCGCCGAACTCCCCCTCGGCATCGACCGCGCCGGCCTGGTCGCCACCCTCGACGCGGTCCTCGACCGCCACGACATCCTGCGCTCACGGCTCGACGCCGGGGCCCGCCGGATGATCGTCGGCGCGCCGGGCACCGTGGACGCGGACACCCTGCTGCGCCGCGTCGGCTGCGACGGCTCGCAGGCCGCGGACGAGCTGGTGGCCGCCGAACTCGACGCGGCGACCGGCCGTCTGGACCCGGCCGCCGGGGTCATGGCCCAGTTCGTGTGGCTCGACCCGGCCGACCCGGAGGCCCCCGGCCGCCTGATCATCGCCCTGCACCACCTCGTCGTCGACGGCGTCTCCTGGCGCGTCCTCCTGCCCGACCTCGCCGCCGCCTGGCAGCAGGTCAAGGAGCGGGGCCGGGCGAAGCTGACGGCCGCCGGCACGTCCGTACGCCGCTGGACGCACGCCCTGATCGAGGAGGCCCGCTCCCCGGAGCGCACGGCCGAGCTGGACCTGTGGAAGCGGGTCCTCGACGGGCCCGACCCGCTGCTCTCGCACCGACCGCTGGACCCCGCCGTCGACACCCGCGGCTCCCTCGACTTCGTCCGCGTCCAGCTCCCCGCCGACGTCACCGAGGCCCTCCTCACCACCGTCCCGGCCGCCTTCCACGGAGGCGTCAACGACGGGCTCCTCGCGGCCCTCGCCCTGGCCGTCACCAAGTGGCGCCGCGCGCGGAGCGTCTACGAGTCCTCCACCCTGATCAAGCTGGAGGGCCACGGCCGCGAACAGGACGTGGTCCCCGGCGCCGACCTCTCCTCCACGATCGGCTGGTTCACCAGCCTGTACCCGGTCCGCCTGGACGTCGCGGGCATCGACCTGGACGAGGCGTTCAAGGGCGGCAGGGCGGCAGGAGCCGCTGTGAAGGCCGTCAAGGAACAGCTCCTGTCGATCCCGGACAAGGGCCTGGGCTACGGCCTGCTGCGCTACCTGAACGAGGCGACCGCGGCCGACCTGAACGCGCTCGGCTCCACCGGCCAGATCGGCTTCAACTACCTCGGCCGTTTCTCCTCCGCCGACATGCCCGAGCATCTGCGGGGCAATGGCTTCACGCAGCTCCGCGAGCTCTCCGCGCCCCTCGACGAGGACATGCCCGCCATGTCGTCCCTGGAGATCAACTCCCTGGTCGTCGACACGGAGGACGGCGCCCGGCTGGACGCCGGCATCGGCTTCCCGGCGACCCTCTTCGCGAAGGAGGACGTCGAGGAGCTGGTGGACCTGTGGTTCACCGCGCTGACCGCCCTCGCCCGGCACGCCGGCCAGGAGGACGCCGGTGGTCTCACCCCCTCCGACCTGCCCCTCGTGGACGTCACCCAGCAGGACGTCGAGCGGTGGGAGGAGACCTACCCCGGCCTCACCGACGTGTGGCCGCTCACGGCCCTCCAGTCGGGCCTGCTGTTCCACACGATGCTGAACGACGACTCCTGGGACGCCTACCAGATGCAGATGTCGTTCCACGTCACCGGCGAGGTCGACGCGGAGCGCATGCGCACGGCGGGCCAGGCCGTCCTGGACCGGCACCCGAACCTGCGGGCCGCGTTCGTCACCGACTCCGCCGGCCGCCAGGCCCAGGTCATCGTGGACGGCGTCGAACTCCCCTGGCGGGAGATCGACCTGACCCACCTCCCCGAGGAGGAGCGCGAGGAGTCCTTCGAGCGGTTCCTCACCGCGGACCACGCGCAGGCGTTCGACCCGGCGGTCCCGCCGATGCTCCGCATGACCCTCGTCCGGATGACGGGCGAGACCTCCGAGCTGGTCCTCACCGCCAACCACGTCCTCTTCGACGGCTGGTCCTTCCCGCACCTGATGAAGGACCTCCTCCACCTGTACGGCTCCGGCGGCGACCCCTCGGTCCTGCCCCGCGTCCGCGGCTTCAAGGACTTCCTCACCTGGCTCGACCGCCAGGACCACGAGGCGTCCCGGCAGGCCTGGGCCCGCGAACTGGAGGGTGTCGAGGAGCCCACCCTGCTCGTGCGGGGCGGCGCCCCCGCCACCGGCAGCCAGGGCATCGGCTCCGTCGACGTGCCCCTGCCCCTGGACGAGGTGCGCAGGCTCACCCGCCGCGCCTCGGAGCTGGGCGTCACCGTCAACACCCTGGTGCAGGGCGCCTGGGCGGTACTGCTCGGCCGGCTCACCGGACGCCGGGACGTCGTGTTCGGCGCGACCGTCTCCGGGCGGCCCCCGGCGGTGCCGGACGTCGACTCGATGGTGGGCCTGTTCATCAACACGCTGCCCGTCCGCGTCGAGTACGCCCCCGGAGACTCCCTCGCCGACGTCCTCACCGCGCTCCAGGGGCGGCAGGCCGCGCTGCTCGACCACCACCACCAGGGTCTGAGCGAGATCCAGCAGAGCACCGGCCTCAGCTCCCTCTTCGACACCCTGGTCGTCTTCGAGTCGTACCCGGTGGACCGGGCCGGCCTCGACGAGGCCAACGCGGCGGCAGGGATCGCCTTCACCACCATCCGCCCCTCCACGGGCACCCACTACCCGCTGACCGTGATGGCGGACGCCGACCCGCATCTGCGGCTCGCCCTCCAGTTCCAGGAGCACGTCCTGGACCGGGCCGCCGTGGAGTCGTACGCGGCGCGGCTCGCCCTCGTCCTGCGGCAGCTGGCGGACGACCCGGCCCTGCCCGTCGGTCTGGTCGACCTCCTGGAGCCGGCCGAGCACGAGCGTCTGCTGGAGCTGAGCGGCACCACAGCGCCCCGCCCCGACACGACCGTCACCCGGCTCATCGAGAAGCAGGCCGCGGCGACCCCGGACTCGATCGCGCTCGTCTGCGAGGGCGCCCGGACGACGTACGAGCAGCTCAACTCCCGCGCCAACCGGCTCGCCCGGCTCCTCGTCGACCGCGGTGTGGGCCCGGAGACCGTCGTCGCCGTGTCCCTGCCCCGCTCGACGGAGCTGGCCGTGGCCCTGCTGGCGGTGCTGAAGGCGGGCGGCGCCTATCTGCCGATCGACCCGAAGTACCCGAGCCACCGCCTGGAGTACATCCTCGGTGAGGCCCGCCCGACCCTGGTCCTCACGGACGCGGAGACGGTCGCGGTGCTGCCGGACACCGACACGCCGAAGCTGTACGTCGACGAGCTGGATCTGCCCGCCGACGACAGCGACCTCGGCCGCCCGGTCCATCCGCAGAACCTCGCGTACGTGATGTACACCTCGGGCTCCTCCGGCACGCCCAAGGGCGTCGCCATCACCCACGCCAACGTCGTCAACGGTGTGCTGGGGCTCGCCGCCCGCATGGGCATCCAGGCCGGCTCCAAGGTCCTCGCCGGTACGTCGATCAACTTCGACGTCTCCGCGTTCGAGCTGTTCACCACGCTCGTCCACGGCGGCACGGCCGAGATCGTCCGGGACGTCCTGGTCCTCGGCGAGCGCGACCACTGGCGGGGGGCCGTCGTCAGCACGGTGCCGTCGGCGTTCGCGGAACTCCTCGACCAGATCGCCGACCGCACCTCCATGGACACGGTCGTCTTCGCGGGCGAGGCCCTGTCGTCGACGCTCGTCTCCCGGGTCCGCGAGGCGTTCCCCGGCGTCCGCGTCGTCAACGCCTACGGGCAGACGGAGAGCTTCTACGCGACCACCTTCGACGCGGGCGACTGGGACGGCACGGGCAGCGCGCCCGTCGGCACCCCGCTGCCCAACATGCGGGCGTACGTCCTCGGCGCGGGCCTCACCCCCGTACCGCCGGGCGCCGTCGGCGAGCTGTACGTCGCCGGGAACCTGGGCCGCGGCTACCGCGGACGGCCCGACCTGACCGCCGACCGTTTCGTGGCCGACCCGCTCGGCGAGCCCGGCTCCCGGATGTACCGCACGGGTGACCTGGCCCGCTGGACCGAGGACGGGCAGATCGAGTACCTCGGCCGGGGCGACACCCAGGTCAAGGTGCGCGGCTTCCGTATCGAACCCGGCGAGGTCGAGGCCGCCCTCGCCTCCCACCCCCAGGTGACCCAGGCCGCGGTGATCGCCCGCAACGGGCGCGGAACCAACGCCGGCAAGGTCCTCGTGGCGTACGTCGTGCCCACCGCGCCCGACGCGGTGGACGCCGACGAGCTGAGCGCCCACGCGGCCCGCAAGCTCCCCGAGTTCATGGTCCCGGCCGCCTACGTCGTCCTCGACCGGCTGCCGCTGATGCCGAACGGCAAGCTCGACCGGGCCGCGCTGCCCGCCCCCGAGTTCGCCGGAGTGCCCTACCGGGCGCCGCGCACCAAGCGGGAGGAGATCCTCGCCCGGCTGTACGCCGAGGTTCTCGGCGTGGACGAGGTCGGCATCGACGACAACTTCTTCAACCTGGGCGGCCACTCGCTCCTCGCCACCCGTCTGATCAGCCGCATCCGCACCGAACTGGGCGTGGAGATCCCGATCAAGGTGGTCTTCGGCTCGCCGACGGTCGCCGAGCTCACGGCACAGCTGTCCTCCGGCGACACCGTCCGCACCCCGCTGCGGCGCCTGCGCACCCGCCCCGAGAAGCTGCCGCTGTCGTTCGCCCAGCGCCGGCTGTGGTTCATCGACCGGTTCGAGGGCCCCTCGGCGACGTACAACATCCCGATGGCGCTGCGGCTCACCGGCGACCTGGACACCGAGGCGCTCGCCGAGGCGATCCGGGACGTCGTGGCCCGGCACGAGAGTCTGCGCACCGTGTACGCGGAGGACGTGGACGGCACGGCCTACCAGGTCGTCCTGGAGCCGGGGCAGTACAGCCTCGCCGTCCCGGTCGTCGAGGTGGCGGCGGACGACGTGGCGGACGCGGTCGCCCGCGCGGCCCGGCACCACTTCGACCTCGCCCATGACGTCCCCGTCAAGGCGGGCATCCTGCGCGTCGGACCGGGCGAGCACATCCTGACCCTGCTCATCCATCACATCGCGAGCGACGGCGAGTCGATGGCCCCGCTGATCCGGGACATCTCCACCGCCTACGCGGCCCGCCGCGAGGGCCTCACGCCCGAGTTCGCCGAACTGCCCGTGCAGTACGCCGACTACACGATCTGGCAGCGGGACCTGCTCGGCGACGCCACCGACCCGGACAGCGTGCTCGCCGCGCAGTCCTCGTACTGGCGGCGCGAACTGGCCGCCGTACCGCAGCCGCTGAGGCTGCCCGTGGACCGGCCGCGCCCGCCGAAGGCGAGCTACCGGGGCGAGATGCTCGACTTCCGCCTCGACGACGACCTCCTCGTCGCCGTGGAGAAGCTGGCCCGCGAGCACGACGTGACCGTGTCCATGGTCATGCAGTCCGTCCTCGCGGTGCTGCTGCACCAGCTCGGCGGCGGCGACGACATCCCGATCGGCTCCCCGATCGCCGGCCGCACCGACGAGGCCCTCGCCGACCTGGTCGGCTTCTTCGTCAACACCTGGGTGCTGCGCGCCGAACTGTCCGCCAACCCCACCTTCGAGGAGCTGATCGCCCAGGTCCGCGACAAGGCCCTGGCCGCGTACGCCAACCAGGACGCCCCCTTCGAGCGCCTGGTGGAACTGCTCAACCCCGAGCGGTCCACGGCCTACCACCCGCTGTTCCAGGTCATGTTCGCCTGGCAGAACTTCGCGCAGGCCGACTTCGACCTGCCGGGCCTGAACGTCGCGTACGTGCCGACGCCGACCGGGACCGCCAAGTTCGACCTGTTCTTCAACCTCACCGAGGTGACGGGACCGGACGGACGCGAGGTCGAGGGCCTGCTGGAGTACGCCTCCGACCTGTTCGACCGGGAGACGGCCGAGCGCGTCGCCGACCGGTTCGTCCGGGTGCTGCGCCAGCTCGTCGCCGACCCGGCGGCCCGCGTCGGCGCGGTCGACCTCCTCGACGAGGCCGAGCGCGACCAGGTGCTGCACCGCTTCAACGACACCGCCGAGCCGACCCCGCACCTCACGGTCGCCGAACTCGTCGAGAAGCAGGTCACCGCCACCCCGGACGCGGTGGCGATCGTCTCCGGCGACACCACGCTCGCCTACTGGGAGCTGAACGCCCGCGCCAACCGGCTCGCCCGCGAACTCGTCGCCCACGGCGTCGGCCCCGAGACCCTGGTCGCGGTGTCCCTGCCGCGCACCGCCGACCTCGCGGTCGCTCTGCTCGCCGTCCTCAAGTCGGGCGGCGCCTACCTGCCGATCGACCCCAAGTACCCGAGCCACCGCCTGGACCACATCCTCACCGAGGCGGCCCCGGCCCTCGTCCTCACGGACACCGAGACCGTGTCGGTACTCCCCGAGACGGACCTGCCGAAGCTGTATCTGGACCGGCTCGACCTCACCGACCGCTCCCCGGACAACCTGCCGGTCACCGCCCACCCGCAGAACCTGGCGTACGTCATGTACACCTCGGGCTCGACCGGTGTGCCGAAGGGTGTGTCCCTCAGCCACCACAACATCGTCAACGGTGTGCTGCGGCTGATCCCGAGGGTCGGCGTGAAGAAGGGCTCGCGGATCCTCGCGGGCACCTCCATCAACTTCGACGTGTCCGTCTTCGAACTGTTCACGACGCTCAGCGTCGGCGGCAGCGCCGAGATCGTCCGGGACGTCCTCGTCCTCGGCGAACGCGACAGCTGGAACGGCACGATGATCTCCACCGTGCCGTCGGCCTTCACCGAGCTGCTCGACCAGCTCGCCGGCCGCCTCACCGTCGAGACGGTCGTCTTCGCCGGCGAGGCCCTGCCCACCGCCCTGGTGGAGCGGATGCGCGAGCAGATCCCCGGCGTCCGCGTCGTCAACGCCTACGGCCAGACCGAGTCGTTCTACGCCACCACCCACACCGCGAACGGCACGGCGGCGGCCGGCGGCACCGGCAGCGCCCCCATCGGCACCCCGCTCGGCAACATGCGGGCGTACGTCCTCGGACCGGGCTTCACCCCGGCGCCCGTGGGCGTGGTCGGCGAGCTGTACATCGCCGGTGATGTCAGCCGCGGCTACCGCGGCCGGCCCGACCTGACCGCCGAGCGGTTCGTCGCCGACCCGTTCGGCCCGCCCGGCTCCCGGATGTACCGCACGGGCGACCTCGCCCGCTGGAACGCCGACGGGCAGCTGGAGTACGCGGGACGCGCCGACTCCCAGGTCAAGGTGCGGGGCTTCCGCATCGAGCCCGGCGAGGTCGAGGCCGCGATCACCGCGCACCCCGGCGTCGCCCAGGCGGCGGTCGTGGTCCGCGAGCACGGCAAGACCAAACAGCTCGTCGGCTACGTGGTCCCGGCGGACGCGGGGACGGACGGTGACGGCGCCGGACAGCTCGGCGGCACCGACTTCGACCTCACCGCCGGACTCACCTCACGCGACCTGCGCTCGTTCGTCTCCGACCGGCTCCCCGAGTTCATGGTCCCGGCCGCCTTCGTCGTCCTCGACCGGCTGCCGCTCGCCCCGAACGGCAAGCTCGACACCAAGGCGCTGCCCGAACCCGAGTTCAGCGGCGGTGAGTACCGGGCGCCCCGCACCCCGGAGGAGGAGATCCTCGCCGCCGTGTACGCCGATGTCCTCGGCCACGGCCGGGTCGGCATCGACGACGACTTCTTCGCCGTCGGCGGCGACTCCATCCGCTCCATCCAGGTCGTCACCCGGGCCCGCGCCCAGGGCGTCGAGGTCAGCCCGCGCGAGATCTTCGAGCACCGCACGGTCGCCGAACTCGCCCGCGTGGCCCGCACCACCGGCACCGCCGTGCTCCTGAAGGAGTTCGAGGGCGGCGGCACGGGCACCCTGCCGCTGCTGCCGATCGCCCAGTACATGCTGGAACTCGGCGGCGACTTCGACCGCTTCTCCATGTCCCTCCCGCTGGAACTGCCCCTCGGCATCGACCGGTCCGGCCTCATCGCCACCCTCGACGCCGTGTTCGACCGCCACGACCTGCTCCGGTCCCGGCTGACCGGCGCGAGCCTGGAGGTCACCCCGGCGGGCTCCACCGACACCGCCTCACTGATCCGGCGCGTCGCCTGCGACGGGACCTGGGACGAGACCTGGCTGCGCACGGCCGCCGCCGAACTCGACGCGGCCACCGGCCGACTGGACCCGGCGGCCGGGGTGATGGCCCAGTTCGTGTGGTTCGACCCGGCCGACCCGGAGATCCCCGGCCGGCTCCTCATCGCCCTGCACCATCTGGTCGTCGACGGCGTCTCCTGGCGCATCCTGCTCCCCGACCTCGCCGAGGCGTGGAAGCAGCTGAAGGAGAACGGCACGGCGGAACTCCCGTCGGTCGGCACCTCCGTACGCCGCTGGACGCACGCCCTGATCGAGGAGGCCGGCTCACCGGAGCGCACGGCCGAACTGGAGCTGTGGCGGGGCATCCTCGACGGCCCCGACCCCCTGCTGGGCTCCCGCCCGCTGGACCCGGCCGCCGACACCCGCTCCACCATGGACCACGTCTCGCTCCGCCTCCCGGTGGAGGTCACCGAGGCCCTCCTGACGAAGGTCCCGGCGGCCTTCCACGGCGGCGTCAACGACGCCCTCCTCGCGGCCCTCGCCCTCGCGGTGACCAAGTGGCGCCGCGGCAGGGGGGTGGACGAGCCGTCGACGCTGGTCCGCCTCGAAGGCCACGGCCGTGAACAGGACGTCGTCCCCGGCGCGGACCTCTCCTCCACGATCGGCTGGTTCACCAGCATGTACCCGGTCCGCCTGGACACGACGGGCTTCGACGTGGACGAGGCGTTCGAGGGCGGTGCCACGACAGGCGCGGTGGTGAAGTCCGTCAAGGAGCAACTCCTCGCGATCCCGGACAAGGGCCTGGGCTACGGCCTGCTGCGCTACTTGAACGAGGGGACCGCGGCCGACCTCGGCGCTCTCGGCGCCGCCGGGCAGATCGGGTTCAACTACCTCGGCCGCTTCTCCTCCGCCGACATGCCGGAGGAACTCCGCAACCTCGGCTGGACCCAGCTCCCCGACGTGGCCCTCTCCCCGGACCTGGGCGGCATGCCCGCCATGACCACCGTCGAGATCAACTCGGCGGTTATCGACACCGACCTCGGCGCCCAGCTCGACGCCTCCGTCGGCTTCCCGGCCGGCGTCCTCACCCGCACCGAGGTCGAGGACCTCATGTCCCTCTGGTCGGACGCCCTGAAGGCGATCACCACCCATGTCACCGAGGACCCGACGGCCGGCGGGCTCACCCCCTCCGACCTGCCCCTCGTCGACGTGACCCAGCGGGACATCGAGCAGTGGGAGGAGACGTACCCCGGCCTCACCGACGTCTGGCCGCTCACCGCGCTCCAGTCGGGCCTGCTCTTCCAGTCCCTCCTGGACGACGACGCGGCACACGACGCGTACCAGATGCAGATCGCCTTCCATGTCTCCGGCCGTATCGACCCGGGGCGCATGCGGGCCGCGGGCCAGGCCGTACTCGACCGCTACCCGAACCTCAGGGTGGCGTTCGTGACGGACTCCGCCGGACGGCAGGTCCAGGCGGTCGTGGACGGCGTCCGCCTCCCCTGGCGGGAGGTCGACCTGCGCGCACTCCCGGAGCGGGAGCGGGAGGAGGCGTTCGAGCGGTTCCTCGCCGAGGACCACACCGCCCACTTCGACCCGGCGGCCCCGCCGCTGCTGCGGCTGTCCCTGGTCCGGATGACCGACGACCGCTCCGAACTGGTCCTCACCGCCCACCATGTGCTGTTCGACGGCTGGTCCTTCCCGATCCTGATGCAGGACCTGCTCCACCTGTACGGCTCCGCCGGCGACCCGGCCGTCCTGCCCCGCACCCGCGGCTTCAAGGACTTCCTCACCTGGCTGTCCCGCCAGGACGAGGCGGAGACGGCCCGCGCCTGGGCGGCGGAACTGGCGGGCGTGGAGGAACCCACTCTCCTCGCGCCGCCCGCCCCGGCCGGCGACGCGGAGGCGGACCCGGCCACGGACGGCGGTGACCCCGGTGTCGGCCAGCTCGACGTACGACTGCCGCTCGACGAGGCCCGCGCCCTCAACCGCCGTGCCTCCGAACTCGGCATCACCGTCAACACGCTCGTCCAGGGCGCCTGGGCGGTCGTGCTGGGCCGGCTGACGAACCGCGAGGACGTCATGTTCGGCGCGACCGTCTCCGGGCGGCCGCCGACGGTGACCGACGTGGACTCGATGGTCGGACTCTTCATCAACACCCTGCCCGTGCGCGTCGAGTACGGCCCCGGCGACACCCTCGCCGACCTGCTCACCGGGCTCCAGCGGCGCCAGGCCGCGCTCCTCGACCACCATCACCACGGGCTGAGCGAGATCCACCGGACGACCGGGCTGAGCACCCTCTTCGACACCCTCGTGGTCTTCGAGTCGTTCCCGGTGGACAAGGAGGGCATCGACTCCGCCAACAGCGCCGCCGGGATCGCCTTCACCGGCATCCGCCCCTTCTCCGGCACGCACTACCCGCTGACGGTGATGGCGGCCGCCGACCCGCACCTCCAGCTGGTCCTCCAGTACCAGCGGGGCGTCTTCGACCAGGACACCGTCGAGGCGCTCGGCGGCCGGCTCGTGCGGGTCCTCAGGCAGATGGCGGCCGACCCGTCGGTCCCGGTGGGCCGCGTCGACCTCCTCGAACCGGCCGAGCACGAGCGGCTCGCCGAACTGAGCGGCACCCCGGCCGACACCCCGGCGCTGACCGTCGCCGCACTGGTCGAGCGGCAGGTCGCGGCCACCCCGGACGCGCCGGCCGTGGAGTACGGCGACACGACGCTGACGTACGCGGGGCTGAACGCGGCGGCCAACCGGCTCGCCCGGGAGCTAGTCGCCCACGGCGTCGGCCCGGACACCGTGGTCGCTGTGTCCCTGCCCCGCACGGAGGGCCTGGCGGTGGCCCTGCTGGCCGTGCTGAAGGCCGGCGGCGCCTACCTGCCGATCGACCCCAAGTACCCGAGTCACCGCCTGGAGTACATCCTCGGCGAGGCCCGGCCCCAACTGGTCCTCACCGACTCGGGGACGGTCTCCGTACTGCCCCCGACGACCGTGCCGAAGCTGTACGTCGACGAGCTGATCCTCCCGGCCGACGACACGGACCTCGGTCGCCCGGTCCACCCGGAGAACCTCGCGTACGTGATGTACACCTCCGGTTCGACGGGCACCCCGAAGGGCGTCGCGATCACGCACTCCAACGTGGTCAACGGCGTGCTGCGGCTGGCCGGCCCGGTGGGCATGGCGCCCGGCCGCCGGATGCTCGCGGGCACCTCGGTCAACTTCGACGTCTCGGTGTTCGAGCTGTTCACCACCCTCGCCCACGGCGGCACCGTCGAGATCGTCCGCGACGTGCTCGCCCTGGGGGAGCGGGACCGCTGGCAGGGCTCCGTCATCAGCACCGTCCCGTCCGTCTTCGCCGAACTCGTCGACCAGCTCGCCGGCACCACCACCGTCGACACCCTGGTCTTCGCGGGCGAGGGCCTGCCCTCCGGCCTCGTACGCCGGGTCCGGGAGGCCTTCCCCGACGTCCGGGTGATCAACGCGTACGGCCAGACGGAGAGCTTCTACGCCACCCTCGCCGAGGTGGGCGACGCCACGGCCGGCGCCCCGATCGGCGCCCCGCTCGCCAACATGCGGACGTACATCCTCGGTCCGGGGCTCACCCCGGTACCGCCGGGCGCGGTGGGGGAGCTGTACGTCGCGGGGAACGTCGGACGCGGCTACCGGGGACGCCCCGAGCTGACCGCGGACCGGTTCGTCGCCGACCCGTTCGGCCCGCCCGGCTCCCGCATGTACCGCACGGGCGACCTCGCCCGGTGGAACACCGACGGGCAGCTGGAGTACGCCGGCCGAGGCGACGTCCAGGTCAAGGTGCGCGGCTTCCGCGTCGAACCCGGCGAGGTGGAGGCGGCCCTGACGGCCCACCCGGGCGTCGACCGGGCCGTGGTCGTCGCGAAGCCGTACGGGAACAGCCGGCGTCTCGTCGCCTACGTGGTGCCCGGCGCCGACCTCGACACCGACGAGCTGCGGGCCCACACCGCGGGCCGGCTCCCGGAGTTCATGGTCCCCTCCGCGTTCGTCCACCTGGACCGGCTGCCGCTCGCCCCGAACGGCAAACTCGACCAGCGGGCGCTGCCCGAGCCCGAGTTCACCGGCGAGGCGTACCGGGCGCCGCGCACCGGCCGGGAGGAGGCCCTGGCGGCCCTCTTCGCGGAGGTCCTCGGCCTGGAGAAGGTCGGCATCGACGACGACTTCTTCTCCCTGGGCGGCCACTCCCTCCTCGCGGCCCGGCTCGTCAGCCGCGTCCGCCGGGAACTCGGCTGGTCGCTGCCCATGCGGGCGGTGTTCCAGGCGCCCACGGTGGCCGGGCTCGCCGCGCACGGCACGCAGGCGGTGGGGGAGAACACCGACCCGTTCGCCCGCGTCCTGACCATCAAGCCGGGCGGGGACCGCGAACCCCTGTGGTTCGTGCACCTCACCGGCGGTCTCGCCTGGCCCTATCTGTCCTTCGCCGGGCATCTGCCCGCCGACCGGCCGGCGTACGGCATCCAGTCGCCCGCGTGGTCCGCCGTGCGGGACCAGGTGGCCGGGAATTCCCCGGAGCAGGTCTCGCCGTCGAATTCCCTGCCGAATTCGCTGGAATCCCTGGTGACGGATTACGTCACGGAGATACTCTCGATTCAGCCCGAGGGACCGTTCCATCTGATCGGCTGGTCCTTCGGCGGGGCGGTCGTCCACGCGATGGCCGCGGAACTCCAGCGCAGGGGCCACGAAGTCGCCCTCCTCGGTCTGCTCGACGCGGCACCGAGCGGCCACTTCGCGAACGACCCGGAACTCGAACTGGCCCAGGTGCGCACCCTCCTCGGCGCATTCGTCGGAGAGCTCGGCGGGAACGTCGGCGGAACGGACCAGGAAAGCCTCCTGGAGACATCGTCGGAGTTCGTGGTCCACCACGTCGAACTGCTGAAGGACTTCACACCGCCGGTCTTCACGGGCGACGTGCTCTTCTTCAACGCGACGCTGAACCCCGAGGCGCCCTACACGGACCAGTGGGCACCGTACGTCGACGGCGAGCTGACGGCGTACGACGTCCACAGCACCCACCACGAGATGTGCCTTCCGGCGCACGCCGCCGGAATGGCGGAAGTCATCGGCCACAAGCTCGACGAGCTCGACAAGGCCCAGGACGGCAAACCGTCCTGACCCCCTCGCGGGGACCCCTACCCCCCGGTCCCCGCGAATCCGTCCCCGGGGCGCACCCACAAGGAACGCCCCGGGGACGGAAAAACCCTCAGAAAGCGCCCCGCGCCGAGAATTGGTAGGTCCGAATGTTCGTTCCCGATCCGTACCGGGAGCCGGACGGCTCGTGGATGACCGAGCTGATCCGCCTCAACCCCTTCGCCCTGCTGGTGTCCAACGGCCCCGCCGACGCCGACCCGTACGCCACCCACCTCCCCGTGATCCGCGACCCGGAGTGGACCGGCGCATGGACCGAGAACCTGGCCGGCGGCCGCCTCATCGGCCATATGAACCGGGAGAACCCGCACTGGACGGCCCTGGAGAACGGCACGCCCGTCCTCATCACCTTCACCGGACCGCACGCCTATGTGTCGCCGACGGTCTACGACATCACACCGGCCGCCCCCACCTGGGACTTCACCTCCGTCCACGTCCACGGTGTCTTCGAGAAGATCGAGGCCGCCGCCCCCGGTGAGGACTCCCTGGAGGTCTGCAAGGACACCGTCAAGGCCTACGAGCGCGACTTCGGCGCCGCCAAGGCCTGGGACATGTCCCGCTCCATCGACTACTTCGCGACGATCCTGCCCGCGGTGGGCGCCTTCCGCGTCGAGATCACCGGCGCCGAGGGCATGTTCAAGCTCAGCCAGGAACAGGACGAGGAGATCCGCGAGCGGGTCCGCGAGGACTTCGCCCTGCGCGACTCCAGCCAGTACCGCGAGACGGCCGAACTCATGGATCGCATGGAGAAGACCGGCACCATCAAGGGCTGCCCGGTCCACCACTGAGTTCAACTGTCCACCCAGTACCGCCGTTGACGCTCCAAAAAGGCGCAACGTACCTTTCCAGCACACCACTTGCGGGAGAATTCATGGAAGCGAACACCGAAGCGTACGAGGTCGTGGGAATAGGTTTCGGACCGGCCAACCTCTCGCTCGCCATCGCACTGGAGGAGCAGCGCGGAAAGGACGAGAAGCAGCTCACCGCGGCCTTCTTCGAGAAGCAGCCGTCACTCGGCTGGCACCGCAACATGCTGCTTCCCGACACCAAGATGCAGATTTCCTTCCTGAAGGATCTGGCGACCTTCCGCAACCCGGCCTCCCAGTGGAGCTTCATCGCCTATCTGCACGCCGCGGGCCGTCTCGCGCAGTTCGTGAACAACCAGAACTTCTTCCCCACCCGGAACGAATTCCACGACTATCTCGAATGGGCCGAGTCCAGTTTCTCGGACCGTGTCACCTACAACTCCGAGGTGAACGCGGTCCACCTGCCCGACGGACACGCCGGCGGCACCGTCGACACCGTCCGCGTCGAGGTGAAGGACAACGGCCCGCGCGGCGGCACCCGCCTCGTCGAGGCCCGCAACCTCGTCATCTCCACCGGCCTCGTCCCGAAGATGCCCGACGGAGTCAACCGCGGCGAACGCGTCTGGCACAGCTCCGAGTTCCTCGGCCGGTTCAACACCCTCGACCGGAGCCGGGTCCGCCGGTTCGCCGTCGTCGGCGCCGGCCAGAGCGCCGCCGAGATCACCCGGTTCGTCTACGACACGATCCCGGACGCCGAGGTCTACGCGATCATGCCGTCGTACGGCTACTCGATCGCCGACGACACCCCCTACGCCAACCGCATCTTCGACGCCGACGCCGTCGACGACTACTACGGCGGCACCGACCGCACCCGCGAGTCGTTCTGGCGCTACCACCGCAACACCAACTACGGCGTCGCCGACGACGAGGTCATCCGCGACCTCTACCAGCGCGCGTACGACGACGAGGTGGCCCGGATCAAGCGCCTCCACCTGCTCAACCTGTCCCGCGTCCAGCGGGTCGACCAGACCGCCGACGGGGCCCGGCTCACCATGCACTCCGTGCGCGACGACTCGGTGTACGACCTCGACGTCGACGCGATCGTCTTCGCCACCGGCTACGACTCCATGGACCCGACCGCCCTCCTGGGCGACCTGGCGCCGTACTGCCTGCGCGACGACGAGGGCCGCCTGCGGGTCGAACGCGACTACCGCCTCGTCACGAAGCCCGAGCTGAACGTCGGCATCTACCTCCAGGGCGGCACCGAGCACACCCACGGCCTCGCCTCCTCGCTGCTGTCCAACATCGCCATCCGCAGCGGCGAGATAGCCGACGCCATCGCCATCGACCTGGCGTCACGCCAGCACACGACCGTCTGACACGACCGCCCCGAGACCGCGGC
>NZ_LIRK01000211.1 GCF_001419765.1 Streptomyces torulosus
GTCGGCGGCCCTCCCGCGCCCCCACCGCGCACAGCCCCAACGACCGTACTTTTCCGGCCTGGACGAGCTCCGCCATCGCGCCCCACGTCTCCTCGACGGGCACCTCGGGGTCCTCGCGGTGCAACTGGTAGAGGTCGATCACGTCGGTCTGGAGCCGCCGCAGCGAGGCGTCGCAGGCCCGCTTCACATAGCCGGGGCGGCCGTTGGCGACGATGTGCTGCTCGCCCACCAGCAGGCCCACCTTCGTGGAGACGAACGCCTCCGCGCGGCGCTCCCTCAGCACCCGCCCCACCAGCAGCTCATTGGTGAACGGGCCGTACATGTCGGCCGTGTCCAGCAGAGTCGTGCCGAGGTCGAGCGCCCGGTGCACCGTCCGCGTCGACTCGTCGCCCCGCCGCCGCGACCCGGTGTACGCCCAGCTCATCGGCATGCATCCGAGTCCGACGGCCCCCACCTCGAGCGTCGCCGCGCCGATCGTCCTGCGCTCCACCTGGTCGTGACCCTCCCTCTCCTGGCCCCCCAACCTAACCTCTGCCGTACCGGGCGCCTGACATAGCCTCCGGAGCATGACTGCTGACCTCACCGCTGCCAGGACCGCCGACGTGACCGGCGACGTGTGGCTCCCCATCCCCCCGGACGAGATCGAGGGCCTGCCGCAGGGGCCCGACTATCTGTTCTACGACGGGGGTGAGGACGGCACCCAGGAGTACCCGGGCGACCCGGCCGACTGCGTCCTGTACGTCGTGCCGTACATGAAGCGGCTGTCGGTGCGCGTCGGACCGCTGGAGCACATGCGGAACCTGAAGGTGGTCCAGACGCTGACCGCGGGCGTCGACGACGTCCTGTCACGGCTGTCCGTGGTCGCTCCCGGTGTCCAGCTGTGCAACGCGCGCGGTGTGCACGAGGCCAGCACGGCGGAGCTCGCGCTGACCCTCACCCTCGCCTCCCTGCGGGGTGTGCCGGACTTCGTGCGGGCCCAGCAACAGGGGCTCTGGGAGGGCGGGTTCCGGCCCGCGCTCGCCGACAGGAACGTCCTGATCGTCGGCTACGGCGCGATCGGCGCCGCCATCGAGGACCGGCTCACACCCTTCGAGGTGGCGCGGGTGGCGCGCGTCGCGCGCTCCGAGCGCACCACGGCGCGCGGACCGGTGCACCCGCTCACCGACCTGCCCGCCCTGCTGCCCGAGGCGGATGTCGTAATCCTGTCCACGCCGCTCACCGAGCAGACGAAGGGGCTGGTCAACGCCGATTTCCTGGCCCGGATGAAAGACGGCGCCCTGCTGGTGAACGTGGCCCGCGGAGCCGTCGTCGACACCAAGGCACTTCTCGCGGAACTGGAGAACGGACGCATCACCGCGGCCCTCGATGTCACCGACCCCGAGCCGCTGCCGCCCGGTCACCCCCTGTGGCGGGCGCCCGGCGTCCTCATCAGCCCGCACGTCGGCGGCCCCAGCTCGGCCTTCCTGCCGCGTGCGAAAAGGCTGTTGGTGGACCAGTTGGCACGGTTCGTGAACCACGAGCCGTTGCGCAACGTGGTCCTTACGACAGGCGCGACGGCAGACGCGTAATCCACTTCGGGCACCCTCCGCATTCCTTCGGAAGCGGTACGTGCTCGTATTGCCGCAGGTGGTCACGGAGCGTAGAGGAACTATGTCCCTGAGTGACGAGACTGGTGTATCGTCCCCGACAGGGGCTGCGCCGCACACCGTTCGGCGCCGGGGACGGACTTGAGACAGCGAGGGGGGCGACGGGCGATGCACGGCCTATGGACGAACGATCCGACGCGACGGACCCGCCGACGGCGGCCCTGGCGAGCTGTGACGTCGAGGCACCCGCGGGGGAGCCACGACGACCACGGCTGTCACGGCTGTTGCCACGGGAACGACAGCCGCAGAAAGCACACCCATCCCACGCCCCGCGACCGGCGGGACCCGGGAGCGGTGATCACCGGGGAGCTCCAGTGAGCCCCCGCCCGTCCACCGTCTCCACGCTGAACCCCACGCTCCGCTCGACCAGGTCGCTGTCCGGCTCCCTCCTGCCCGGAGAGCCGGCCTCCGACCGCGGTGGAGCGACCCTGCGGGCTCAGCTCGTGCTCGCCCTGCTGTGCGCGGCCTACGCCGTCGGTGCCGCGTTCGGCTGGGGCGATGGACAAGTCGCCCTCATCATGGGTGACTTCGGGCTGGCCGCCGCCGCGGCGGCCGCCGCCGTCTCCTGCTTCCGCTACGCGCGCGGCCGCCGCGGCGGCTTCCGACTGGCCTGGCTGCTGTTCGCCCTCTCGTCCGCCATGGCGGCACTGGGCAACGGCGTCTGGGGGTGGTACGAGGTCGTCCTGGAGCGGCCCGTCCCGAACCCGAGCTACGCCGACCTGTTCTTCCTCTGCTTCGCGCCGCCCGCCATCGTCGGTCTGCTGGTGCTGGCGAAGCGGCCCGTGACCAAGGCCGGCTGGGTCTGCCTGGCACTGGACGCCTGGCTCATCGGCGGCTCCCTGGTCACCCTCTCCTGGAGCCTCGCGCTCGCCCAGACCGCCCAGCTCGGCGGTTCGACCACGGCGCACACCGCGCTCTCGCTGGCCTACCCGCTGCTCGACATCGCACTGGTCAGCATGGTGCTCGCCCTCCACTTCCGCCGCACCCCGATGCACCGCTCCGCGGTGAACACCGCGATCGGCGCGCTCGCGCTCACGGTGGTGTGCGACGCCCTGTTCACCTCGCCGCTGCTGCACAACAGCTACCGCTCGGGTCAGCTCCTCGACGCCGGCTGGTTCGCGGGCTCCCTGCTCCTCGCCTACGCCCCCTGGGCCGGGCAGCGGCACGGACAGGCCGAGGACGGCACGCACACGCGCGTGGTGCACGAACACATCCCGGGGCAGCGGCACGACGCCCCGCAGCGGTACGACGGCCCCCAGGCCGGCCCGGTCCATGTGCTCCTCCAGGGCGGAGGCCACACTCGGTATCCGGCCACCCGCCCCATCGCGGGATCCCTGGCCGCGCTCACCCCGTACCTGGCCGCGGCGGTCTGCACCCTGGGCATCCTCTACAACGTCCTCAACGGCCGCAGCGTCGACCGCGTGGTGCTGATCACCGCCTGCACCGTCGTGCTCGCCCTCGTGGTCCGCCAGGGCATCATGCTGCTCGACAACATCACGCTCACCCAGGAACTGGCCCAGAAGGAGAACCACTTCCGCTCCCTGGTCCAGGGCTCCAGCGACGTGATCATGATCGCCGCGCCGAGCGGCATCCTCCGCTATGTCAGCCCGGCCGCCGCCGGGGTCTACGGACGCCCCGCGGAGGAACTCGTCGGCAAGGAGCTGGCCTCGATCATCCACCCCGAGGACCTCGGCTGCGTGGTGCACGAGGTGCGCCGCTTCCTCGCCGCGAGCCCGGCCGAGGAGCCCACCACCCGGATCGAGTGCCGCTTCAAGTCCGGCGACGGCGGCTGGCTGAACGTCGAGTCCACGGTCAACCGCCACCACGGGGGCCTCATCTTCAACAGCCGGGACGTGACCGAAAGAGTGCGCCTCCAGGCGCAGCTGCAACACAACGCCGAGCACGACCCACTGACCGACCTGCCCAACCGCGCGCTGTTCACCAAGCGCGTCCAGCAGGCACTGTCCGGCCGCCGCTCCACCGACCGGGGCCTCGCCCTGCGCAACACGGCGGTCCTCTTCATCGACCTCGACGGCTTCAAGGCCGTCAACGACACGATCGGGCACCAGGCCGGCGACGAACTCCTCGTCCAGGCCGCCCGCAGGCTCCAGGAAGCGGTCCGCCACGGCGACACCGCCTCCCGCCTGGGCGGCGACGAGTTCGCGGCCCTCATCGTCGGGGACGGCTCCCGTGATCGGGCCGCGAGGGAACAGCACATCTTCGAGCTGGCCGACCGACTGCGGCTCACCCTGTCCCAGCCCTACTCCATCGACGGCAACGACGTCCGGGTGGCCGCCTCCATCGGCGTCGCCTTCGCCGAGCCCGGCCTCGGCGCGGGTGACCTGCTGCGCAACGCCGACCTCGCCATGTACCGCGCCAAGGCGTCCGGCAAGGGCCGCGTCGAGCTGTACCAGCCGCAGATGCAGCAGGACGTGGTCCGCAAGGCCGAGCTGGCCACCCGGCTGCGGGCCGCGCTGCACGACGGCGAGTTCATGCTGCTGAACCAGCCCGTGGTGGAGCTGGACACCGGCCGCATCGCCTCGGTGGCGACCGCGGCCCGCTGGCGCTCGTCCCAGGGGGTGCTGTTCACCCCGGCCGAATTCCTACGGGTCTCCGAGGACAGCGACAAGACCGCCGAGCTGGGCCGATGGATGCTGGAGCAGGCCGTCGAGCAGGCCGCCGACCGTCTCAACAATGGCCTGAACGTGCCGGTCTCGGTCCGTATGGGTGCCCGACGGCTGCTGGACCGCTCCCTGCCCCCCGGCTCCCTCGAGACGCTGCTGACCCGCCATGGGCTGCCCTCCGGCTCCCTGGTGATCGAGCTGTCCGACACGGACCAGCTGAAGGGCTCCCTGGACGACCTGGAACGCCGGCTGAAGCAGCTGAGGCGCCTCGGCGTCCGGATCGCCCTGGACGGCTTCGGCAGCGGCCACGGCGCCATCACGGCACTGCGCCGCCTCCCCGTCGACGTACTGAAGCTGGACCGCGGTCTCGTCGAAGGGGTCGTGGAGTCCCCCCGGCTCCACACGATCACCGGCGGACTGCTGCGTATCGCGGGCGATCTGGGGCTCCAGACCGTGGCCGAGGGGGTGGATCTGCCCGAGCAGGTCATCGCCCTGCGCACGATGGGCTGTACGCACGGCCATGGTGCCGCTTTCTCCGGACCGCTGGACGAATACCGGCTGCGCCGGGCACTGTCCTTGGGCCACTACCCCGTGCCCTCCGGACCGGCCGAGCCCGCGTTCGCGGGCGGTGGGGCAGGGGTGTACACAAGTGGTGTCCCCGCTGTTTACGGAGGCGGCAGTGCCCTTCGCTCACATAATGAGACTCCTGTCCCACCCACTTGACACGCGGTGCGCGCCGGGGGGAGGGTCAGTGCCATGCGCACCCGAATTCTCGTACTTGGAAAGCGCGTCGGCTGAAGCTGGGACCGACCGGAGGATGATCCGGAATCCCCAGCGACCGTACCCGGCGCGCTCCCCTCGCTTGCCTCATGGCAAGGAGGGGTTTTTTGTTGCACGGGCACCAGTCAGCGCAAGCCGCACACCGCACGAACTTCGCAAAAAACCCTCAGCATCGAGAAGAGAATGCCGATGACCGAGCAGGCCTCCGGGGCCCACCATCCGCAGCCGCGGCCCCGATCCGGAGGACAGTCCGCCCCCGTCGAACACGTCACGGGCGCGCAGTCCCTCATCCGCTCTCTCGAGGAGGTCGGGGCCGACACGGTGTTCGGCATTCCCGGCGGCGCGATCCTCCCGGCGTACGACCCGCTGATGGACTCGACCCGGGTGCGGCACGTGCTGGTGCGCCACGAGCAGGGCGCCGGTCACGCCGCGACCGGCTACGCGCAGGCCACCGGCAGGGTCGGTGTCTGCATGGCCACCTCCGGCCCCGGCGCCACCAACCTGGTGACCCCGATCGCCGACGCCCACATGGACTCGGTGCCGATGGTCGCGATCACCGGTCAGGTCGCGTCCAAGGCGATCGGCACGGACGCCTTCCAGGAGGCGGACATCGTCGGCATCACCATGCCGATCACCAAGCACAACTTCCTCGTCACCAAGGCGGAGGACATCCCGCGCACCATCGCGCAGGCCTTCCACATCGCCTCCACCGGCCGCCCCGGCCCGGTCCTGGTCGACATCGCCAAGGACGCCCTCCAGGCCCGTACGACCTTCAGCTGGCCGCCCGCCACCGACCTGCCCGGCTACCGCCCGGTGACCAAGCCGCACGCCAAGCAGATCCGTGAGGCCGCCAAGCTGATCACCGCCGCGAAGCGGCCGGTCCTGTACGTCGGCGGCGGTGTCATCAAGGCCGGCGCGACCGCAGAGCTGAAGGTGCTCGCCGAGCTGACCGGTGCGCCCGTCACCACCACCCTGATGGCGCTCGGCGCGTTCCCCGACAGCCACCCGCAGCACCTGGGCATGCCCGGTATGCACGGCTCCGTGGCCGCCGTCACCGGACTGCAGAAGGCCGACCTGATCATCGCCCTCGGCGCCCGCTTCGACGACCGCGTCACCGGCAAGCTGGACAGCTTCGCGCCGTACGCCAAGATCGTCCACGCGGACATCGACCCGGCCGAGATCGGCAAGAACCGCGCCGCCGACGTGCCGATCGTCGGTGACGCCCGCGAGGTCATCGCCGACCTGATCCAGGCCGTCCAGAAGGAGCACAGCGAGGGCAACCAGGGCGACTACAGCGCCTGGTGGAAGGACCTGAGCCGCTGGCGCGAGACCTACCCGCTGGGCTACGACCAGCCCGCCGACGGCTCGCTCTCCCCGCAGCAGGTCATCGAGCGCATCGGCCGGCTCGCCCCCGAGGGCACGATCTTCGCGGCGGGCGTCGGCCAGCACCAGATGTGGGCCGCCCACTTCATCCAGTACGAGAAGCCCGCCACCTGGCTGAACTCCGGCGGCGCCGGAACGATGGGCTACGCGGTCCCGGCGGCCATGGGCGCCAAGGCCGGCGCCCCGGACCGGACCGTCTGGGCGATCGACGGCGACGGCTGCTTCCAGATGACCAACCAGGAGCTCACCACCTGCGCCCTGAACGGCATCCCGATCAAGGTCGCGGTCATCAACAACGGCGCCCTCGGCATGGTCCGCCAGTGGCAGACGCTGTTCTACAACCAGCGCTACTCGAACACGGTGCTCCACTCCGGCCCGGACGACGTCAACCCGAAGGCCCGCGGCACCCGCGTCCCCGACTTCGTGAAGCTGTCGGAGGCCATGGGCTGCTACGCCATCCGCTGCGAGTCCCCGGACGACCTCGACAAGGTCATCGAGGAGGCGAACTCGATCAACGACCGCCCGGTCGTCGTCGACTTCATCGTCCACGAGGACGCGATGGTGTGGCCGATGGTCGCCGCCGGCACGTCCAACGACGAGATCATGGCCGCCCGGGACGTCCGCCCCGACTTCGGCGACAACGAAGACGACTGAGAGCCGTAGTAAAGGAACCAGACCATGTCCAAGCACACGCTCTCCGTCCTGGTGGAGAACACCCCCGGCATCCTGGCCCGGATCGCCGCCCTGTTCTCCCGCCGCGGCTTCAACATCGACTCCCTCGCGGTCGGTGTCACCGAGCACCCCGAGATCTCCCGCATCACCATCGTGGTGAACGTGATCGAGGAGCTGCCGCTGGAGCAGGTGACCAAGCAGCTCAACAAGCTCGTCAACGTGCTGAAGATCGTCGAGCTGGAGCCGTCCTCCGCCGTCCAGCGCGAACTCGTTCTGGTGAAGGTGCGCGCCGACAACGAGACGCGCTCCCAGATCGTCGAGATCGTCCAGCTGTTCCGCGCCAAGACCGTCGACGTCTCCCCGGAGGCCGTCACCATCGAGGCCACCGGGTCCAGCGACAAGCTGTCCGCGATGCTGAAGATGCTGGAGCCGTTCGGCATCAAGGAGCTGGTCCAGTCCGGCACCATCGCGATCGGCCGCGGCGCCCGTTCGATCACCGACCGGTCGCTGCGCGCCCTGGACCGGTCGGCCTGACGGTTTGAACGCCTCGCCAGGCGCCGTACGCCTGGTGGACGATTGCCTGACCGACGGCACGGGCGGCCGGTGACACGCCGTCCGCCCGTATGCCGAGACCGCGAGACTTCCCTTCGCCCCGCCGTCATACGGTGGGAAGCAACACCTGCACTCAAGGAGAGAACCCAAAGTGGCCGAGCTGTTCTACGACGCTGACGCCGACCTGTCCATCATCCAGGGCCGCAAGGTCGCGGTCATCGGTTACGGCAGCCAGGGCCACGCCCACGCCCTGTCGCTGCGCGACTCGGGTGCCGACGTCCGCGTGGGTCTGCACGAGGGCTCGAAGTCCAAGGCGAAGGCCGAGGAGCAGGGCCTGCGCGTGGTGAGCCCGTCGGAGGCCGCCGCCGAGGCCGACGTCATCATGATCCTCGTCCCGGACCCGATCCAGGCCCAGGTCTACGAGGAGCACATCGCCCCGAACCTGAACGACGGTGACGCCCTGTTCTTCGGCCACGGCCTGAACATCCGCTACGGCTTCATCAAGCCCCCGGCCGGCGTCGACGTCTGCATGGTCGCCCCCAAGGGCCCGGGCCACCTGGTCCGCCGCCAGTACGAGGAGGGCCGCGGCGTTCCCTGCATCGCCGCCGTCGAGCAGGACGCCACCGGCAACGCCTTCGCGCTCGCCCTGTCGTACGCCAAGGGCATCGGCGGCACCCGCGCCGGCGTCATCAAGACGACCTTCACCGAGGAGACCGAGACCGACCTGTTCGGTGAGCAGGCCGTCCTCTGCGGTGGTACCGCGGCGCTGGTCAAGGCGGGCTTCGAGACGCTGACCGAGGCCGGCTACCAGCCGGAGATCGCGTACTTCGAGTGCCTGCACGAGCTGAAGCTGATCGTCGACCTCATGTACGAGGGCGGCCTGGAGAAGATGCGCTGGTCGATCTCCGAGACCGCCGAGTGGGGCGACTACGTCACCGGCCCGCGGATCATCACGGACGCCACCAAGGCCGAGATGAAGAAGGTCCTCGCCGAGATCCAGGACGGCACCTTCGCCCAGGCCTGGATGGACGAGTACCACGGTGGTCTGAAGAAGTACAACGAGTACAAGACCCAGGACTCGGAGCACCTGCTGGAGACCACCGGCAAGGAGCTGCGCAAGCTGATGAGCTGGGTCAACGACGAAGAGGCCTGATCCGATGAGGCCGGCCGCGGCGGGTGCACCCGGAGCCGCGGCCGGCCTCTTCTCACGTCCGGGTGACCTTTCCGCGGTGGCGTGGGACGACGCCTTCGGCGCCACTACACTGCTGGACTACATACGCGTCAGGCCCACAGCGTCGTGCGTCTTCCACGCGGACACCACCCTCCACCGCCTGCGGCCGTCGGGACGGCCGTCCGCAGCATTGGACTTGTGAGGACTCACGTGAGCTCGAAACCAGTCGTACTGATCGCTGAAGAGCTGTCGCCCGCCACCGTCGACGCGCTGGGCCCGGACTTCGAGATCCGGCACGCCAACGGGGCGGACCGAGCCGAACTGCTCCCGGCCATCGCCGATGTCGACGCCATCCTCATCCGCTCGGCCACCAAGGTCGACGCCGAGGCGATCGCCGCCGCCAAGAAGCTGAAGGTCGTCGCGCGAGCCGGTGTCGGCCTGGACAACGTGGACGTCTCCGCCGCCACCAAGGCCGGCGTGATGGTCGTCAACGCCCCCACCTCGAACATCGTGACCGCCGCCGAGCTGGCCTGCGGTCTCCTCCTCGCCACCGCCCGCCACATCCCGCAGGCGAACACGGCGCTGAAGAACGGCGAGTGGAAGCGCAGCAAGTACACGGGCGTGGAGCTCGCCGAGAAGACCCTCGGTGTGGTCGGCCTCGGCCGTATCGGCGCGCTCGTCGCGCAGCGCATGTCCGCCTTCGGCATGAAGGTCGTCGCCTACGACCCGTATGTGCAGCCCGCGCGCGCCGCGCAGATGGGTGTGAAGGTCCTGTCGCTGGACGAGCTGCTGGAGGTCTCCGACTTCATCACCGTCCACCTGCCGAAGACCCCCGAGACGGTCGGCCTGATCGGCGCCGAGGCGCTGCACAAGGTCAAGCCGTCGGTGCGCATCGTGAACGCCGCGCGCGGCGGGATCGTCGACGAGGCCGCGCTGTACTCGGCGCTCAAGGAGGGCCGCGTCGCCGGCGCCGGCCTCGACGTGTACGCCAAGGAGCCGTGCACCGACTCCCCGCTGTTCGAGCTGGACGAGGTCGTCTGCACCCCGCACCTCGGCGCCTCCACCGACGAGGCGCAGGAGAAGGCCGGTATCGCCGTCGCCCGCTCCGTGCGGCTCGCCCTCGCCGGTGAGCTGGTCCCGGACGCGGTGAACGTGCAGGGCGGTGTCATCGCCGAGGACGTCAAGCCGGGTCTGCCGCTCGCCGAGAAGCTCGGCCGTATCTTCACCGCGCTGGCCGGTGAGGTCGCGGTCCGTCTCGACGTCGAGGTGTACGGCGAGATCACCCAGCACGACGTGAAGGTCCTTGAGCTGTCCGCGCTGAAGGGTGTCTTCGAGGACGTCGTCGACGAGACGGTGTCGTACGTGAACGCGCCGCTGTTCGCGCAGGAGCGGGGCGTCGAGGTACGGCTGACCACCAGCTCGGAGTCGCCGGACCACCGCAACGTCGTCACCGTGCGGGGCACGCTCGGCAGCGGCGAGGAGGTCTCGGTGTCCGGCACCCTGGCCGGCCCGAAGCACCACCAGAAGATCGTGGCCGTCGGCGAGTACGACGTGGACCTCGCGCTCGCGGACCACATGGTCGTCCTGCGGTACGTGGACCGTCCCGGTGTCGTCGGCACGGTCGGCCGGATCTTCGGTGAGCACGGCATCAACATCGCCGGTATGCAGGTCGCCCGGTCCGCCGCCGGTGGTGAGGCCCTCGCGGTGCTCACCGTCGACGACACGGTGTCCCAGGGTGTGCTCGCCGAGGTGGCCGAGGAGATCGGCGCGACGTCGGCGCGCTCGGTGAACCTCGTCTGAGTCTCTCGCGGTGTGCGGCCGGGGCCCGGCCACCTTCGGGTGGTCGGGCCCCGGCCTTTCTCATGTCCGGGCGGGCTCGGCTGTGTCCTGCCCGATCGCGCTGTCGTCCCCGACGGCCGCGGGGCCTTCCCCGGCGGGGTCGGGGACCGGCTCGTGGTCCCTGGCCCGTACGCCGCGCAGGGCGACCGCTGCCAGCGCCGCGGCCCCCAGCAGGACGGCGGCCCCCGCGACCGCCGCGCCCTGCATACCGGTGGTGAAGGCGGCGCGGGCCGTGGCCGCGAGGGCGTCGCCCGTGGCACCGGGCAGCTGCTCGGCGACGGCGAGCGCGCCCCCGAGGGTCTCGCGGGCCGGAGCGGGAGCCGACGCCGGGATCTCGTGGTGGTAGACGGCGGTGCCGATGGAGCCGAGGGCGGCCATGCCGAGGGCGCCGCCGAACTCCTGCCCGGTCTCGAGGAGGGACGAGGCTGAACCGGCCCGTTCGACGGGGGCGGCGCCGAGGGCCAGGTCGGTCATCTGGGACATCACCGTCACGATGCCGGCGGCGAGCACACCGGCCCCGGCCAGCACCAGCCACAGGGTGTCCGGTCCGGCGGTGGCGAGGAGGCCGTAGCCGCACGCGGCGGTCGTGAAGCCCGCCGCCACCACGTACGCCCGGTTCACGCCCCGCTGCACGAGAGCGGTGGCGACCGGTGCGGCGACCCCGACGAGCAGGGAGGGCAGCAGCCCCCACAGCGCGGCCTCCAGCGCGCTCTTGCCGAGGACGGACTGGAGGTACTGGGTGGTGAAGTACGCCGAGCCCATCATGCCGAAGGCCGCGAGGAGGTTGAGGGCGACCGCCGGGGTGAAGCCGGGGCCGCGGAACAGGGCGGGGGAGATCATCGGGGACGGCGTCGTGCGCTGGCGGTGGACGAAGAGGGCCGCGAAGAGCAGGCCGACGGTCAGGCTGACCACGTACCGGACGTTCCAGCCCTCCGAGGGGATCTCCTTGAGGCCGTAGACGACCGGCAGGACCGCCGCCATCGACATCGGGACGCTGAGCAGGTCGAAACGGCCGGGCGCGGGGTCCTTCCACTCGGGCAACAGCACCGGGCCGAGCAGCAGGAGCAGGGCCATCGCGGGCAGGTTCACCAGGAAGACCGAGCCCCACCAGAAGAACTCGACCAGGACACCGCTCAGCACCGATCCGAGCGCGATGCCCGCCGTCATCACGCCGGACCAGATGCCGATGGCCGTGGCCCGCTGGCCGGGGTCGGTGAACATCGTGCGGGTCAGGGCCATCGTCGACGGCATCAGGGTGGCGCCGCCGATGCCGAGGACGGCACGTGCCGCGATCAGGGTCTCGGCGCTGTCGGCGTACGCGGCGACCAGCGAGGCCGCGCCGAACGCCGCCGCGCCGATCAGCAGGAGCCGACGGCGGCCGATGCGGTCGCCCAGCGAACCCATCGTCATCAGCAGTCCGGCCAGTACGAACGCGTAGATGTCGAAGATCCACAGCTGTTGGGTGCCGCTCGGCTCCAGGTCGGCGCTGATCGCGGGGACCGCGAAGTACAGGACGGACACGTCCATCGAGACCAGCAGCAGCGGCAGCATCAGGACGCAGAGGGCGGTCCATTCGCGGCGGCCGGCCCGCTGGGGCGCGGCCGGGGAGATCCGGGGATTCGTCGTCATGGACGGGACTGTACGAGTGTTTTATACTATCGTCTAGTACGCTTGTTTAAAACGCTCGTATGAAACATGTGTATGGGACGGTCGTATGAGGGCGCGGCTACGCTGAGGCGCATGGGACACCGTGAGGATCTGCTGGAAGGCGCCAAGCGCTGCCTGCTGGCCAAGGGCTTCGTGCGGACGACGGCACGCGACATCGTCAAGGAGTCGGGCACGAACCTGGCGTCGATCGGCTACCACTACGGCTCGAAGGACGCGTTGCTCGCACAGGCGTATGTGTCCCTGGTCGGCGACGTCTCCGTGGCCTTCGACGAGGGGGAGCGCGCGCCGAGCGGCACCGAGCCCGGTTCGGTCGAGCGGTTCCGGGAGGTGTGGGCCAACGTCATCGACACCATGCGGGAGCCGGGCTCGATGTGGCGGCTCAGCATGGAGATCATCGTCATGGGCGACCAGCTGCCCGAGGTCCGCGACCATCTCGCGCTGGCGCAGCGCGAGGCGGGGCGCGGTCTGATCCCGATGCTCATGGGCGGCCGGGAGGAGGACGTCACGGAGAAGGACGTCGACACCCTCGGAAAGCTGCTGGTGACGCTGATGACAGGGCTGATCGCCCAGTGGACCTTCGACCCGCCGAGCGCCCCCGAGGCCGACGAGCTGGCCGAGGGGCTCCTGCGGATCATCGCGGCGACGCGGGGGGAGTGATTACGCCGGCACGAGCCGGCCCCCGCGCATCTCGACCGCCCGGTCCGCGAAGTGCCGTACAACTGCGCGGTCGTGACAGATGAACAGATAGGCGAGCCCCAGGTCGTCCTGGAGGTCGGCGAGGAGGTTGAGGACGCCGGCCCGGACGGACGGGTCGAGGGCGGAGACCGGCTCGTCGAGGACGAGCAGACGGGGCTCGGAGGCCAGGGCACGGGCGATGCCGGCGCGCTGGCACTGGCCGCCGGACAACTCGTGCGGGAAGCGGTCGCCGTAGGCCGGGTCGAGGCCGACGCGGTCGAGGAGCGCGGCGACCCGCGCGGGGCCCGTCGCGTCCCAGCGGCCCTGGACGCGCAGGGGCTCCGCGACCGCGTCCCGGACGCGGTGGCGAGGGCTGAGCGAGCCGTACGGGTCCTGGAAGACCGGCTGCATCCGGGGCCGCAGCGGGCGCAGTTCGCGCTCGGTGAGCGTCGTCAGCTCCCGGCCCTCGAAACGGACCCGGCCGCCGTCGGGCCGGCGCAGCTGGAGCACGGCGGCCACCGTGGAGGACTTGCCGCAGCCGGAGGGGCCGTTCAGCGCGAGGGTCTCGCCCGCGTCCACGGTGAAGGAGACGTGGTCGACGGCGGTGACCGTGCCGTAGCGGACGACCAGATCGCGCACGTCGAGCAGGGCGGTGGGCTGGTTCACGCGGGCCGCTCCAGGAACAACTCGGTCGCCGGGTACGGCACTTCGTCCCAGCGGTGGCAGGAGACCTCATGGCCGTCGCCGACCGTCCACGGGCGGGGTTCCTCGCGGTGGCAGCGGTCCTCGGCGAGCGGGCAGCGGGGCGCGAAGGCGCAGCCGGGCGGCAGCGCGTCGGGCGCGGGCGGGGAGCCGGGGATGGCGGGCAGCCGACGGCGCCGGCCGGAGCCGCCACGCCGCGGAGCGCCGCCCACGGGGCCGTCCTCGCCGTCCGCCGGTGGCAGCGACGCCAGCAGCCCCGCCGTGTACGGGGCGCGCGGGCGGTCCAGCACCCGGTGCGTCGGGCCCTGTTCGACCTGGCGGCCGGCGTACATGACCAGGACGCGGTCGGTGTGGTCGCGGACCACGCCCAGGTCGTGCGTGACCAGCACGAGCGCGGCGCCGACCGCCTCGCGCTGCTCGCCCAGGACCCGCAGCACCTGGTCCTGCAGCTCCGCGTCGAGCGCGGTGGTGGGCTCGTCGGCGACCACGACGTCCGGTTCGTTGATCGTCGCCATGGCGATCACGGCCCGCTGCCGCATCCCGCCGGAGTACTCGTGGGGGTACGCCCGTGCCTTGCGCGCGGCGTCGGGGATGCCCACCCGGTCGAGGGCGGCGACCGCCCGGGCCCGGGCCTGCGAGCGGGAGACGCGCGCCACCGACCGTACGGCCGCGACGAGTTGGTCGCCGACGGGGTGCACGGGGGACAGGGCGGACAGGGCGTCCTGGGGGACGAGGGCGATCCGGCGGCCGCGCAGGGCGGCGAGCGCCGGGCGGGCGGCGCCCACGAGTTCGGCGTACGACCCCGGCTCGTCCCGCAGCCGTACGCTCCCGCTCGTCGTCGTGCCCCGCGGCAGCATGCCCAGCAGGGCCCGCGCGGTGAGGGATTTGCCCGCGCCGGACTCGCCGACCAGGGCGAGCACCTCGCGGGGGCGGACGTCGAAGGAGAGCCCGCGGACGACCTCGAGGGCGCCGAAGGCGACCCGCAGGTCACGCACCGACAGCAGGGCGTCGGGCGCGGCCGGCACGACGGGCACCCTCGGAGCGGGCTGTGCGGGCTGTGCG
>NZ_LIRK01000212.1:0-9873 GCF_001419765.1 Streptomyces torulosus
ACCCGCCCCCTGACCTGGATCTCCGGCCCCTCCGCCACGAGCGACATCGAACTCGACCGAGTGGAGGGAGTCCACGGCCCACGCACACTGGAGGTGGTGCTGGTCGGCGGAAGCGGCGACGCGTGAACCTGTGACGGGTGAGCCGTGACGGATGCGTGCGTCGTAGGGCTTCACACCGGCGAGGGCGCATGACGCGAACGCCGCCCTCCGGTGCCCGGATACGAGCACACTCGTGGCACGTGTACCGGTGCGCATCCCGAAGGAGTCGAGGCATGAGCGACAACGGCGCGTTGTACGGACTGCTCGGCGCACTGGGAGGGGCGGGTATCGCCGGGCTGGCCACGGTGTTCGGCCCGGCTCTTCTGCACCGGCGGCAGGCGGAGCAGCGGACGAGTGAGGAGCGGACTCTCAGGAGGGAAGCGGAGATCACTCGGCTGCTGAAGATGCGCACCACGGGTCGGGCATGGGTCGACGCGCTGGAGCGCACGGTCCAGGATCTGGAGGCCCACCGCCCGGTGGACATCGACCGATTCGACGAGAACGTCGACCGGGTCAGCGCCGAGGCCAACGAGGCCGGGCACGCCCTGGCTCACAGTGGCCTCTGGCTCTCATCGCAGGACACGCCACCCCACGGCGTTCCGCTGGTGCAGGCTCCTCCTGGTGGTCCGGGGCCGGGCAGTGCGAACGGTTCAGCGTCTGCGGCCCTGTCCCAACTCCTCGGCCGGTTACGAGAGGCGACCCGCACGGTCCGCGCCGAAGTCCTGCGCGGCCCCGCCCCGCAGGGCGTTCCGGTAACCCGCGAGGTCGTGGAGGCCCTGCAGCGGGTCAGGGCCGCGCGGGCGCAGTTGAACGCGGTTCTCCTCGAACAGATCGACCACATAAGCGGAGGTCGAGCCCGCCACGCGTAGCAGCGCTCGGCCCGCTCCGAGGGTGCGGGCCTGCGGGGCGCGTCGCGACCTCAACCGCACGGCGCAACCGGGGGCCGCAGGCCGAGCCACTGCTCGGCGTCCCAGGCCTCGAAGCGTTCCACCTCGCTGAAGCCCAGTTTCGTGGCCAGGCGCATCGAGGGGGTGTTGGCGGTCTGGGTGGTGAGGACCACCGGCTCGCCGGGGAGCGCGGCGGTCAGCCAGCCGAGGGCCGCCGCGCACGCCTCGGCGGCGTATCCGTGTCCCCATGCCCGGGGGAGAAAGAGGTAGCCGAGGTCGAGCTTGCCCGCGGCGGCCGGGCGACGGTGCCCCGTCGCTCGTCTGAGCAGGACGTGACCGATCATCTTCCCGTCGAGATCGACGACGAAGCTCCCGGGCCACCGCGCGGGCACCTCGGGCATCTCACGTTCGAGTTCGTCACGTGGCCGGGGGCCGCCGAGGTAGGTGTGCACCTCCGGCGAGGAGTGCAGCTCGATGAACGCCGCACGGTCCCAGGTCGCGGGCTCACGGAGCACGAGCCTCTCGGTACGGATCGGCTCAGGCGGCCAGGCCACGGGTCCCAGATCTTCCATCCGCGCACGCTAACAGGTGGTCAACTTGCCCTGGGGAAGGTGTCGTAGGGCGACTCGCGGCCGGATCTCGACGGTGTCCGCGGGCGTGGGGCGGATTGCCGATCACGAGCATGGCGATCTTGTTAGGTTGGGTGGCTCTTGCACGCATCACACGGGGAGCCCTCATGTCACTTGACCGTCCGATGATCAACTCCGGGGTACCGCACTCGGCGCGGATCTGGAACTACTGGCTCGGCGGCAAGGACTGCTACGAGATCGACCGGCAGGTCGGGGAGGAGATCCGGCGGGCCAACCCCCAGATCGTCGACATCGCCCGCGCGCAACGGGCGTTCCTGCGCAGGGCTGTCACCCATCTCGCCGCGGAGGCCGGGTTACGGCAGTTCCTCGACGTCGGTACGGGGCTCCCCACCGCCGACAACACCCACGAGGTCGCCCAACGCGTCGCCCGTGACGCGCGGATCGTCTACGTCGACCACGACCCCACCGTCCTCGTCCACGCCAACGCCCTTCTCGGCGGCGCCCCTCAGGGAGCCACCGCCTTCGTCGACGCCGACCTGCGCGACCCGGACACCATCCTCGAACGCGCCGCCCGGACCCTCGACTTCAGCCGGCCCGTCGGCCTCATCCTCCTCGGCGTCGCCGCGCACCTCCCCGACGAGTCCGCGTACGACGTCGTCGCCCGCCTGGTGGACGCGCTGCCCTCCGGCAGTCACCTCGTGTTCGGCGACAGCACCGAGGTGTACCGGCCGGAGGCCATGCGCTCCATGGTCGAGCACTGGAACAAGACCAGCGACAATCCCCGCGTCAACCGCTCCCCCGAGCAACTCGCCCGCTTCTTCGAGGGGTTGGAGCTGCTCGAACCGGGGCTCGTGTCCGTGGGCCGGTGGCGGGCCGAGCGAGCGGACTGCCCGGGCGACGGTCCGAGCGGGGTCAAGTCCGGCTCCGGCATCGGCATGAGCTCCGGCTCCGGCTCCGGACGTGATGACGAGCCGCGGGACGTGGACTGCTTCGGTGGGGTCGGGCTCAAGCCGTAGACAACCCCGCACGCGACCCTGTCGGCAATCCCGCAGGCGGCCCTGCGGGCGACCCCGTACACACTCGGGGTTCAGCTCCCCGTCCCGCCGCCCCCGGCCAGCGCCTCCGCCGCCACCCTGAGGTCCGCCACCAGCCCCGCGTACGCGCCCTCGCGGTCGTCGGCGCGCAGGACGGCCGACGGGTGGAGCGTGGCGACGACATGAGGGCGGCCGTTCTGGTCCTCGTCGCCCGGCAGCGGCAGCAGGGCGCCCCGGTCCTTGGTGACCCGGAAGGAGCTGCCCAGCAGCGCCTTGCCGGCGGTCGCGCCGAGGGCCACGACGATCTCGGGGTGCACCAGGCGTAGTTCGGCGCTCAGCCAGGGGTGGCAGGCGGCGACCTCCCGCAGTTCGGGCGCCTTGTGGATGCGGCGCTTGCCGCCGCCCGGCGGTCGTACGAACTTGAAGTGCTTGACGGCGTTGGTCACGTACGCCTCGTCCATGTCGATCCCGGCCTCCTCGGCGGCCCGTCGCAGCAGCCGTCCGGCGGGGCCGACGAAGGGCTCGCCCTGCCGGTCCTCCTGGTCGCCGGGCTGCTCCCCCACGAGGAGGATCCTCGCGGACTCCGGGCCGGCGCCGAAGACCGTCTGCGTGGCGTCCTCGTGCAGCGGGCAGCCGCGGCAGTCCGCCGCCGCGCGCCGGTGTGCCGCGAGGCCGCCACGACTCGGCAGAAACGGCCCGGCGTCATAGGCCCGGCCGCCGTCCCGCGAGCCACTCGAGGCTTCCCTGTCGCTTCCGGCACGGCTACCGCCGCCGCTGCCGGACCGCCTGCCGGTCGCAGACCGCGCGTCGCTCGTCGACCGGGTAGGGCTCATCCGGGTCCGCCTCCTTCATCAAACGTCCGGTCACACGTCCGCCAGCACCGCCAGGACGTCCGCGTCCGTGAGCTGGTCGAAGTTGTCGTACCAGTGGCCGACCGCGCGGAAGCCGTACGGGCTGCGCAGACAGATCACCACGTCCGCCTCGCCGCGCAGCAGTTCGACGGACTCGGGGGCGCCGACGGGCACGGCGAGGATCAGGCGCGCGGGGTGTGCCCGGCGGGCGGCGCGCAGTGCGGCGCGGGCCGTGACGCCGGTCGCCAGGCCGTCGTCGACGACGATCGCGGTGCGGCCCCGCAGGTCGAGGGCGGGTCGGCCGCCCCGGTAGCGGCGCTCCCGTCGGCGGAGTTCGTCCCGCTCCCGTGCGACGACGGGGGCGAGGTCGGCCTCGGTGAGCCCCAGGGCGGCGAGCGCCGACCGGTCGAACAGGGGCGGGGCGTCGCCGACGATCGCGCCGACGCCGAGTTCCGGCTGGAACGGCGCCCCGATCTTGCGGGCCACGAGCACGTCGAGGGGCGCGCCGAGGGCCCGTGCGACCTCCCGGGCGACGGGGACTCCGCCGCGGGGCAGGGCGAGGACGACCGGACCGGGCAGCTCGCCCCTCTCCCCCAGCGGGCGCAGGCGCGCGGCCAGCTCGCGCCCGGCGTGCGACCGGTCGCGAAAACGCGTCGCCGCCGGGGCTCCACCACGGCGCAGCTGCGGATTCATGGCTTCCCTCCCCTCCAGTGTCGCCGCCGGCGAGCGGCCCGTCCACGCCGGGCGTGTCCGAAACCGTTCACCAAACTTGGGTCATTCGTTTTCTTGAACTATTCGTGTTTGAGGGGGTAGGTTGTCGTCATGACCGAGCCCCAGACTCCGACCACCGCCGAGGAGCTGCGCGGTGCCGGCCTGCGGGTGACGGCCGCGCGGGTCGCTCTGCTGGAGACCGTCCGGGACGGCGACCATCTCGGCGTCGAGGCGATCGCCTCCGGCGTCCGCGATCGCGTCGGCCATATATCCGTCCAGGCCGTGTACGACGCGCTCAGCGCGCTCACCGAAGCGGGACTCGTCCGCCGTCTCGAACCACCCGGCAGCCCGGCCCTGTACGAGGGCCGTGTCGGGGACAACCACCATCACCTTGTGTGCCGGTCCTGCGGCGCCGTGGTCGACGTCGACTGCGCCGTGGGCCACGCCCCGTGCCTGACGGCGTCCGACGACCGCGGCTTCGCGATCGACGAGGCCGAGGTCATCTACTGGGGCCTGTGCCCTCAGTGCTCGCAAGCCAAAGCCGGCAGTTAGCACCGTGATCCACCCAGTTCGGAAGGACTCCCATGACTGAGAACCACGACGCGATCGTCACGGATCAGAAGGCGGAGGGTGCAGGCGGTTGCCCGGTTGCCCACGGCCGTGCCGCGCACCCCACTCAGGGTGGCGGTAACCGTCAGTGGTGGCCGGAGCGGCTCAACCTGAAGATCCTCGCCAAGAACCCCGCCGTGGCGAACCCCCTCGGTGAGGAGTTCGACTACGCCGAGGCGTTCAAGAACCTCGACCTGGCGGCCGTGAAACAGGACATCGCCGAGGTACTGACCACCTCGCAGGACTGGTGGCCGGCCGACTTCGGCAACTACGGCCCGCTGATGATCCGTATGGCCTGGCACAGCGCCGGCACCTACCGCATCAGCGACGGCCGTGGTGGCGCCGGCGCCGGTCAGCAGCGCTTCGCGCCGCTGAACAGCTGGCCGGACAACGCCAACCTGGACAAGGCCCGCCGTCTGCTGTGGCCGGTCAAGAAGAAGTACGGCCAGTCCATCTCCTGGGCCGACCTCATGATCCTCACCGGCAATGTCGCGCTGGAGCAGATGGGCTTCGAGACCTTCGGCTTCGCCGGCGGCCGCGTGGACGTGTGGGAGGCCGAGGAGGACGTGTACTGGGGTCCCGAGACCACCTGGCTCGACGACCAGCGCTACTCCGGCGACCGCGAGCTGGAGAACCCGCTCGGTGCCGTCCAGATGGGTCTGATCTACGTCAACCCCGAGGGCCCCAACGGCAACCCGGACCCGGTCGCCGCCGCCCGTGACATCCGTGAGACGTTCCGCCGCATGGCGATGGACGACGAGGAGACCGTCGCCCTCATCGCCGGTGGTCACACCTTCGGCAAGACCCACGGCGCCGGCCCCGCGGACAACGTCGGCGCCGACCCCGAGGCCGCCACCCTGGAGGAGCAGGGCCTCGGCTGGAAGTCCAGCTACGGCACCGGCAAGGGCGGCGACACCATCACCTCCGGCCTGGAGGTGACCTGGACGGCCACGCCGACCCGGTGGAGCAACGGCTTCTTCAAGAACCTCTTCGAGTACGAGTACGAGCTGACGGAGTCCCCGGCCGGCGCCAAGCAGTGGGTGGCGAAGAACGCCGAGGCGATCATCCCGGACGCGCACGACGCGTCGAAGAAGCACCTGCCGACCATGCTCACCACCGACCTGTCGCTGCGTTTCGACCCGGTCTACGAGCAGATCTCCCGTCGCTTCTACGAGAACCCCGACCAGTTCGCGGACGCCTTCGCCCGCGCCTGGTACAAGCTGACCCACCGTGACATGGGCCCGAAGTCGCTGTACCTCGGCCCGGAGGTCCCGGAGGAGACCCTGCTCTGGCAGGACCCGCTGCCGGAGGCCGAGGGCGAGGCCATCGACGCCGCCGACATCGCGGCGCTCAAGGCGAAGCTGCTCGACTCGGGTCTCACCGTCTCCCAGCTGGTCTCCACCGCCTGGGCGTCGGCGTCCACGTTCCGCGGCAGCGACAAGCGCGGCGGTGCCAACGGCGCCCGTATCCGCCTGGAGCCGCAGCGCGGCTGGGAGGTCAACAACCCGGACGAGCTGCGTCACGTCCTGAGCGTCCTGGAGGGCGTCCAGGCCGGGTTCAACACCGGCGCCAAGAAGGTCTCCCTGGCCGACCTGATCATCCTCGGTGGTGCCGCCGCCGTGGAGAAGGCCGCCAAGGACGCCGGCTTCGACGTGGAGGTCCCCTTCACGCCGGGCCGTGTGGACGCGACGGAGGAGCACACCGACGTCGAGTCGTTCGCCGCGCTGGAGCCGACCTCCGACGGCTTCCGCAACTACCTGGGCAAGGGCAACCGTCTCCCCGCCGAGTACCTGCTGCTCGACCGGGCGAACCTGCTGACCCTGAGCGCCCCCGAGCTGACGGCCCTCGTCGGTGGTCTGCGCGTCCTGGGCGCCAACACCGGTGGCTCCACGCACGGCGTCTTCACCGCGACCCCGGGCAAGCTGACCAACGACTTCTTCGTCAACCTGCTCGACCTGGGCACGACCTGGAAGTCCACCTCCGAGGACCAGACCCTGTTCGAGGGCCGTGACGCGGCCACCGGCGAGGTCAAGTGGACCGGCACCCGTGCCGACCTGGTCTTCGGCTCGAACTCCGAGCTCCGTGCCCTCGCCGAGGTGTACGCGAGCGACGACGCCAAGGAGAAGTTCGTCAAGGACTTCGTCGCGGCGTGGGCCAAGGTCTCCGACCTGGACCGGTTCGACCTCGTCTGATCCCGCGGGGATCCCGATCCCCGAGTGACACGGGCCGGAGCTGATCCGACCCCCTCCGACCCCGGCGTCCGGGCCGGCCCCCACGGGCCGGCCCGGACGTCCGCGTATGGGCACACCCGTGGATGGCCTCCGTGTGCGGGTGTCCGCGCGTGGGCGGCGGCCGGAGCCGGGGCGGCGGGAGCGGCCGACGCGGGAGCCGCCCGTGCGACTACACCGGCCTGTCGTACGACCGGCTGCGCGGCGGCAGCGGCATCCAGTAGCCCTGCGACGAGCGGACCCCCGACGGCACCCGGCGGCTCTACGGCGAGGGCTTCGACTGGGGGCACCCCGATGTCTGCGAGTCCTACGGCAAGGACCTGGTCACCGGCGCCGCCGCCGACGTCGTCGAGTACCGCTCCCTTCAACCCGGACAGCAAGGCGGTGCTCAAGGCCGCCGAGTACCTGGCCCCGCACGAGGAACCCGACGAGGAGTACCCGCTCCAGCTCACCACGGGCCGCACGCTGTACCACTTCCACACCCGGACCAAGACCGGCCGGACCCACGACGATCACGGACGCGGACCCGGCGTCCGAGCAGCCGCTGTTCAAGACGGTCGCCGCCGCGCTGACCGCCCTCGACCACGACGGAGGCACCCGGTGAACGACGGCATCGCCCTCGCCCTGCGCGCGCTCCATCGGAGCGAGCGGAACCTGGCCGGGGAACTCGCACGGGTCGCCGACCGGCACCGCGCCGAGCACGAGATCCACCATGTCGCCACCGACCTCGCCGCCTGGTCCCGCGAACACGTCCGGCGGATCGCCGCCACCGCCGCGGACCGCGAGGTGGACCTCACCGGCCCGCCGGAAGCGGGCGACGTGTCCGACGCGGTGTTCGCCCCGCACGGGAACCGGTCGAGCGCCGTGACCGCCGACGCCCTCGATCCCGCGCTGCTGCTCCTGCGGGACCTGCGCGAACTCCACCTGAGCGCCACGGCGAACTCCCTGCACTGGGAGATGCTGGCCCAGCCCGCCCAGGCGGCGAAGGACCCGGCGCTGCTCTCGCTGGCCTCCACCTGTCACCCACGGACACTGCGCCAGATGCGCTGGACCAACACCATGATCAAGACGATGTCGTCGCAGGTGCTGACAAGCCTGTGATCCCGTCCGTCACGGGTGCCGCTGCACGGTGGGCGCGATGACCAGTTCCTCGATCAGCGTCCGCTCCGGGAGCGAGGCGCACAGGAGCACGGCGCGCGCCACGTCCTCGGGCCGCACCATGGCGGCCCGCTGTTCCGGGCCCGGCGGTACGGCGCGGGTGTCGTGGACCGGTGTGTCGACCGCGCCGGGCAGGATGCAGGTCGCCCGGATGCCCTCGTCGCGATAGCTGTTGCGGAGGTACGCCATGAAGTTCCGCACGCCGGCCTTCGCGGCGCCGTAGGGGGCGCCGCCGAGGAGGGTGGGCCGGATCGCGGCCAGGGAGGAGATCGTGACGACGGAGCCGCCGCCGCGCTCCAGCATGTCCGGGAGGACGGCCTGGGTGAGCAGATAGACCGCGGTGAGGTTGACGCCCATGACGGCGTTCCACTCGTCCTCGCCGGTCCAGCGGACGTCGACGACCCGTCCCGCACCGCCCGCGTTGTTGACGAGGATGTCGACGGGCCCGGCGGTGTCCCGGGTCCAGGCGACGAGTGCCCGTACGTCCTCGGCGTTCTCGATGTGCGTGGGGCGGGTGAGGGCCGTGCCGCCGTTTCCCGTGACGACGGCCGCGACTTCGTCCAGCACATGCCGACGGCGTCCTACGAGGACGACTGTGGCGCCCTCCTCGGCGAGCAGCAGCGCCGTCTCCCGGCCGATGCCGGTGCCCGCGCCGGTGATCAGCGCGGTCTTCCCGGCCAGGGTTCGCGCCTGCTCGCGGTCCTCGATTCCCATGAGCCTCAGCCCTCCCGACGGGGGCGCGTCGTGCGCCCTTGAACTGAGCATGCCCACCGGACGGGAAGCACTGGGGTCCCGGTCACAGATGGCGAACCCATGCGCCGCCTCGTCGGCGGTGGCGCAGGTCAGGCGCCGTGGAAGGCGGGGCGGTCGACGAGGTGGACCTCGACGCGGCCTCCCTCCGTCTGGGAGCGGACGGCCGCCTCGCAGATCGCCGCGACGGCGTACCCGTCCCAGATGCCGGGGCCGGTCACCTCACCGCGGCGGGTGGCGTCGACCCACGCCTGGACCTCGCGGTCGTAGGCGTCCTCGAAGCGCTCCAGGTAGCCGGGGGTGACCGTGCCGCCCCAACGTCCCGCGGCGGTGACGAGCAGGTCGTGCCCGTCGCCGATGCGGGCCGTGCCGTGCTCGCAGACGGCCTCGGCCTGGACCTGGTAGCCGTAGCGGGCGTTGAGGTAGATCTCGACGTCGGAGAGGGCGCCGCCGTCGGTCTCCAGGACGACGAACTGGGGGTCGGCGAGGCCCTCGGGGGCGTTCCCGGACGGGCGGGGGCGCAGCACGGTGACGGCGGTGACCTCCTGGCCGAGGAGCCAGCGGGTGATGTCCATCTCGTGGGCCACGGAGTCGTTGATGGCCATGGCGCTGGTGAAGCCGGGCGGGTTCTCGGGGTTGCGGTGCCGGTTGTGCAGCATCAGCGGGCGGCCCAGTTCCCCGCTGTCCAGCAGGGCCTTGAGCCTGACGTACTCACGGTCGTAGCGGCGCATGAAGCCCACCTGCACCCTGCGGTGGCCGAGCCGCTGTTCGGCCTCCAGCAGACGGAGCGCGGCGGCGGTGTCCGGGGTGAGGGGCTTCTCGCACAGGACGGGCAGGTCGTGCGCGAAGGCGGTGAGCAGAGCCGCCTCGTGGGCCGGGCCCGGCGAGGCGACGAGCACGGCGTCGACGCCCGGCGAGGCCAGCGCCTCGGCGGGGTCGGCGAAGGCCGTGCAGCCGTCGACGCCGGCGGCGATCGCCTCGGCCCGGTCGGTGTCGAGGTCGACGACGGCGGCGAC
>NZ_LIRK01000212.1:9891-10112 GCF_001419765.1 Streptomyces torulosus
CGGCGCCCATCCGGCCGGTGCCGATGACGAGGACACCGAGGGAGCTCTGCTGGGTCATACGGGTCCTTCGCTCGACGGGATTCGACGGGATCGGACGGGGCTCGACAGGAGATGACGTGGCCGTACGGCCGCCTGGCCGGGCCGTGCGGTCACCGCCTGGCCGGGCTGCCGGGGTTCTACCCGCCGACGAGTGCCCCTGAGCCCGCCCCTCGGCCCTCACC
>NZ_LIRK01000213.1 GCF_001419765.1 Streptomyces torulosus
GGCCGCCGTACGGGACCTGCCGGGCGGTGGACTCCTTCAGCAGGGCGTCGAAGCCCGGCAGGTCCCGTACGGCGGCCAGGTCGTCGTCCTCGACGAGGATCGCCGGGCTCCACCAGGCACCGTCGCCTAGCGCGGCGCGGAGCTCCGCGAGCGCGTCCTCGGGGCGCCCGGTGAGCGCCAGCAGACAGGCGGTCAGATGCGCGAGGTCCGCGCGTCGCCGGGGCAGTCCAGGAGCCGCGTCCGTCACGGCCTTCAGCGCCTCGTCCAGCCGCCCCGCGCCGTACAGCCGTGTCACCCTCGCGTCCAAGGCACGGTAACGCGCCTCCTGGCCCTCGCCGTTCTGATCACCCATCACCCCATCGAAGCACAGCGGACGACCGGCCCCGGCCGACGAGGATCTGCGCCCGCCGGGAACGGATGCGCGACCTGGTTCGTCAACTGGTGTGCGGGACGGGGGTGTCGGGGCGTAGGTTGTCTGTTGAAACATCAAATGCTTCGGTGGAAAGACGGACGCCACTCATGACCGAACACGCGAGCACGCCCGGACCGGCGGCGCACCAGAGGATCGACACGTCGGTGCCGCACTCGGCCCGTATCTGGAACTACTGGCTGGGCGGCAAGGACAACTACCCGGTCGACGAGGAGGCGGGCGACGCCTACACCAAGGTGTTCCCCGGCATCGTCACCATCGCGCGCAGCAGCCGGGCGTTCCTTCGCCGCAACATCACGTACCTGGTGGCGGAGGCGGGGATCCGTCAGTTCCTCGACGTCGGTACGGGTCTGCCGACCGCGAACAACACGCACGAGGTCGCGCAGCGGATCGCGCCCGAGTCGCGGATCGTGTACGTCGACAACGACCCGCTGGTCCTGGCGCACGCCCGCGCGCTGCTCTCCTCCACGCCGGAGGGGGCGACCGCGTACGTCGACGCCAATGTGCTGGAGCCGGACCGCATCCTCGCGGCCGCCGCCGAGACGCTGGACTTCGGCCGGCCCACCGCCCTCATCCTCAGCAACATCCTGGGCCATGTCGCCGAGCACGACCAGGCCCGTTCCATCGTCACCCGGCTGATGGCGGCCCTGCCGTCGGGCAGCTACCTCTCCGTCAACGACGGCTCCCTCGGCATCGATCCCGTCTTCGAGCAGGCCCAGGACGCCTACAACAACAGCGGCGCCGTGCCGTACAACCTGCGGACCCCCGAGCAGATCACCGCCTACTTCGACGGCCTGGAGCTCATCGACCCCGGCGTGGTGTCGGTCACGCAGTGGCGTCCAGGGCCGGACGACGCGGCGCCCGAGGTCATCGGCGAGCACGGAGGTCTGGCCCGCAAGCCCTGACGTCCGAGGCGCGGGGCCGGCGCGCTGAGCTGCCGGGCACTGCTGCCGCGCGTTGTGCTGAGGCGCACGGGCTGAGGCGCGATGTGCTGAGGCGAGGGGCGTGGGACGGGGGCGCGTTCGGGTCGCGGGCCGGGCGGGCTGGTCGTAGACCTGACGTATGGTGCTGCGACCGCCGGTGGAGCCGATGCTGGCGAAGGCCCGGGAACGGATGCCGCCGTCCGCGGCGCTGCCCGGCGGTCTCGTCCTGCAGCCCAAGTTCGACGGATACCGGACGCTGGTCTTCACGCCCTGGCCGGCGCCCGGACCCGTGCTGATCCAGTCCCGCCGGGGCAGCCTGATCCAGGCCCGTTTCCCCGACCTGGCCGCCGCCGCGCAGGCGCTGCCGGACGGCTGGGTCCTCGACGGGGAGGTGGTGGTCTGGGCGGGCGAGGAGCTGTCCTTCGCGTCGCTGCAACGCCGGGCCTCGGCCGGCGGGCGCACGGCCGCCCGGCTGGCCGAGGCGCTGCCCGCCCACTTCATCGCCTTCGACGTGCTCCAGGCCGACGGCGTGGAACTCCTCCGCCGGCCGTACGCCGAGCGGCGCGCGACGCTGGAGGAGCTGTTCACCGGCCACGGACTGACCGCGCCGTGGACCCTCTGCCCGGAGACGCACGACCTGGCCACCGCGCGGGAGTGGCTGGCCTCCTGGACGCGGGTGCCCGGCGTGGAGGGGCTCGTGGTCAAGGGCCGGCAGCAGCGGTATCTGCCGGGGACGCGCGGCTGGTACAAGATCCGGCGCCGGGACACCGCGGAGGGCATCGTCGGCGCCGTCACGGGCACCCTGCGCCGACCGCAGTCCGTCCTCCTCGGCCGCTACGACCGCGAGGGAGTCCTCCGGCTGGTGGCCCGCAGCGCCCTGCTGCACCCCGAGGCGGTCCGGGACATCGCCGCCCGGCTGTCCCCGGCCCGACCGGGCCACCCCTGGGAGGGGACCCACTTCACGACGTCCTGGGGCTCGCGCACACCCCTGGAGGTCGTCCTCGTCGAGCCGGACCTGGTGGCCGAGATGGACGTGGACACCGCCCAGGTCCACGGAGCCTGGCGCCACCCGGCCCGCTTCGCCCGCCTCCGGGAGGACATGGCACCCGACGAGGTGACGGAGTTCGACGAGGGGACGGGGCCGGGCGAGGGTGACCCGGACGGGCAGGGCGCGGAATGACCTGGACAGGCCGGGGGCACCTGCCGGAGTGACGGGGGATGCGTGCAGTCAGCCGCCATGTTCCTCGGCGGCCGCGGTGTCCGCTGCTCGGCAGGCCGCGCACAGGACTCGTGCCCTCGGGCCGTAGCGCTGGGTGAGCCCCTGGCAGCGCGGGCAGGACCCGACCTGTTCCGGTGGACATCCGAGCAGGAGCGCGGCAGTCGCCCGGTCCGTGGAGGGGTCGATGCGTCGCGGCATCTCCTCCATGACCCGAATGTATGTCCGGCGCCTCGTCGGGGCAGGTCGAGCAGCCTGGCCCCGTGACGCGCGCCGGCTTGGCGGAGGGGGCCGAGTTACGGCGAGTCGGGCCGAGCCACGTCAGCAGCAGGTCCGAGCCACGGGACGACCGGGCTGAGCCGCGGAGGGGGCCGGGCTGAGGCTCGCCGGGGACGCGCCGAGTCGAGTGGCGGACGATCTCCCCACGGGCTCCGAAGCCCCACGG
>NZ_LIRK01000214.1 GCF_001419765.1 Streptomyces torulosus
GGCTTCCGTCATGTCTGCCCTCGTCGACCGGGGCTTCCGTCATGTCTGCCCTCGCCCGCCGGCAGTACTTCCCCCGCGGGCCTCCGCCACGTTCCGCCGACCGCGGTCTCCGAGGCCGCCGCCCTACGGCACCAGTACCAACGCCGCCACCCACACCAGCGCCAGCACCACGCCCAGCGGCCACAGGGCCCGGCCCCGTTCGCGTTCGCCGCTCGTCTCCGTCGGCCGCAGTGCCGCGTCCTGCCACATCGCGGTGATCTCGGCGGCCGTCCGCTCGTACGGGTGGACGAGTCCGAGCCGCCGCTCCAGCCGGCCCCAGCGGGGCGCGTGCACCGTCCAGGCGGAGCCGAACCGGGGCCGACGGCTGTCAAGCTTCAGTTCGCCGCCCTCGCACCGGACGGTCATGAGGTGGTCCCACTCGATGTGGCGGGCCCCGCGCAGGCCGTTGAACCACAGCCCGTCACGGTCGGCGGTGATGCGCCACGCCGCCATGCTCGGCAGCAGCAGGACGCCGATGAACCCGAGGAGGACGCCCGGGACGTACCGCCATCCGCCGCCCTCGGTCAGCACCATCAGCGCCGCCCACAGCACGACCACCAGGCAGACGGCCCAATCCAGCCAGCCGGCCCGCCACCGCCGTACCGCCCCGGACGCCAGCCGCTCGGTGAGCCCGTCGGCGGCGGCCGCGCGCCGGTCCGCGTACACCGCGGCCCGCCGGGCCCGCGCCTTCTCCGCCGCGATCCGCAGCCGTACCGCCCGCTCGGACAGGGCCCGCACCGGCGCCATGGACGACTCGACGACGAACTCCTCGTCTACCGAACGGCCACCGCTCTCCGGCTCCCGCGCGCCCTCCGGCGCCTCCCGCTGCCCCTCGCCCTGGGCCTCACCGCCCTGGGCCTCATCGCACTCAGTGTCATCGCCCCGGGTCTCGTCGGCGCCGTTCCGCGCGTCCTCGGGGGCGCTGACGATCACGAGTTCGCCGCCGTCGTACGGCGCTCCGTAGAGGACGGCCTCGCGCAGGGGGCCGGGCTGTGCCGCCTCCTCCGCGTCGGCGTCGAGGGAGTCGAGGAGCGCCTCCATCTCCTTCTCCTTGAGCAGGCGGGCCTCCTCGTCCTCCTCGTCGTCATCGTCGTCGTACCACTCCTCGGCGGTGACGGTGAACATCGGCCGCAGCGCCGCCACGTCGTCGGCGGTGAAGACCTCCACGTCACCGTTGGCCCCGTCGCGCACGAGGACCCGCAGGACCGGGGCGGGAGCGCCGCGCAGCCCGGCGGCGCGGCGTCGGGCCAGCCGACCGGAGGCCAGCGCGGTGAGCCCCCAGCCGACCGTGAACCACCCGGCCAGCACGGCCTCCCGCCGGTCGGTGGGCGCGTCCCACCCGGACGCGACGAGGACGAACGCCCCGCCGAGGGCCGCGAGCACCAGCCCCAGCGCGATGAGGAACCGCCCGCGCCGCAACGGTCCGACCCCCTCCGGCACCACGGCGGTGACGCCCTCGGCGGCACTCACGGCCCACATCCGCTGCATCCGCCGCGCGCTCATCCGGAACTCGGCGAGCGCCCAGGCGGCGTTCACCAGGAGGAAGCCCACGAGGATCGGCAGGTCGTGCGTGCCGCCGTACCAGGCGAGGACGAGGGTCAGTACGGGGCCGGAGACCCGCAGCGCCTCGGGGCGCGCCAGGGTCCACACCAGGTGCAGGGGGACCAGCGCGGCGAGGGCGGGCGGTACGTCACGGGAGTTGGCCAGCCAGAACCCGGCCGTCAGCCCGACCATGGCCAGGGCGAGCAGATGCAGGGACCGCATCCGCACCGGCACCCACACCGGGGGCTGCGCCCGCGCCCACAGCCGCGCCTTCTCGCCGCTCCAGGCCGGGCAGCCCTCGGGCACGGCGGACTCGGGCAGCCGGCGCGACGGCCGCCCCGGGGACTCGATGTTCGTGCTCATGGCTACCCAGACACTCGGACCGCAACGGTGCTCATCATTCGTACGACCGTACGGCCCGGCTCTGACGAGCTCTCAGTACGGGTGCCCTTCGCGGCGAGACAGCGGCGGGACAGCGGCGACTTGCGTCGGCGACTCACGCCGTATCGGGCCCCTCATCAGGCGTTCCGCGCCCCCGCGCTCACCCCAGCGCGATCAGGATCGTCAGCAGTACGGCTCCCGCCGCCGCCGGCGCCATGACCTCCCAGGCCCAGCGGACGGTCGGCTCCCCCTGCGACCCCGGCGCCTTCGCGCGGGCCTCGCACAGCTCGCGCAGGTCGGCCATGATCTGGTCGGTCTCGGCGCGGACGGTCCGCTCCTCCAGCGACGTACGGCCGCTGCTGTCGCCCTTGGCGGCCCTGCCGGACTCCCGGGACTGCTGCCGGGCGGCCTTCTTGCGGGCGCGCAGCGACACGGGGACGGCCCAGAGCTGGTACTTGGTCCCGGCCTCGTCGATCACCTCGTTGGAGTAACCGGAGCGCAGGGAGGCGACGGAGGCCCAGGGCAGTTCGATCACGCGGAACGGGTTGCGCACCCGGAGGCGGTCGTCGTTGGCGAAGACGGCGGGCCGTACCGAGAAGGCGACCACCAGCGGCACGGCCAGCAGCAGCGCGGCGAGGGTCAGCCAGGGCGTACGCCCTTCCCCGGTGAACACCGCGTCCGTGCCGAGCCAGACGAAGAGGCCGAGGAGCAGCACACCGCCCGCGAGACCGCCGGGGGACCGGTAGGCACGGTCCTTGTAGACCGGCTTGGCGGGAGTGGCCGATGTGGCGGGCTTGGCGGGCCGCGGGGCCGCCGCCGCGGGCGTCTGCCGCGTACGGGCTTGCGCGGTCTCGGGAGCGGGCTCGGTCTTCGGGGTCTCCGAGGACGGCGTGTCCTCCGATGACGTCGAGGCCGCCGAGCGCTTCCGGGGTTCCGGCTGCTCCTGGGACGACGGTCGATCCGGGGTGGTCATACTTCCGATTCTGCACGACACCCCACGTCCACCCCGCACACGGCCCC
>NZ_LIRK01000215.1 GCF_001419765.1 Streptomyces torulosus
TCGCGCACTTCCCCGCGCCCCTGAAGGGAACGGGCCTGCGGCCCGCCCTTCAGATGAAAAGCACGGGGCCGCAGGCCCCTGCTTTTCAGGGGCGCGGGGAACTGCGCGAGAAACCACACACCACCCGCACCCGCCAAACCACACGCACCCCCGAGCTACTAGGCGCCCGGCAGCTCCGGCGGGGTCTTCGCCGGCGTCTCCTCCAGCCCCGCCAACGCGATCCGAATCGCCTCGTCCAGCTGCGGATCACGCCCGGCCGCATGGTCCTGCGGCGCCTGCACGACCTCGACGTCCGGATCGACGCCGTGGTTCTCGACGCCCCACCCGTACCCCTCCAGCCAGAACGCGTACTTCGGCTGGGTCACCAGCGTCCCGTCGACGAGCCGGTACCGGCTGTCGATGCCGACGACCCCGCCCCACGTCCGCGTCCCGACGACCGGCCCGATCCCGAGCGCCTTGATCGCCGCGTTCACGATGTCCCCGTCGGACCCGGAGAACTCGTTGGCGACGGCGACGACGGGCCCCCGGGGCGCGTCGTCGGGGTAGCTGGTCGGCCGCATCCCGCGCGGCAGGTCCCAGCCGACGATCCGCCGCGCCAGTTTCTCCACGACGAGCTGCGAGGTGTGTCCGCCCCGGTTCTCCCGGACGTCCACGACGAGGCCCTCCCGCGCCACCTCGACCCGCAGGTCCCGGTGGAGCTGTGCCCAGCCGGAGCCGACCATGTCGGGCACGTGCAGATAGCCGAGACGGCCGCCGGACTTGTCGTGGACGTAGGCCCGCCGGTCCGCCACCCACGCGTGGTACCGCAGCGGCTCCTCGTCCGCGATGGGCACCACCACGGCGTGGCGCGGGTCGCCGCCCCCGGAGGGCAGGACGGTCAGTTCGACCGCCTTGCCCGCGGTGCCGACGAGCAGGGGTCCGGGCCCGGCCACGGGGTCGACCGGCTGTCCGCCGACGGCGACGATCGCGTCCCCGGCCCGGACGGCCACGCCGGGTGCGGCGAGCGGCGCGTGCGCGTCGGGGTCGGACGTCTCGGAGGGCAGGACGCGGTCGATGCGCCAGGTCCCGTCCTCGTGCCGGGAGATGTCCGCGCCGAGGAGGCCCTGCCGCCGGTCGCCGAAGCCTCCGCCGCCGCGCGGGGTGACGTAGGCGTGGGAGGTGCCCAGTTCGCCCTGCACCTCCCACAGCAGGTCGACGAGGTCGTCGTGGGTGGCGACCCGGTCGAGGACGGGCCGGTAGCGGTCGAGGACGGCCTGCCAGTCGACGCCGCCGAGGTCGGGGCGCCAGAAGTTGTCCCGCATGAGGCGGCCGGTCTCGTCGAACATCTGCCGCCACTCGGCGGCCGGGTCGACGGTCTGCCGGACGCGGCTGAGGTCGACGGTGATGTTGCTGTCGCTGTCGTCGTCGCCCGAGGCCCGCCGGTCGCTGGGGACGACCTTGAGTTTGCCGTCGGTCCACAGCAGCACCCGTTTGCCGTCGCCGCTGACGGCGTAGTGCTCGGCGTCGGAGGCGAGGTACTCCAGGCGCCGCTGGGCGAGGTCGTACCGCTCCAGGGACGTCTTCGGGTCGGGGTCGTCGGGGGTGGCCCGGGAGTGGCCGAGGACGCCGGTGACGGGGTGGCGCAGCCACAGCACGCCGTCCTTGGCGGCGCGGAGCGTGGAGTAGCGGGCGGCCTCGACGGGGAAGGGCACGATCCGGTCGGCGAGCCCTTCGAGGTCGATACGGGTGACGGGGGCGCCCTCGCTGTCCGGGGTCTCCTCCTTGTCGGGCGCCTCGAACGGCCGGCCGTGGCGCTGCGGCCCGAAGGGTGACGGGGTGGTCGCGGCGAGCGTGATGAGGTGCGGGCGGGCGCCGCTGACGAAGTGCAGGTCGAAGACGTGTTCGTCGTAGACGGGGTCGAAGGCGCGCGCGGAGAGGAAGGCCAGGTGTTTGCCGTCGAGGGTGAACGCCGGGGAGAAGTCCTGGAAGCGGAGCGGGGTGGCCTCGGTGACGGACAGGTCGGCGGTGTTGGCGAGCTTGAGCTGGCGCAGGGGACGCGCGCCGGGGTGCGACCAGGCGAGCCAGCCGGAGTCGGGCGAGAAGACGAGCCCGGTCACCTCCCCGTCCTCGCTGCGGTCGACCTCCCGGACCTCGCCCGTCTCCCGCTCGACGAGGAGGACCCGCCCGTCGTGCGCGGCGACGGCGACCCGGTTGCCGTCGGGGGCGACGGCGAGCCCGAGGACCCGGCCCAGTTGTCCGGCGGCGAGCCGGCGCGGTGTGGTGCCGGGTCCGGCTCCCGTCGCGGGGGCGAACTCCAGGGCGTCGTCTCCCTCCGCGTCCGTCACCCAGACCACCCATTCCTCGCCCTCCACCCGGAAGGCGCGCGGCAGCCGGGCCCGCACCCCGTGCTCGGCGGCGAGCGCGCGGGCGGGTCCGGAGCGGTGGGTGACCCAGTGGACGGAGCCGCGGACGGCGACCGCGCTGCCGCGGGCGGTGTGGTCGGGTGAGGCGGAGCCGAACCAGCGGGAGGCGTTCACCGGGTACGGCTGGAGGTCGACGCGCTGCCCGCCCAGCCGGACGTCGATCCTGCGCGGCTCGGCCCCGTCGAGGTCGTCGAGCAGCCACAGTTCACCGGCGGAGGAGTACACGACCCGGGTGCCGTCGGTGGCCGCGTGCCGGGCGTAGAAGCCGTCGGTGGGTGTATGGCGCCGCAGGTCGGAGCCGTCCGCGAGCGAGGAGTACAGCGCGCCGACGCCCTCGTGGTCGGAGAGGAACGCGATCCGGTCGCCCACCCACAGCGGGTACTCCAGGTTCCCGTCGAGGTCGGCGTGGAGGCGGACGAACTCGCCGTCGCCGTCCCGGTCGATCCACAGCTTGCCCGCCGTGCCGCCCCGGTACCGCTTCCACCAGGCGGCCTCGCGGCCCATCGGCGCGGACAGCAGCACGGTGGCCGGGCCGTACGCGACATGGCCGACCGGCCCGTACGGCAGTGTCGTGGCGGGTCCGCCGTCCAGCGGGACGGCGCGCGCCCAGCTCTGCCGCAGGCTGGCCTGTCCCTGGGTGCTGAGGGCGAGGACCTGCCCGTCGGGGGTCCAGCCGCGTACCTGGGTGCGCCAACTGCCCCAGTGGGTGAGGCGCTTGGCGGGGCCGCCGTCGACGGGCGCGACATGCACCTCGGGGGCGCCGTCCCGGGTGGAGGTCCACGCGACGAGCGTGCCGTCCGGGGAGATGCGCGGGTGGTTGACGGGCATGTTGTCCGCGCTGACGCGCCACGCACGACCGCCGTCGAGTGGGGCGACCCAGACGTCGTCCTCGGCGGTGAAGGCGATCAAGTCGCCGTGCAGGTGCGGGAATCGGAGATACGCGGACTGAACGGACTGGACGGCTTGGGCGGACCGGACAGACTGGGCGGCCTGCACGGACGGTGTGGACGGTGCGGTCTGAGTCACCCGGTCACTGTAAGCAGCGCACGGGCGTCTGGGGAGACGTTTGGATCATGTCGCCCCCCACGAACCACACTTGCCCCTTTCGCACCCTTTGCCCGCCGGCTACTTCCCCTCCGGCCAGCACTGCGGGTCCTTCTGGCACCAGATGGTCTGGGTGACGGTCACCGTCGCGGTGGGGCCGGGCCGCCCCGGCTGGTCCGGCGTCCCGGGGGTGGGGTCGGGGGCGTTGCAGTTGCCGAGCACGTCGACGTGGAACCGTTGCTTCCCGTCGACCTTGGCGGTCAGGTCACCGCGGACGCACTTGCCGTTGACCTCCTTGGTCACCTTCCCGGTGATCGTGATGTCCCGGCCCTTCTTGTCCTCGCCCTCGCAGTTGACGTGCGCCACGGTGTCGACGGAAGCGGAGGCCGAAGCGGACCTCTTCTTGTCACCGCCGTCACCGCTGCTGCCGCCGTCGTCGTACGAGGCCGTGCAGGTGAGCCACTGGACGTCGACGCCGTGCCGCTCCAGCTCCTTGGTCCCCATCTGGTCCGTGGTGAAGGCGACCGCGCCGGTGTTGATCCCACCTCCCTCGCAGGCCACGAGCGTGACGACAGCCACGACGCCGAGTCCGGCACGCACCAACGTCCGGCGCCCGGCGGACCGATTCACCCGTACTCGTCCCGAAACCCCCATGGACGCCACCCTCCCACCACGGGTCCCGACCCGGAAAGACCACAAGCGGCCACGGTTGCGCTCCGCTCATCCCCGGTGTTCCCCAGAGGGCCGCGGTTATCCGTTCGTCCCGCCCAGTAGCCCGGGAGTAGGGGTGTGTTGGCGTGTGCGGGTGAGTGGGGGTCGTTCGCGCAGTTTCCCGCGCCCCTGAAGGGACGGGGCCTGAGGCCCGCCCTTCATCAACCGCCGCTCACCCGCGGCCGAACCCCGCCCGGTTACCCCGCCACGCTCAAGGACAGCGCGAAGCGGCCCTCCGCGTCCGTCCACCAATGGGTCAGGTCCAGCCCGGCGGCGGCCAGTTCGGCCGTCACCCCCTCTCTGCGGAACTTCGCCGACACCTCCGTCCGCAGCTCCTCGCCGGCCGCGAAGTCGACCGCGAGATCGAGAGCGGGGACCTTCACGGTCTGCGCGGTCCGCGACCGCAACCGCATCTCGATCCACTCCCGCTCGGCGTCCCACAGGGCGACGTGCTCGAACGCGCCGGGATCGAAGTCCGCCCCCAGCTCACGGTTCATGACGGACAGGACGTTCTTGTTGAACGCGGCCGTCACCCCGGCCGCGTCGTCGTACGCGGCGACCAGCACCGCCTCGTCCTTGACCAGGTCCGTGCCCAGCAGCAGCGCGTCGCCGGGCGCCAGCAGGGCCCGCACGGAGGTCAGGAACGCGGCCCGTTCCTCGGGGACGAGATTCCCGATCGTGCCGCCGAGGAACGCCACCAGCCGCGGCCCCGGGGTCTCGGGCAGCCGGATCCCGGCGGTGAAGTCCGCGATCAGGGCGTGCACCTCCAGCCCCGGCCGCTCCGCGACGAGCGCCTCGCCGGCCTGCCGCAACGCGCTCTCGCTCACATCCACCGGCACGTACGCGTGCAGCTCGGGCATCGCGTCCAGCAGATGCCGCGTCTTGTCGGACGAGCCGGAACCCAGCTCGACGAGCGTGCGCGCACCGCTCGCCGCGGCGATCTCCGCCGCCCGGCCGAGCAGGATCTCCCGTTCGGCACGGGTCGGATAGTACTCGGGCAACTCGGTGATCCGGTCGAACAGTTCGCTGCCGTGCGCGTCGTAGAACCACTTGGGCGGCAGCGTCTTCGGGGTGCGGGTGAGGCCGTCCAGGACGTCGGCGCGCAGGGCCGCGCCCGTGGCGTCCTCGGGCAGGGTGCGGGTGAGGTGGAACGGGCTCACGCAGGGGACTCCTTCGGTGGTACGGGGACTGGATCGGCGCCCGGGCGTCCGGTTTCCTCCGGCTCCTTGAGCGGGGTGAGCAGGACGTCCGTGCGGTCGGCCACGAGCAGCGTGCGGTCCGGCACCTCGACCCAGTGCGGGTCGTCGTCGTACGGCTCGGACGCCACGACGGTGCCGCGACCGGGCCGGGCGAGGTACCACAGGGTGTCGCCCCACGCCGTCGCGGTGATGCTGTCGCCGCTGGTGAGCAGAAGGTTGAGCCGAGACCCGGGGGCCGCCCGCGCGACCTCCAGGACCGTGTCGGCCAGCGCCTGCCCCTCCTCGTCGCCGGCCCGCAGCCGGTTCAGGACCAGGGCCCACACGAACGCGGAGTCGTTGCGGGCCTCCATCGACAGGATCTCCACGGCGGGCAGCCCGCCGGCCAGCGGCGCCAGGGACCCGGGCCACCCGGCGACCGCCCCGTTGTGGCTGAACAGCCAGGGCCCGCCGGCGTACGGCGCCGCCGCGGCCTCCTGGTCCGCGCCGGGCACCGTGGCGTCCCGTACGGCGGCGAGCAGCGCCCCCGTGCGGACCACCCGGGCGAGATCCGTGAAGGACAGGTCGCCCCAGATGGGTCCGGCCCGCCGGTAGCGGCCCGGGACCGGGTCGCCGTCCGCGTACCAACCGACGCCGAAACCATCGGCGTTGACAGTCCCGTACCGCTGCCGACGCGGCGCCCACGACTGCCGGAACAGACTGTGCTCGGGTTCGCTGAGGACCGCGCCCAGCGGCACCTCCGGCCCCAGATAGGCCACATGACGGCACATCAGACGGCCTCCGGGGACGCGTCACGGGCCGTGCGGAAACCGCTGAAGATCTGCCGCCGGATCGGATAGTCCCAGTTGCGGAACGTCCCCCGGCACGCCACCTGGTCCACGGCGAACGAACCACCCCGCAGCACCTTGTACTCGGGGCCGAAGAACACCTCCGAGTACTCCTTGTACGGGAACGCCGCGAACCCCGGGTACGGCAGGAAGTCGCTCGACGTCCACTCCCACACGTCACCGATCAACTGCCGTACGCCCAGCGGGGACGCGCCCTCCGGATAGCTGCCGGCCGGGGCCGGACGGAGGTGGCGCTGGCCCAGGTTGGCGTGGTCGGGCGTCGGGTCGGCGTCGCCCCACGGGTAGCGCGTGGAGCGCCCGGTGACGGGGTCGTGGCGGGCGGCCTTCTCCCACTCGGCCTCCGTGGGCAGCCGCCGCCCCGCCCAGCGGGCGTACGCGTCGGCCTCGTACCAGCACACGTGCAGCACCGGCTCGTCGGCCGGCACGACCTCGGTGACGCCGAAGCGCCGCCGCAGCCACTGCCGGCCGTCACGCCGCCAGAACAGCGGCGCGGTGATGCCGTGCGCGCGGATGTGGTCCCAGCCGCGGGCCGTCCACCAGCGTTCGTCCTCGTAGCCGCCGTCGTCGATGAACGCCTGGTACGCGCCGTTCGTCACCGGGGTGGTGTCGATGTGGAACGGCGGGACCACGCGCCGGTGCGCTGGCCGCTCGTTGTCCAGCGCCCACGGCTCGGTCGAGGTGCCCATCATGAACTCCCCGCCCGGCACGAGGACTTCGTCCGGCCCCGTGAACAGCGGCGCCGGGCTTGGATCGGGCGCCGACAGCACGGCCGGGCCCCTGCGGAGCTGATGGGTGATCAGCATCGTCTCGTCGTGCTGCTGTTCGTGCTGGGCGATCATGCCGAAGGCGAAGCCCGCCTCGGTGAGCCGGGTGCCGTGGAAGTCGCTGCCCTCCAGCACGTCGAGGGCCCGGCCGCGCACCTCGGCGAGGTAGCGGCGGGCCTCCTCCGGCGGCAGCAGCGGCAGCGAGGGCCGCTCGGAGCGCGGATGCTCGAAGGCGTCGTACAGCCCGTCGATCTCGGGCCGCATCGCCTCCCGCCCCGCGACGTTGCGCAGCAGCCACAGCTCCTCCTGGTTGCCGATGTGGGCGAGGTCCCACACCAGCGGGGACATCAGCGGCGAGTGCTGCGCGGTGAGGTCGGGTTCGTCGACGGCGGAGGTGAGGAGCGCGGTACGGGCGCGGGCCGTGATAAGCGCCGCCAGCGCGCGCTCCCGCAGTATCTCGGGGTCGGCGTCGTGCGTCGGGGCTCGCGTCTCGGGCGCGGTCATGCGGGGATGTCCTTCCCGTGCAACTGGTCGAGCAGATCGTCGGCGGGACAGCGTCCCCGGGCCACATGGCGGTCGATGAACTCCGCCACGGCGTCCAGCACCCGCGTGCTCGCGCCGAGCCGTGGCAGCGCCTCGGCCGCCGCGGCGAAGCAGACGGCCGCCGCCTCCCGCAGCTCGGGATCGGCCAGGCCCGAACGGGCGGCCGCGTCCCACAGCGGATTGCGCGGCGCCCGCAGGGAACCGGCCCGCTCGGCCAGGGGCTTGACCGCCCGGTAGGCGACCTCGGTGGCCTCCGGGTCCTCGAACAGCGCCGTCGTCACGGCGAGCGGCACGAGCCAGCCGTCCTCACCCGGCTGCGCGTCGATCATGCGGAGCTCCAGATGGCCACGCGGTCGTACCGGCGGGAACAGCGTCGTCATGTGGTACTCGAGATCGGCGCGGGTCGGCGGGCTGTCGGACCGGATCCACTCCCGGAACGACATGGCGCCCGGGACACCCCAGGGCCCCTCGTCGGCCCGGACGCACATCACCGGCGCGTCCAGCACCAGCCGCGCCCAGGCGCCCCGGGGATCGCCGTCCAGCTCCGGGGCCGTCGTCCGGCCCGGGTCCATCGCCGCCCACAGCGACTGCCGGGTCGAACGCCAGCCGGTGACCCGGCCGCCCGCCAGCGGGGAGTGCGCGAACGCGGCCAGCAGCACCGCGCCGAGCTGGTGCGTCAGCCACCAGCGCCGCTGGTAGCCGAGGGGGCCCGGTTCCTCGTACCCGGCGTCGATGCAGACCTGCACGGACGCCGACGAGCACATCATGGACCGGCCCTCGGGCCCGAAGCGGTCGAGGTACACCTCCATCGCGTCGTACCGGGGCTCGCGCAGGAACCGGGTCGGGGGGTTCCAGGGATCATGGCCGAAGCCGCTGATGCCGAGGTCCGCCTCGCGCAGCGTCGCGCGTACGGCGTCCAGGTCGGCGGAGACGGATCCCACGCACTCCATCAGGGAGGCGGCGGGAGCGGAGCTGAGCTCCAGCTGGCCACCCGGCTCGATCGTCAGCGACGACGCCAGGGGCAGGGTCCGCAGTGCGGCGTAGGCCGCTTCGAGCCGTGCGGGTGTCGCGGGGAGCCGCGGATCGCGCAGCTCATGGACGTGCCATTCCAGTTCGACACCGAGGACGCGGGGCGGTCCGGTCTTGAAGCAGATGCCCCGAACGAGGGCCTCCACCTCCGCCTCGGTGACCAGGGAGCGCTGCTCCGTACAGCCACTAGCCGAATCTGACATGTCGGGATCCTCCTGAGATTCCACCATGTCGCCGATCCGATGCCGTGGGGGCCCGGACCGGCGGTGCTCGTCCCACCCAAACCCCTGGGTGACGTTCGCACAAGGGTGCACATCGTGGCAATGCGGATCGTCGATCTCTGTTTCCGGGAACTTCAGGCACCTCTTCCCGGACCCGTCGAGGGCCATTCACGCCAGGAAAACTCCGTTGCGGTCATCCACCAGCATCGCCCACGATGCGTCCATGAGCACGACGGGGGAGCGCGCACGGGCGGCGTTCATGGCGCGCACGGGGGTGGCGCCATGAGCGCCCGCCTGCGGGGCATCGCACGGGAGACTGAGGACATCGTCGCGGCGGGGGGCTACCGCGCACCGGACGGCCGGGAGGTGTCGCTCGCGGCGTGGATCGACGCGGCCCGCTCGGGTACGCGCCTGTACGGCCCGGACCCGGTGCGGACGCCACCGGTCGCCCCCGTGTCCGTGCCGACCCGGATCGAGGTCACCGGCGAGAGCAGCCTGGAGGCCGCCCGCCGCCTCACCGGCACGGCTCCCGTCGCCGTCCTCAACTTCGCCTCGGCCCGCAACCCGGGCGGCGGCTACCTGAACGGCGCCCAGGCCCAGGAGGAGGCCCTCTGCCGGGCCTCCGCCCTGTACGTCTGCGTACGCGAGGCCCGCGGCTTCTACGACCACCACCGCGCCCACCGCGACCCGTTCTACACGGACCGTGTCATCCACTCACCCGCCGTCCCCGTCTTCCGCGACGACCGCGGTGACCTGCTGGCCGCCCCGTACACGGCCGGTTTCCTGACCTCCGCCGCCCCGAACGCGTCGGTCGTCCGCCGTACGGCGCCGGAGCGCGCCGGCGAACTGCCGCGCGCCCTGGCCGTGCGCGCGGAACGGGTCCTGGAGACGGCCGTGGCGAACGGCTACCGCAGGCTGGTCCTGGGCGCCTGGGGCTGCGGTGTCTTCGGCAACGACCCGGCGCACGTGGCGACCGCGTTCCGCACGCTCCTCACGGACGGCGGCCGGTTCGAGGGCCACTTCGAGCACGTGGTGTTCGGCGTACTGGACCGCACGAGGGGCGCGACGGTCCGGGCGGCATTCGAACGGGAGTTCCGCGCCGGCTCGTCGGGGAGGCCGGCCGAGTCCCCTCACGCGGCCGAGTCCTCTAGCGCCAGCCGTACCGTTCCCGCAGCTGGTGCACGACGGAGTTGAACCGCATCCGGTCCAGGGCGCACGCCTCCCGCCGCATCCCCGCCTCGTGCAGTCGGAGCACCCGGTCCACATCCACCCAGGACGGCCGCCCCGAACGGTCCCACGGCCCGCTGCCGATCGGCACCCACTCCCGGTCCCCGTCATGCCGCTTGCTCGACAACTGCACGGCGAGGAACGTCCCGCCCGGCTCCCGCGCCACCACCAGCACGGGCCGGTCCTTGCCCCGCCCGTCGTTCTCCTCGAACGGCACCCAGGTCCACACGATCTCCCCGGGGTCGGGGTCCCCGTCGTGCGCGGGCGAGTACTCGGTACGCACACGCCCCACCGCGCGCGGATCGGCCTCGGTGGTGGCGGAGGGGCCGTAACGGCCGGGAACGTCTTGATCGGCGAACGCAGTCACGGGGCAACGCTAACCCGCGCCCCCGGCAAGGGAGCGCGGGCCCCGTAGCGATGCGCGGCTCGGCCGCACGGGCACGAGCGGCAACGGCGGCACCGGCAGACAAAGGGAGACCAGGACTCCCGGTCCGCCGGCACCGACGCACAGAGGGAGGCTACGACTCCCGGTCCACCGGTACCTTCTCCACGGGCAGCCCGTTGACCGCGGCCGGGCCCCGGTCGGGCGTCCCACTCTGGTTCATGGACGCCAGCAACTGCCGGGCCAGCCCCAGCCCCGTGCCGCCCATCGTCAGCGCCTTGGCGAACAGGTCGGCCATGCCGTCGGCGCCGTTCAGCAGCACCATGTTGTCGACGTTGCCGAACGCGGACGCCCCCGCCTGCACGATCTCCGGCCACTGCTCGGCCAGTTGCTGCGCGATCACCGCTTCCTGGTTCTCGGCCAGCGCCGCGGCCCGCGCCTTGATGCCCTCGGCCTCGGCGAGCCCCTTCGCGCGGGCGGCCTCGGCGGCGGCGAGCCCCTTGGCCTGTCGGGCGGCGGCCTCCGCCTCACCGGTGGCGCGGGTCGCGTTCGCCTCGGCGGCGGCCGCGAGTTCGGTCTCCTTGGCCTTGGCCTGCGCGGCGGAGATACGGGCGTCGCGCTCGGCCTCGGCGAGGGTCCGCTTCTCGTACGCCTTGGCGTCCGCGGGCTTGCGCACGTCGGCCTGGAGCTGCTGCTCGCGCCGTGACGCCTCCAACTCGGCGACCCGGGTCTCCTGGACGACGACCTCCTGCTTGGCGCCCGCCTCGGCGAGCGGGCCGGCCTGCTTGGCCTTGGCGGAGGCCTTGTCGCGCTCCGCCTGGTAGCCGGCCTGGAGGATCTCGCTGTCCCGGGTGGCCTCCGCCATCCGCGCCGCCGCCTGCTGCTCGGCCTCGGTGGCGAGCCGGTTCGCCTCGGCCTGCGCGATCCGCGCGTCCCGCTGGACGGCCGCCGCGTGCGGCATGGCGAGGTTCTTGATGTAGCCGGTCGGGTCCTCGATCTCGTGGATCTGCAACGAGTCGACGATCAGCCCCAGTTTCTCCATCTCCGTCCCGCACGCGGCCCGTGTCTGCCCGGTCAGCTTCTCGCGGTCGCGGATCATGTCCTCGACCGTCAATCCGCCCACGATGGACCGGAGATGACCGGCGAACACGTTGTGCACCCGTTCCGAGACCCGTTTCTGCTGGCCGAGGAAGCGGCGGGCGGCGTTGGCGATGGACACGAAGTCGTCGCCCACCTTGAAGATGACCACGCCCCGGATCTTCAGCGGAATGCCCTGGAAGGTCACGCACTCCACGGCCAGTTCGGTCTGGTTCAGGTCGAGCGACAGCTTGCGCACCGCCTGCATGCCCGGCAGCACGAGCGTGCCGCGCCCGGTGACGATACGGAAGTTCATGCCTTCCGTCAGGCCCTCCATCTTGTGCTTGGAGCCGGAGATGATCAGGGCCTCGTTCGGTTCGGCGACACGCCACATGAGTTTGAACAGAGCGATCAGTACCAGAGCCACCGCTACGGTCGCCCCCGCGATGATGCCGATGAACATCGGCACACCCCCCTCGGCCAGGTGCCCTTTCGGCACCGAACGTCGGGAGTGTCCCAAGGGGCCGGGCCGGGGTACAGAGCCGCACGGACCGTTGTTGCAGTCTTGATGCGAACCGTCACCGCGGGAGCGGCCGACGCCCCGACGGACCGTCAACTGTCGTACGCCGCCGAGACGTAGACCGTGCGCGGCGGCAGGTACTCGATCACCATCACCAGGGTCCCGGGCTCGATCCGGTCCTTCGCGGAGGCGGGGTACGCCAGGAAGTGCTCGGCCCCGCCGCGCACCCGGACGATCACCTCGCCGACGAGCCCGGGACCGACCGCACCGGTCACCCGTCCCATCAGCCCGACCATCGACGCTTCGTCCATGGTCACAGCCTACGGGGCGCACCCCGCCCCCCGGACCCACGCGGGGGACGGCGGTGCCGCTCACACCGCGGGGGACTCGGCGGGTGTCGTCGCCTCCGGCGGCCACAGCTCGTGCCAGCGCTGGTCCGCCTCCAACTGCGCGGCCAGCGACAGCAGCAGCGGCTCGCTGTTCGCGGGACCGAGCAGTTGCGCGCCCACCGGCAGCCCGCCCACGAACCCCGCCGGCACGTTCACGCCGGGCCAGCCGAGCACGTTCCACGGCCAGGCGTACGGGCAGGCGGCGATCATCGCCCGGTCCGTGCCGAGCCCACCGAGGCCGATCATGGAGCCGATCCGCGGCGGGGGAGCGGCGGTGGTCGGCGCGAGCAGCACGTCGTACGTGGTGAACAGCGCGCCGATCCGCTGGTGGAGCGTGGCCTCCGCGCGGCGGGCCAGCCGCAGCGGCGCCCCGGCGAGCAGCCGGCCGAGGCGGGCGGCGTCGCGGGTGCGCCGGTCGAGGAGGTCCTGCCGGGCGATCCCGCCGACGTGTTCGGCGATGCCCGCGGTGGCGCGCGGGATGAAGGTGAGCCCGATCTGCCCGTAGCGGGGCTCGGCCTCCTCCACCTCGTGCCCGAGCGCGGCGAGCCGTTCGGCGACCGCGCGGACCTGCTCCCGCACCCGGGGGTCGAGCCGTGCGGGCAGCGCGGTGAACGGCGGCTTCAGGGACAGCGCGATCCGCAGTCGGCCCGGATCGCGCCCCACGGCGCCGGAAGCGTCGATGGCGTCCGGCCGGTGCAGGTCGCCCTCGTGGTTGCCGGCGGCCGCGTCGAGCAGGAGGGCGGCGTCGGCGACCGTGCGGGCGAGGGTGCCGTTGACGGTGATGCCCTGGAAGGACTCCGGGAGCGGCCAGGTCGAGATACGGCCGCGCTGCGGCTTGATGCCGATGAGATGCGTCCAGGACGCGGGGATACGGATCGAGCCGGCCCCGTCCGAGCCCAGCGCGCCCGGCACGAGTCCCGCGGCGACGGCGGCCGCGGAGCCGCCCGAGGAACCGCCGGGGGTGTGGTCGGCGTGCCAGGGGTTGCGGGTGGCGCCGAAGGCCGGCCCCTCGGTGAAGGGCCACTGCCCGAGTTCGCAGGTGTTGGTCTTGCCGACCACGATCGCCCCGGCCGCCCGCAGCCGCCGTACCGCCTCGCCGTCCTCCGGCAGCGACGGGAACTCGCCCCGGCAGCCGAACGCGGTCGGCTCGCCCGCCACGTCCATGTCGTCCTTCACGGCCACCGGCACCCCGAGCAGCGGCCGCCGTCCGCCCGCCGCCAGCTCCCGGTCCGCCGCCTCGGCCTCCACCAGCGCCGCCTCGGCGCGTACCCGCCGGAAGGCGTTGACCGTCGGCTGGCTGGCCTCGATCCGGGCGAGGGTCCGCTCGACCAGCTCACGCGACGTCACCTCCCCGGCGGCCAGCGCACGGGCACACTCCGCCAGACCCGGGGCACGGTCGGCAGCCATACGGAACACCTCCGGAAGCAGGTTGTCTACCGAACGGTAACGTCCGGGTGCGGGCAGCGGTACGGGAAGGACGACTTCCCTGGTGACCACGGCGGTTCGCGGCGGACACGAGCGGTCCACGACGCGTACGGTCCAGCCCGGCCCACCCCGCCCGTGGCTGCACGTGGCCCGCACTGGACGCTCCGCCCGCTCGTTAGCCGCGTGCCAAGCGCCGCATCGTGAGGGCCAGTTGCAGCCGCAGCCGACCGTGCGGGTCGCGGACCGGCCAGCCCAGGAGGGACTCCGCGTGGGTCAAACGGTCCTGGAGCGTGGAGTGGTGGACATTGACCTCGGTGGCGGCCGCCCGCAGGCTCGCCGTGGACGCGACCGCGTGCAGCGTGGCCAGCATCCACGGGGCGTCCGCCGCGGCCTTCTCCAGTTCTCTCACGTCCGGCGGCGGGTCACCTCCCGGAACGACTGACTCGGCGAGCAGCGCCAGCCCGCCCAGGTCCTCCGCGCGCACCACCCGCTCCCCGGGGTCCCGTGCCGTGCCCTCCGCGGTGAACCGCAGGGCCACCCGGGCGGCGGCCCACGACCGGGGCAGGTCGGGCAGGGACACGACCGGCCCGACCCCGACGCGCCCCTCGATCCCCTCGCTCCCGTCCACTGACGCCACCGGAACGCCACGGTGCGGCCCGGCGTCCGGTGCGCCCGCGTCGCCGACGACCAGGACGCGGGGCCGTCCGCCGAGGGGGGCCAGGACACGGGCGCGGGCGTCGACGGCGAGGCCGAGACGGCGTGCGGCGTGCAACCGGGCCTGTTCGGTGGCGGTCGCGTCGAGCAGGGTCTCCACGAGGGCCGGGTCGTCGGCGGGGGAGAGGGGCGCACGCCCGCGTGTACGGTCCAGCACCAGCCGGAGGGCGCCCGCGGCCCGCTCCAGGATCACCGCGTCCACGACGCTCGGCTCACCGTCCCCGGGCCGCTCCAGCCACAGCGCCGGGACACCGCCGGGCACCAGCGCGGCGGAGGGCCAGCCGGGTTCCGGGGGCAGGGGGATGTCCAGCCGCCGCCCGTCCGGTTCCACCCGGACCCGCACCCGCCGTTCGTCGTCCACGAGCCGCGCGGGGCACCCCGCCAGCACGGCCGCGGCCCGCACGAGTGCCTCCAGGCCCGCCCGGGACTCGGCGAGCGCGTCGAAGTAGGCGATGACCCGGAC
>NZ_LIRK01000216.1 GCF_001419765.1 Streptomyces torulosus
CTTCTCGGGGGTGTCCGGCCGCCACCCCCACCCGGCCGGACACCCCCGAGAAGGCGCTGAAGGAACTGTCGAAGGGCAACCGCCGGTGGCGGACCTTCCACCAGCAGTACCCCGACCAGGACGCCACCACCCGCAAGACCCTGACGACCGGTCAGCACCCCTTCGCGCTCATCCTCGGCTGCATCGACTCCCGCGTCCCCCCGGAGCTGGTCTTCGACCAGGGCCTCGGTGACCTCATGACCGTGCGCAGCGCGGGCGAGGTACTGGACGAGGCGGTGCTCGGCAGTGTCGCGTACGGCGTGCTCGAACTGGACATCCCGCTGGTGATGGTGCTCGGCCACCAGTCCTGCGGGGCCGTGAAGGCGGCCGTCCAGGCGGACAGCACCGGCGAGAAGCTGCCGGCCCACATCCAGTACGTGGCCGACCAGATCCGCCCGGCGATCGACCACCACGTGGAGGGCGACGCCCGTGTGGCGGCGACCATCGACGCGAACGTCCGGCTGGTCCGCTCGAAGCTGGCGGCCGAGCCCGACCTCGCCGCGAAGGTGAAGACGGGCAAGGTGGCCATCGTCGGCGCCCGCTACGACCTGACCACCCAGCGGGTGCACCTGCTGAAGTAGTCCGCCGCGAGACGGACGGAAGGGCCTCGGCGGATCTCCGCCGGGGCCCTTCCGGCGTCCTGGGGCTCAGCCCTTGACGAGGGTGATGTCCTGCTGGCGGACGGCGTGGAAGCGGGGCAGCGGCAGTCTCCCGCCGGACAGTTCCGTGACGGTCGCCTCCACCCGGGCCGGCCCCGGCCGGAAGCGGCCCGGCTCGGCCTTGTCGGTGTGGGTCCACGTGTGGTCGGCGCCGTCGCAGATCGCCACGGACCCGCCGACACCCTTGCGGACCAGGCTGTCGCCCTGCTGCAGCGACGACGAGACGAAGACGGGCCCGCTGCCGCCGAGGCAGCGGTAGGTACCCGACAGGGTGAGGGTGCCGTCGGGGGCGACCTTTCCGGTGGCGTCGACCGTCACCGTCTCGAACGGTTCGGCCGTGGCGCCGGCGGACGGCGCGGCGGCGCACAGCAGCAGCGCGGCGCCGGCGGCCGTGCCGAGCACCCGGCGGACGCGGGAAGCGGGCATGGGATGACCTCCTTGAGCTGGGCTTACAGAGGTACCGGCCATGCCGTGCGGCACCGGCGATCGTCACCCCTCCGTCGGCGCGTCACGTCCGCCGTCCCCCGTACACCCCCGTGTTGTGTCCGCGTCGTGTCACAGGACGTCCGGGTGTTGTCACGTCTCGCCGCGACACCTTGTCGACGCGTTCCGAGGGCGTGCATCGTCAGTACTGCGAGGCGGTGACTCGCCGCCGGCACTCACAATGACGTGGAGGTGCGCCATGTGTTCACACCAGCCCCTGTGCCCCGCGGCCGACAGCACGAACGCCGACGCCGCGCACATCGTGGCCTTCCACCCCGAGCAGGGCTGGAACCTGCTGTGCAACGGGGCGATCGTCTTCGACGACACCGGTGAGATCCTCCCCGACGGCCGCGTCGTCGCCCCGAGCCGTCTCGCCGTCGCCGCCTGAGACTCACCCGGACCGCCCGGGACCGCCCGGACCACGGCCGCCCGGCGCCGGATGCCCGATGCCCGATGCCCGATGCCCGATGCCCGATGCCCGATGCTTCTCGGGGCTACGGCAGGACCGCGAATCCGTCCAGTTCCACCAGGGCCCGCTCGTCCCAGAGCCGGACGACACCGACGACCGCCATGGCGGGATAGTCCCGCCCCGCCAGCCTCCGCCACACCTGGCCGAGCCGCGACACATGGGCGCGGTAGTCGGCGACATCCGTGGCGTAGACGGTGACGCGGGCCAGGTCGGCCGGTGTGCCGCCGACGGCCTCCAGCGCGGTCAGCAGATTGCCGAGCGCCCGCTCGAACTGCTCGACCAGCGTCTCCCCCACGACCTTTCCGTCCGCGTCGAGCGCGGTCTGGCCCGCCAGGAAGACCACCCGGCCCCCGGTGGCCACCACCGCGTGCGAGAAACCGGTGGGCCGCGACAACTCCGCCGGGTTCACCCGTTCGATGCTCATGAGGACGGCTCCTGTTCCGCGGTCCGGGCGTACAACTCCTTGGCGATGACGGCCCGTTGCACCTCGCTCGCCCCTTCGTAGATCCGTGGGGCCCGAACCTCACGGTAGAGGTGTTCGAGGAGATGGCCGCGTCGCAGCGCCCGGGCGCCGTGCAGTTGGACGGCCGCGTCCACGACGTACTGGGCGGTCTCCGTGGCCAGCAGCTTCGCCATCGCCGCTCGGCCGGGGACGTCCGGGGCACCGGAGTCGTACGCCGTGGCCGCCGCATAGACCATGAGCCGGGCGGCCTCCGTGCGCAGCGCCATCTCGGCGACCTGGTGGGCGACGGTCTGGAGGTCGCGCAGCTTTCCGCCGAACGCCTCGCGCCGGGCGGTGTGGATGAGGGTGGCGTCGAGCGCGGCCTGGGCCATGCCGACCGCGAAGGCGCCCACGCTGGGGCGGAACAGGTTGAGGGTGCCCATGGCGACGCGGAACCCCCGACCGGGTGTGCCGAGGACGTCGTCCGCGGCGACGGGGACGGCGTCGAGGGCGAGGGTGCCGATGGGGTGCGGGGACAGCATGTCGAGCGGGGTGCCGGAGAGGCCGGGGCGGTCGGCCGGGAGCAGGAAGGCGGTGACACCGCGGGCGCCCGCGCCGGGGGTGGTGCGGGCGAAGACGGTGTAGAGGTCGGCCTCGGGGGCGTTGGAGATCCAGCACTTCTCGCCGGTGAGCCGCCAGCGGCCGGTGCCGTCGGGCTCGGCCCGCAGCTCCAGCGCCGCCGCGTCCGAACCGGCGCCGGGCTCGCTGAGCGCGAAGGCCGCGACCGCGTCGCCGTCACTCACCCGGGGGAGCCAGCGGGCGCGCTGGGCCTCGGTGCCGTGGGCGTGGACGGGGTGGGCGCCCAGCCCCTGGAGGGCGAGCGCGGTCTCGGCCTCGGTGCAGGCGTAGGCCAAGGACTCGCGCATCAGGCAGAGGTCGAGGGCGCCGGAGGTGAACAGGCGGCGCAGTAGGCCGAGGCGGCCCAACTCGGCGACGAGGGGGCGGTTGACGCGGCCGGGCTCGCCCTTCTCGGCGAGGGGACGCAGCCGGTCGGCGGCGAGGGCGCGCAGGTCGGCGCATCGGGCGAGTTGTTCTGGTTCGAGTGAGAATGCGGTCATTGCCGTCCCCTCTCCCCCATCGGACTGCTTCAGGTTATCGCGATCTGTTGACTGTCGTCACCAAGGCGATACGCTCCAGATGCGAGCCCGCCACGACGTGCGAGTCCACCACCACATGCGAGTCCACCACCGCAGGGACCGAGCAGGGGGCGAACGTCATGAACTCCAGGGTCACCGCCCATGTCGACACCTTCGCCCGTGACCGGCTGCCGCCCCCGGAGCAGTGGCCCGAGCTGGTCTTCGACCTTCCCGAGCTGCGCTATCCCGACCGGCTCAACGCCGCCGCCGAACTGCTCGGCGGTACCGAACCCGACCGGCCCGTCTTCCACACGCCCGCCGGGGAGACCTGGACGTACGGCGAGCTCTCCGCCCGCGTCGACCGCGTCGCCCACCTCCTGACCTCCGCGCTCGGGGTCGTCCCGGGCAACCGGGTCCTGCTGCGGGGGCCCACCACGCCCTGGCTCGCCGCCTGCTGGCTGGCGGTGCTCAAGGCGGGGGCGGTCGCGGTGACGGTGCTCGCCCAGCAGCGGCCGTACGAGCTGGTGACGGTCTGTGAGCTGGCGCGGGTCACGCACGCGCTGTGCGACATCCGGTCCGTGGACGACCTGGTGAAGGCCGAGGTCCCCGGGCTGAGGATCACCACGTACGGTGGGGACGGGCCGGAGGACCTGCTCCGTCTGCCCGCGCCGGTCGGGCCGTTCCCGGCGGTCGACACGGCGGCCGAGGACGTGGCGCTGATCGCCTTCACCTCCGGCACCACCGGGCGGCCCAAGGGATGCGTGCACTTCCACCGGGACGTCCTGGCCGTCGCGGACACCTTCTCCCGGCATGTGCTGCGGCCCCGGGCCGACGATGTGTTCGCCGGGTCTCCCCCGCTCGGCTTCACCTTCGGCCTCGGCGGTCTCGTCGTCTTCCCGATGCGGGCCGGGGCCAGCGCCCTGCTGCTCGAACAGGCGGGGCCGAAACAGCTGCTGCCGGCGCTCGCGGAGCACCGGGTGTCGGTGCTGTTCACCGCGCCGACGGCGTACCGGGCGATGCTCGGCGAACTGGACGGGCACGACCTGTCGGCGCTGCGGCGGTGCGTGTCGGCGGGCGAGAACCTGCCGGCGGCCACCTGGCGGGCCTGGCACGAGCGGACCGGGCTGCGGATCATCAACGGCATCGGGGCGACCGAGCTGCTGCACATCTTCATCTCCGCGGCCGACGACGCCATACGGCCCGGCACGACCGGCGTTCCCGTACCGGGGTGGCACGCGCGCGTGCAGGACGCGGACGGGGAGCCGGTGCCGGACGGGGAGCAGGGGCTGCTCGCGGTGCGCGGGCCCGTGGGGTGCCGTTATCTCGCGGACGAGCGGCAGCGGGAGTACGTGCGCGGCGGCTGGAACGTCACCGGCGACACCTATGTCCGTGAGCCGGACGGGTACTTCCGCTATGTCGCCCGCGCCGACGACATGATCATCTCCGCCGGGTACAACATCGCGGGCCCCGAGGTCGAGGACGCCCTGCTGCGCCATCCGGAGGTACTGGAGGCGGCGGTCGTGGGGCGGCCCGACGAGGCCCGCGGGCAGGTCGCCGTGGCGTATGTGGTCGTCGCGGCGGGGGCGGACCGGGACGGCGAGGCGCTGCGCGCGTTCCTCAGGGCCGAGCTGGCGCCGTACAAGTGTCCGCGCGAGATCGTGTTCCTGGACGCCCTGCCGCGCACGGCGACCGGCAAACTCCAGCGGTTCCGTCTGCGCACCACAGGTGACCAGCACTGATACCGAAGACCTAAAATGATCAACGTGTCCGAACAGCATGCACCACGTTCGCTCATCGTCACCTTCTACGGCGCGTACGGCCGTTCGGTGCCGGGTCCCGTGCCCGTCTCCGAGCTGATCCGGCTGCTCGCCGCGGTGGGTGTCGACGCGCCCTCCGTCCGTTCCTCGGTGTCCCGGCTGAAGCGCCGCGGACTACTGCTGCCCGCCCGGACCGCGGCGGGCGCCGCCGGGTACGCGCTGTCGGACGACGCGCGGCAGCTCCTGGACGACGGCGACCGGCGGATCTACGCGACGGCTCCGGAGCAGGACGAGGGGTGGGTGCTCGCCGTGTTCTCGGTGCCGGAGTCCGAGCGGCAGAAGCGGCACGTGCTGCGCTCCCGGCTGGCCGGCCTCGGCTTCGGCACGGCGGCGCCGGGCGTATGGATCGCGCCCGCACGGCTGTACGAGGAGACCCGGCACACCCTCGTACGGCTGCGGCTCGACCCGTACGTGGAGCTGTTCCGGGGCGAGCATCTGGGGTTCGCGGCGACCGCCGAGGCGGTGTCGCGGTGGTGGGACCTGGCCGGGATCGCCAAGCAGCACGAGGCGTTCCTCGACCGGCACGCGCCCGTGCTGCACGACTGGGAGCGCCGCGCCGACACGCCGCCGGAGGTGGCCTACCGCGACTACCTGCTGGTCCTGGACTCCTGGCGCCATCTGCCGTACGTCGACCCCGGGCTGCCGGCCGCGCTGCTGCCGGCGAACTGGCCGGGTGTGCGCTCGGCGGCCGTGTTCCGGGCCCTGCACGAGCGGCTGCGGGACGCCGGGGCGGCGTTCGCGGGGCTCGAAGCGTAGAGCGCTGCCGGCGGGTGACCGTCGGGGTCATGGGGCGCCGCCCAGGGTGAGCCTCGGCTTGGGGGCGTCGGTGCGGCCGGTGTTCGGGCGGCGGCTTCCCGCCCGGTAGGGATCGGGCCAGGTCACGGCCGGGCCCTCGTAGCCCTGCTCGGCCGCGGCGTGAAGCGTCCAGTGCGGGTCGTAGAGGTGGGGGCGGCCGAGGGCGCAGAGGTCGGTGCGGCCGGCGAGGATCAGGGAGTTGACGTCGTCCCAGGAGGAGATCGCGCCCACGGCGATCACCGGTATCCCCGCCTCGTGGCGGATCCGGTCCGCGTACGGGGTCTGGTACGAGCGGCCGTACGCGGGGCGCTCGTCGGCCACGACCTGTCCGGTCGAGACGTCGACGGCGTCCGCCCCGTGCGCGGCGAAGGCCCGGGCGATCTGCACGGCCTCGTCGGCGGTCGTACCGCCCCGCGCCCAGTCCGTGGCGGAGATCCGGACCGTCATCGGCCGTTCCTCGGGCCAGACGGCCCGCACCGCGTCGAACACTTCGAGGGGGAAGCGCAGCCGGCGGTCCAGTGGGCCGCCGTACCGGTCGGTGCGGCGGTTCGTCAGCGGGGAGAGGAACCCGGAGAGCAGATAGCCGTGCGCGCAGTGGAGTTCGAGGAGGTCGAAACCGCTGCGGGCGGCACGGCAGGCGGCCGAGGTGAACTGCTCGCGTATGTCGGTGAGTTGAGCGCGGGAGAGTTCGCGTGGGGTGGGGTTCGCCGGTGTGTACGGGAGTGGGGAGGCGGCGACGAGGGGCCAGTTGCCGTCGTCCAGCGGCTCGTCGATGCCCTCCCACATGCGTTTGGTGGAGCCCTTGCGGCCGGAGTGGCCGAGCTGGACGCCGATGGCCGTGCCGGGTGCCTTGTCGTGCACGAAGGTGACGACGCGGCGCCATGCCTCGGACTGCCGGGCGTTCCACAGTCCGGCGCAGCCGGGGGTGATGCGCCCCTCGGGGCTCACGCACACCATTTCGGTCATCACGAGCCCGGCGCCGCCGAGCGCCCGCGCGCCCAGGTGGACGAGGTGGAAGTCGCCGGGGAGGCCGTCGGTCGCCGAGTACATGTCCATGGGGGACACGACGACCCGGTTGCGCAGGGTCAGGCCACGCAGCCGGAACGGGGTGAACATCGGGGGCGTGCCCGGCGGGCAGCCGAACTCCCGCTCCACGGCGCCCGTGAAGTGCGCGTCGCGCAGCCGGAGGTTGTCGTGGGTGACGCGGCGGCTGCGGGTGAGCAGGTTGAACGCGAACTGCCGGGGCGGCTGGCGCCGGTACAGGCCGATGTTCTCGAACCACTCCAGGCTGGCCCGCGCCGCACGCTGCGTCGAGGCGACGACGGGGCGCCGCTCCTCCTCGTAGGCGGCCAGCGCCCGGTCCAGGTCGGGCTGTTCCTCCAGGCAGGCGGCCAGCGCGAGGGCGTCCTC
>NZ_LIRK01000217.1 GCF_001419765.1 Streptomyces torulosus
GAGGATGAGGTCGAGGGCGGCTTCGCCCCGAACCTGGACTCCAACCGCGCCGCCCTCGACCTCATCCTCGAGGCCGTCAACGAGGCCGGCTACACCCCCGGCGAGCAGATCGCCCTGGCGCTCGACGTCGCCGCCTCCGAGTTCTACAAGGACGGCGTGTACGTCTTCGAGGGCAAGGAGCGCACCGCCGCCGAGATGACGGACTACTACGCGGAGCTCGTCGACGCGTACCCGCTCGTCTCCATCGAGGACCCGCTGTTCGAGGACGACTGGGACGGCTGGAAGACCATCACCGAGCGCCTCGGCGACAAGGTGCAGCTCGTCGGCGACGACCTGTTCGTCACCAACCCCGAGCGCCTCGCCCGCGGCATCGAGGAGGGCGCGGCCAACGCGCTGCTCGTCAAGGTCAACCAGATCGGCTCGCTCACCGAGACCCTGGACGCCGTCGAGCTGGCCCAGCGCAACGGCTTCAAGTGCATGATGTCCCACCGCTCCGGCGAGACCGAGGACGTCACCATCGCCGACCTCGCCGTCGCCGTGAACTGCGGCCAGATCAAGACCGGCGCCCCGGCCCGCTCGGACCGCGTCGCCAAGTACAACCAGCTGCTGCGCATCGAGGAGATCCTCGACGACGCCGCGGTGTACGCCGGCCGCAGCGCCTTCCCGCGCTTCAAGGGCTGACCTGCCTTCCCGGCGTCCGCTCCGCGGACCACGGGCACAGCAAGGGCTGACACCAGTAGGGCGGCAGTAGGAAGCGTCGCACGTACGTCCCCGTACCCGGTCCCGTACCGTGTGCGGGGACGTACGCACGTAGGGCCCGTAGGAAGGGGAAGTGGGACATGCCCGTGAAGGACCGGGACCGTTTCTCCACCGCGACCCGGCTGAAGCTGCTCGGCGAGCAGACGGCCGCCCGGGTCTACCGCTCCCAGACCCGGCGCCAGGCCCGCCGCTCCCGGCTCACCGGCCGTGCCGCGCTGCTCGCCCTCGTCCTCTGCTCGATGATCGTGGCCCTCGCCTACCCCATAAGGCAGTACGTCTCCCAGCGAGCGGAGATCGCCGACATGCGGCGCCAGCGCCAGGAGGCACGCGAGCGCGTCGAGGAGCTGCGCGACCTCAAGGCGCGCTGGCAGGACGACGCGTACGCCGAGCAGCGCATCCGGGAGCGGCTGCACTACGTCATGCCGGGCGAGACCGGCTACACCATGATCGACCCGGACGCGGCGAAGCAGTCCCGCACGACGCAGGGGGCGGCCCACCTCCCCTGGTACACCAACGTCTGGGACGGGGTCGACAAGGCCGACGCCGCCGCCCGGTAACCGACCAGAGCTCCAGAGGACTTACGTACAGGTATGGACACGCCCCCGCCCTCCACCCCGCGCACCGAGCCCACCGACGCGGACGTCGAGGCCTTCCAGCAGCAGCTCGGACGCCCGCCGCGCGGACTGCGCGCGATCGCGCACCGCTGCCCGTGCGGGCAGCCGGACGTCGTCGAGACGGCGCCGCGCCTCCCGGACGGGACACCGTTCCCGACGACGTACTACCTGACGTGTCCGCGGGCCGCCTCCGCGATCGGCACGCTGGAGGCGAACGGCGTGATGAAGGAGATGACGGAGCGGCTGGCCCGGGACGAGGAGCTGGCCGCCGCGTACCGCGCCGCGCACGAGGACTACATCCGGCGGCGCGACGAGATCGAGGAGCTGAAGGGCTTCCCGAGCGCGGGCGGCATGCCGGACCGGGTGAAGTGCCTGCACGTCCTCGTGGCCCACTCACTGGCCGCCGGCCCCGGGGTGAACCCGCTGGGCGACGAGGCGATCGCGATGCTGCCGGAGTGGTGGGCGAAGGGACCGTGTGTGATTCCCGCCGAGGAGGACGCCCAGTGACCCGTGTCGCCGCCATCGACTGCGGTACCAACTCCATCCGGCTGCTCGTCGCCGACGCCGACCCCGCTTCGGGTGAACTCGTCGATCTGGAGCGCCGGATGACGATCGTTCGGCTCGGCCAGGGTGTCGACCGTACGGGCCGGCTGGCGCCCGAGGCGCTGCAGCGGACGTTCGCCGCGTGCCGGGAGTACGCGGCGGTCATCAAGGAACTGGGCGCCGAGCGGCTGCGGTTCGTCGCGACGTCCGCCTCGCGGGACGCGGAGAACCGGGACGAGTTCGTCCGGGGCGTCATGGACATCCTCGGTGTCGAGCCCGAGGTGATCTCCGGTGACCAGGAGGCCGAGTTCTCGTTCACCGGCGCCACCAAGGAGCTGCTGGGCCGGGACGATCTGGCCAAGCCGTTCCTGGTGGTGGACATCGGCGGCGGCTCCACGGAGTTCGTCGTCGGCGACGACCACGTGCGCGCCGCGCGCTCCGTGGACATCGGCTGCGTGCGGATGACGGAGCGGCACCTCGTCCGGGACGGCGCCGTCGTCGATCCCCCCGGCCCCGAGGAGATCGCGGCCGTCCGCGCCGACATCGAGGCCGCCCTGGACCTCGCAGAGCGGACCGTGCCGCTGCGTGAGGCGCACACCCTCGTGGGGCTCGCCGGGTCGGTCACGACGCTGTCCGCGATCGCCCAGGACCTCCCCGCGTACGACTCGACGGCCATCCACCACTCCCGGATCCCCTACGAGCGCGTCCGGGAGATCACCGAGGGGCTGCTGCGCTCCACGCACGCCGAGCGGGCCGCGATCCCCTCGATGCACCCCGGCCGCGTGGACGTGATCGCCGCCGGCGCGCTCGTTCTGCTCGCCATCATGGAGCGGATCGGGGCCGCGGAGGTCGTGGTGAGCGAACACGACATCCTGGACGGAATCGCCTGGTCCGTCGCGTAGCCGGGCGGCCGGAAATCGAGCGCCTCCCGGCGGGCTCCGGGCGCTTGTGAGGACCTGTTTACTACTCGCGGGTAGCCTCGGTTGAGCCGTTCGGATAACGTATGAGCGCCTCCGAGGGGTGCTCGGGCACCCCTCGTTGACGCGTCGCCGGGAAACTTCGTGAAGTTCTTCACAAGAGAATCGGCCCTGTTGGGCGACGTTTTGAGGCTGCGCAGAGCCTTCGGGGGCTCCAAGGGGTCCAGAGGGTGCCTTCGAACGGCCTCCTGGGGGTACTCGTCCGAGTGAAAACCGGGGCCCGATCGGAGTGTCGGCGAGGGGTCCGCGGAGCCGGAAGAGCAGTTCACGCGGCATTGACAACGGTCGGCCGTGCGGTGGGGTTCCCCCGTCGGACGGCAACCTGGATCAAGAGGGCCGCGCAGTGTAGCAGAGGGCCTGGGGAAGCTTGTGAAGGGGCGCACGAGCACCCCCCGGATGGCGGGTACATACTCGATGGCATGAGCACCACGGAGCGTCCCAGGATCCTCGTAGTAGGCGGTGGGTACGTAGGCCTGTACGCAGCTCGGCGCATCCTCAAGAAGATGCGCTACGGAGAGGCGACCGTCACGGTCGTCGACCCCCGGTCGTACATGACCTACCAGCCCTTCCTCCCCGAAGCCGCCGCCGGCAGCATCTCCCCGCGGCATGTCGTCGTCCCGTTGCGACGCGTGCTGCCCAAGGCGGAGGTCCTCACCGGTCGGGTCACCACCATCGACCAGGACCGCAAGGTCGCCACCGTCGCGCCGCTGGTCGGCGAGGCGTACGAGCTGCCCTTCGACTACCTGGTGATCGCGCTCGGCGCCGTCTCCCGCACCTTCCCGATCCCCGGCCTCGCCGAGCAGGGCATCGGCATGAAGGGCATCGAGGAGGCCATCGGCCTGCGCAACCACGTGCTGGAGCAGCTCGACAAGGCCGACTCCACGACCGACGAGGACGTCCGCCGCAAGGCGCTGACCTTCGTCTTCGTGGGCGGTGGCTTCGCCGGCGCGGAGACCATCGGCGAGGTCGAGGACATGGCCCGCGACGCCGCGAAGTACTACAAGAGCGTGTCCCGCGAGGACATGCGGTTCGTACTCGTCGACGCCGCCGACAAGATCCTCCCCGAGGTCGGCCCGAAGCTCGGCACGTACGGCAAGGAGCACCTGGAGGGCCGTGGGGTCGAGGTCTACCTCAACACCTCCATGGAGTCCTGCGTCGACGGCCACGTCGTGCTGAAGAACGGCCTGGAGGTCGACTCCAACACGATCGTCTGGACCGCCGGCGTCAAGCCGAACCCGGTCCTCTCCCGCTACGGTCTGCCGCTCGGCCCCCGCGGCCACGTGGACACCGCCCCGACCCTCCAGGTCCAGGGCACCGACTACATCTGGGCCGCCGGCGACAACGCGCAGGTCCCGGACGTCGCCGCCCGCAAGGCCGGCGTGGAGAACGCCTGGTGCCCGCCGAACGCGCAGCACGCGCTGCGTCAGGCGAAGGTGCTCGGCGACAACGTGGTCTCCGGTATGCGGGGCTTCCCGCAGAAGGAGTACGCGCACTCCAACAAGGGCGCGGTGGCGGGTCTCGGCCTGCACAAGGGCGTCGCGATGATCGTCATGGGCAAGATGAAGATCAAGCTCAAGGGCCGTCTCGCCTGGTACATGCACCGTGGCTACCACGGTCTGGCCATGCCGACGTGGAACCGCAAGATCCGTGTATTCGCGGACTGGACGCTCGCGATGTTCCTCAAGCGTGAGGTCGTCTCGCTCGGTGCGATCGAGACGCCTCGTGAGGAGTTCTACGAGGCGGCCAAGCCGGCGCCGGTCGCTGCGGCTGCGGCTGCCGCCAAGACCGAGGAGAAGGCCAAGGCCTCCTGACCTCTTCCGGTCACCTCTGCGTTCGAACCGAAGGACCTTCCGCCATCCGTGGTGCGGGGGGTCCTTCGGCGTTTCCTGGGGCGTCCAGTGGGTGGGGGGCGCCTGGTCGTCGGCGGGTGCGGGTTCGTCGTGGTGTCTCGCGCAGTTCCCCGCGCCCCTGAAGGGTTGGGCCTGCGGCCCACCCTTCGTCCTGAGCAGCCCCGGGGCTTTTCACAACACACCCCCTACCGGGACTACGGCGGAGCCCCGCCCGTGTTTACCGTGGCGTTGGACATTCCGGGATCTGTTGTCACGGAGGTGTGCGCCATGCAGGACGCCGCGTCGCGGCTGAAGACCCTGTTCGAGCAGGTGATCGGGGCCCCGCTCCCGGTCCGGCTTCGGGCGTGGGACGGTTCGGAGGCCGGCCCCCCTCAGGCCCCCGCGCTGGTGGTACGGAACCGCAGGGCCCTGCGCCGGCTGCTGTGGAAGCCGGGCGAGCTGGGCCTCGCCCGCGCCTGGGTCGCCGGTGACCTCGGCGTCGAGGGGGACCTGTACGCCGTGCTGGACCTGATGGCCGGGCACGTGTGGGAGCGGGACGACGACTCCCGGAGCCTCGCCGACGCCCTGCGCGACCCGCAGGCCCGTGCGGCCGTCCGGGGGCTGCTGAAGCTGGCCGGGCCCGCCGTGCTGGTGCCGCCCGAGCCGCCCCGCGAGGAGGTGCGCAGAACCCGCCATCTGCACACCAGACGCACCGACAAACGGGCCGTCAGCCACCACTACGACGTCGGCAACGACTTCTACGAGATCGTCCTCGGCCCGTCCATGGTGTACTCCTGCGCCTTCTGGGAGACCGACGACGGCACCACCACCCTCGAAGCCGCCCAGCGCGACAAGCTCGACCTCATCTGCCGCAAGCTCGCCCTCGCACCGGGGCAGCGCCTCCTCGACGTCGGCTGCGGCTGGGGCTCCATGGCCGTGCACGCCGCCCGCGAGTACGGCGTGCACGTCGTCGGCGTCACCCTCTCCCAGGAACAGGCCGCGTACGCCCGCAAACGCGTCGCGGACGAGGGGCTGACCGACCGGATCGAGATCCGCGTCCAGGACTACCGGGACGTCACCGACGGGCCCTACGACGCCATCTCCTCCATCGGCATGGCCGAACACGTCGGCGCCGACAAGTACCTGGAGTACGCCAAGAACCTGTACGCCCTCCTCCGGCCCGGCGGACGGCTCCTCAACCACCAGATCTCGCGGCGGCCGCAGTCCGACGAGAGCGCGTACTCCATCGACGGGTTCATCGACGCGTACGTCTTCCCCGACGGTGAACTCGCCCCCATCGGCACCACCGTGACCCAGCTCGAACGCGCCGGGTTCGAGGTCCGCGACGTGGAGTCCCTGCGCGAGCACTACAACCTCACGCTGCGCGCCTGGGTCGCGAACCTCGAAGCCCAGTGGTCCCGGGCCGTCGCCCTCGCCGGCCCCGGCCGGGCCCGGGTGTGGCGCCTGTACATGGCCGCATGCGCCCTCGGCTTCGAACGCAACCGCCTCGGCGTCAACCAGGTGGTCGCCGTGCGGACGCCGGAAGGAGGTGCCTCGGGGCTGCCGCTCAGGACCCGCACCTGGGGCGCCTGACCGCCCGTACGCCCGCGGGGCCCGTTCCGGGGAGGAACGGGCCCCGCGGTCTGCCGTGGCGGCGCCCCTACTCCGCCTTGATCGCGGCCAGCATGTTCAGCTTCGCCGCCCGCCGGGCCGGCCACATCGCGGCCAGGACGCCGACCGTGCCGGCCAGCAGCAGGAAGAGACCCATCCGGGCCCAGGGCAGGACCAGTTCGTACGTCGGCATCCGGGAGGCGACCAGTTCACCGGCCGCCCAGCCGAAGAAGACACCGAGGCCGATGCCGAGGACCCCGCCGAACAGGGAGATGACGAGGGACTCCAGACGGACCATCCGCTTGATGTTGCGGCGGTCGAGGCCGATCGCGCGGAGCATGCCGATCTCCTGGGACCGCTCGAAGACGGACATGGCCAGCGTGTTGATGACACCGAGGACGGCGACGATCACGGCCATGGCCAGCAGGCCGTACAGCAGGTTCAGCATCAGCGTGAACATCTGGGCGATGTCGGCGGAGAGGTCGTCGCCGTCCTGGATCTTGATCGCCGGGTTGTCGCCGAGGGTCTTCGCCAGCCGGTCCTTGGCGGCGTCCGAGGCGCCGGACGACATCTTCACCATGACCATCATGTCGGCCGGGCGGGTGTCGGCGGGCAGCCGTCGCTCCAGCGTCCGGTTGTCCAGGAGGATGCCCCGGATCAGCTCGTTGGCCTCGTAGACCCCCGCCACGGTCAGCTTCTGCCGCTCGCCGCCCTCGAAGCCGGCCGTGAACGACGTCCCGGCCTTCCAGCCGTTGCGCCGCGCGGTCTCCGCGTCCACCACGACCTCGGAGCCGCCGACCTTGAAGTCCCCGTCGTCGACGGCGAACTTCGTCAGCTCGCCGATGGCGCCGCCGTTGACGCCGGTGACGTACTCCGTCTGTCCGTCGATGCGGGACTCGGCGTTGCGCAGCGGCGAGACCGCTGTGACGCCCTCGGTGCCGCCGAGCTTCTTCTCGACCTCGGGGGAGAGGTAGCTGCCGCTGGCCATCGAGACGACGTAGTCCGCCTTGATGGAGTCGGCGGCCATCTTGCCGATCGCGGTCTGCAGGCTGCCCGCCATCACCGTCATGCCGGTGATCAGGGTGAGACCGATCATCAGGGCCGAGGCGGTGGCGGCGGTGCGGCGCGGGTTGCGCACCGAGTTCTGCCGGGCGAGCTTGCCGGAGATCCCGAAGACGCGCAGCACCGGGGCGGCGGCCGCGATCATCGGGCGGGACAGCAGCGGCGTCAGCACGAACACACCGATGATCAGCAGCACCGCGCCGATCCCCATCGGGGCCTGGCCGTCCGAGCCCTCGAGGGTCGTGGCGTACAGGACGGTGGCGATGCCCGCGCCGGAGAACAGCGCGCCGATCGTGTTCCGTACGACGAGGGACCTGGTCGTGGCCTTCGCGTGGACGCTGCTCATCGCCGCCACCGGCGGGATCTTCGCCGCGCGGCGCCCGGGCAGCCAGGCCGCCAGCATGGTGATCAGCACACCGACCAGCAGGGCGGTGGCGACCGTGCCGGGGGAGACCACCAGCGGGCCGTCGGGGACGGTCTCGCCGAGCGTGCTGATCAGCACCCGCATCGCGGCGCCGATGCCGACGCCGACGGCCAGACCGGCGACCGCGGCGACCGTGCCCACCACGAACGCCTCGATCAGCACCGTACGGGTCACCTGCCGGCGGGAGGCGCCCACCGCCCGCAGCAGGGCCAGCTCCTTGGTGCGCTGGGCGACCAGCATCGTGAAGGTGTTGGCGATGATGAACGTGCCCACGAACAGGGCGATGCCGGCGAAGACCAGCAGGCCGTTCTTCAGCCCGCTCATGGACGCGGCGATCTGCGTGGCCTGCTGGGAGGCGAGCTCCTCACCGGTGATCGTGGTGGCGACGTCCTTGGGGACGGCCTTGTCGATGGCCGACCGGAGCCGGTCCTGGCTGGTGCCGGGGGCCGCGGTCACGGTGATCTCGTCGTACGCGCCCGGGCTGTGGAACAGCTTCTGCGCGGTCGCGGTGTCGAACAGGGTGAGGCTGCCGCCGGCGGCGACGTTGCCGTCGTCGGTGCGGAAGACGCCGCTGACGGTGGGGCTGAGGACCGGGCCGTCGACGGACAGCCGGACGGTGTCGCCGACCTTGTACCCGGCGCGCTCGGCGGTCTTCGCGTCGATGGCGATCTCGTTCGGGCCGCGGGGCGCGCGTCCCTCCTCGATCGGGTACCGGGGGTCGTGCTCGCCCCAGTAGTTCCCGCCCTGGGACTGGAAGCCGCCGCCGATCAGCTTGCCGTCCTTGTCGGCGAGCGCGGTGAAGCCGGTGACCACCCCGGTCGCGGACTCGGCGCCGGGCACCTTCCCGATCTTCCTCAGCAGCTCCGGCGTCAGCTTCGGCTGCTCGGCGATCCGGTCGCCCTCGTCCGGGCGGTACGCCTGCTGGACCGCGACGTCCACCTGGTCGAAGCCCTTGGCGGAACTCTTCTGGTAGGCCTCCGAGATGGTGTTCGTGAAGACCAGCGTCCCCGACACGAAGGCGACGCCCAGCATCACGGCGAGCACGGTCATCAGGAGTCTGGCCTTGTGCGCGAGCACGTTGCGCAGGGCGGTACGGAACATGAAAGGGGTCCCTGTTCGGGGTCGGGTGGTGAGGTGGACGGGGTCGGCGGGCGCTGCCGCTCACCGAGGCGGGACGAACGCCGCCGGTCGCGGCACTAGCTGGTGCGGCCCTTGGCGTCGAACCGCTTCATGCGGTCCAGGACGGAGTCCGCCGTCGGCTCGTACAGCTCGTCCACGATCCGTCCGTCGGCGAGGAAGATCACCCGGTCCGCGTACGCCGCCGCCACCGGGTCGTGCGTCACCATCACCACGGTCTGCCCCAGCTCCCGAACGGAGTTGCGCAGGAAGCCGAGGACCTCGGCGCCCGAGCGGGAGTCGAGGTTTCCGGTGGGCTCGTCGCCGAAGATGATGTCCGGCCGGGAGGCGAGGGCCCGCGCCACCGCGACGCGCTGCTGCTGTCCGCCGGAGAGCTGGGAGGGCCGGTGGCTCAGCCGGTCGGCGAGACCGATCATCCCGATCACGGTGTCCAGCCACTGCTTGTCCGGCTTGCGGCCCGCGATGTCCATCGGGAGGGTGATGTTCTCCAGCGCGGTCAGCGTCGGCAGCAGGTTGAACGCCTGGAAGATGAAGCCGATCTTGTCCCGGCGGAGCTTGGTGAGCTGCTTGTCCTTCAGGGAGCCCAACTCGGTGTCGCCGATGCGCACGGATCCGGCGGAGAAGCTGTCCAGGCCCGCCACGCAGTGCATCAACGTGGACTTGCCGGAACCGGAGGGGCCCATGATCGCGGTGAACTGGGCCTGCCGGAAGTCGACGGTCACCCGGTCCAGGGCGACGACCCGGGTCTCGCCCTGGAC
>NZ_LIRK01000218.1 GCF_001419765.1 Streptomyces torulosus
CCCCTCAGTTCAACCGCGCCCGAGCCGCCCCCGCCTGTCGCCGCACCCGTTCCGCCGCGCTGTCGTCCACCCCGGCCACCACCTCCGCGTACGCCTCCAACTCGGCGGCCCCGCGCAGGAACTCCCCCCGCAGCACCAGCAACTGCGCCCACTCGTACCGCAGCCGCCGCGCCGGATGCGAGGGCAGGGCCAGCGACAACTCGATCGCCCACAACGCCACGTCCGACCGCTCGGGCCGGGCCGCGGCCCACGCGCGCACGTTGTTCAGGACGCGCAGCACGACGTCCAGCGGATCGGCCGGCCGCAGCATCCCCGGCTCCAGCGGGCCCCCCGTCGCCCCCGCGACCAGGGTCTCCGCGTCGCTCCCGCTGAGCACCCGCCCCCCGTCGAACGGATCGGCCAGGACCTGCTCCTCCGCGGGTCCGAACCCCACGACGAAGTGCCCGGGCAGCGCGACCCCGTACACCGGGGCCCCCGCCCGCCGGGCCACCTCCATCCACACCACCGACAACAGGATCGGCAGCCCCCGCCGCCGCTCCAGCACCCGGTGCAGCAGCGACGACTCCAGCCGCTGGTAGTCCGCGGCGGAGCCGCGGAACCCGCACCGCTCCCCGAGCAGCCCCGCCAGCGCGAGCGCCCACGCCCGGGGCCCGCCGGGCCGGTAGGGCAGCAGCCCCGCGAGCCGGTCCAGTTCGATCTGCGCGGCGTCGAGGCCGGCGTCGTCCAGCGCCCCGTCTCCCGCGGCGCCCGCGAGCAGGCACAGCGTGGCGAGGTCGGGCCGCTCGGCCCGCGCCTCCGCGGCGAACCGCCGCCGCAGCTCGGCGGCCCGCTCCGGCTCCGGCGGCAGAGGCGCACGCATGTCGGGGTACTGCCCGCTCATGACGGCCGCGACGACTCGAAACGGCCCGCGGACTCCTCGGACGCCCTGTCCCCGGCCTCCTCGGACGCCCCGCCCTCGATCGCCCCGTCCTCAGGCGCCCGGTAGTGGTGATACGCGTGGTGCGCGGCGAAGCCCATACCCCCGTACAGCGTCCGCGCGCCCGCGTTGTCCGTCTCGACCTGGAGCCAACCCGCCGAGGCCCCCTCGTCCAGCGCCTGCTGGGCCAGCGCGGCCATCACGGTCGTCGCGAGCCCTTCCCGGCGGCGCGCCGGATCGACCTCCACGGCCGCGAACCCGGCCCACCGCCCGTCCACGACGCACCGTCCGATCGCCGCGGGCGCGGAGCCCTCGGCCCCCGGCACCGTCGCGAACCACACCGAGGGCCCGCTGCCGAGCACCTTCAGCGCGACCTCGCTGACTCCCTTGCGCTGGTAGCGGCTGAGCCACGCCTCGTCCGCCGTCCGGGACAGCCGCACTGCGGGCGCCTCCCGGTCCGCGACGGGCGCGAGCGCCCCGATCCACAGCTCGGCGGTGACCTCACGGATCCACCCGCGGTCCTCCACCTCCGCGCAGAGCAGCTCCTGGGTGCCCTCGGCGCCGGTGGCCAGCTGCAGGTACGCGGGCAGCCCCCGGGCCGCGTACCAGCCGCGGACGGCCGTCAGCGCCTCGTCCAGGGGTATGCCGGGATCGCCGAGGGGCAGCACCGAGTTGGCGCGGCGGGTGAAGCCGGAGGCGGCCCGCAGCTCCCAGCGGCCGAGCGACTCCCGCTCGACGGGCTGCCAGGCCCGCGCGGAGACCCGCGCCAGTTCCTCGTACGAGGCCGCCGGTCCCCGCCGGCGGGCGGGCGCGGCGGGCACCACCTTCCCCGCCACCAGCGACGACTCCTCGATCCGTACGCGCTCCCCGTCCCTGCGGGTGATCAGCAGCACGCCCTCGTCCCATGATGTGAGAACACCCACCGTGTCGGTGAATTTCCGACCCGCGACGGCATCCTCGGCAACCCGCCGCACGGAGACGCGTTTTCCCACGTCAGCGGCGGAAACGCGGATCTCGAGACGTCCACCGGCAGAGATTTCCACAGGTCAGTTCACCCCTCCTGTTCGGATCATGCCCAGGAACGGAGATACTAGGGGCGGGCATCGACGACGCCGCGCTCCCGCGCGCCAGGCGGCGGAGCCTGAGGAGGCCCGCCAGCGCCCTATCGAGGAGGAACGACAGCGTGACCTACGTCATCGCGCAGCCTTGTGTCGACGTCAAGGACAAGGCGTGCATCGAGGAGTGCCCGGTCGACTGCATCTACGAGGGTCAGCGGTCCCTCTACATCCACCCGGATGAATGCGTCGACTGCGGTGCCTGCGAGCCGGTGTGCCCGGTCGAGGCGATCTTCTACGAGGACGACACTCCGGAGGAGTGGAAGGACTACTACAAGGCGAACGTCGAGTTCTTCGACGAGCTCGGCTCTCCCGGCGGTGCGAGCAAGCTCGGCCTGATCGAGCGCGACCACCCCTTCATCGCCGCCCTGCCGCCGCAGGCCTGAGGTAGCGACGCCGCGGGCCCGCCCGGCCGGCGGCCCGCGGCAGGCGCCGCCTCGGTCCCGTACGGTCCGATCACATGATCGCCGTACGGGGCCGAGGCGTTCGCCGTACGAGCAGTACGTACGCCCGCGTCCCGTCCCACGGGCCCGTACGGAGCGTCCGTACGAGAAAGTGAGCCAGATCCCGTGTCCGCAGTCAGCGATCGTCTCCCCACCTTCCCCTGGGACAAGCTGGAGCCGTACAAGGCGACGGCCGCCGCCCACCCCGGCGGCATCGTCGACCTCTCCGTGGGCACACCGGTCGACCCGGTCCCCGAGCCGGTCCAGAAGGCCCTGGTGGCCGCCGCCGACTCGCCGGGCTACCCGACCGTGTGGGGCACCCCCGAACTGCGGGACGCGATCACCGGCTGGGCCGAGCGCCGCCTCGGCGCCCGCGGGATCACCCACCGCCACGTCCTGCCGATCGTCGGCTCCAAGGAACTGGTCGCCTGGCTCCCCACCCAGCTGGGCCTCGGCCCCGGCGACCGGGTCGCGTACCCGCGCCTGGCCTACCCGACGTACGAGGTGGGCGCCCGCCTCGCCCGCGCCGAGCACGAGGTCTACGACGACCCGACGCGGCTCGACCCCGAGGGCCTGAAGCTCCTCTGGCTGAACTCGCCGTCCAACCCCACCGGCAAGGTCCTCTCCCAGGAGGAGCTGACCCGGATCGTGGCCTGGGCCCGCGAGCACGGCATCCTGCTCTTCTCCGACGAGTGCTACCTGGAGCTGGGCTGGGAGGCGGACCCCGTCTCGGTCCTCCATCCGGACGTCAACGGCGGCTCGTACGACGGCATCGTGGCCGTCCACTCCCTCTCCAAGCGCTCCAACCTCGCGGGCTACCGCGCGGCCTTCCTGCTGGGCGACCCGGCCGTCCTGAACCCGCTCCTGCAGATCCGTAAGCACGGCGGCATGATGACGTCGGCCCCCACCCAGGCCGCCGTGGTCGCCGCCCTCGGCGACGACGCCCACGTCCGCGAGCAGCGCGACCGCTACGCCGCCCGCCGCGCCGCCCTCCGCGACGCCCTGGAGCGCCACGGCTTCCGCATCGAGCACAGCGAGGCCAGTCTCTACCTCTGGGCCACCCGCGACGAGTCCTGCTGGACCACGGTCGCCCACCTCGCCGATCTGGGCATCCTCGTGGCCCCCGGTGACTTCTACGGCTCCGCGGGCGAGCACCACGTCCGCGTCGCCTTCACCGCCACGGACGAGCGGGTCGCGGCGGCGGTGGCCCGGCTGACCGGGGCGTAGTCCCGGCCGGACGACGCCGGACGACGGAAAGGGGCCCGGGGGATACCCCGGGCCCCTTTCCGCTGGATCAGGTGTCAGCCGAGCGGGCTCTTGACCGGCAGCTTGCCGGTGGGCAGGCCGCCCTTGGCGACGGAGTCCGTCGGCAGGCCGCCCTTCGTCGCGCCCTTGGCCGCGTCGCCCAGAGCCGCCCCGGCGGTGCCCGTGGCGTCCCCGGCGGTCTTCTGCACGACGGGCGTCGTCTTCTTGAGGGTCTTCCCGCCGGTCTTGCCGGCGGTCGGCAGGGTCTCCTTGGCCGCCTTGCCGCCCACGTTGCTCGCGACGCCGGTGACGCTCTGCGTCGCGCCGTCCACGGTGTTGCCGGCGTTCGTCCCGTCCACGGCGGACAGACCGCCCAGGTCCGGGGTGGCCGGGAGTTCGGGCGCCGCGCTCGCGGAGCCGGCCGCACCGACCACGGAGGCCGCTCCCGCTGCGGTCAGCAGCGCGGCATTGGCGATCCGGCGGGTCAGGGGGAGGGACATGGTGCTCCTTTGACGGAAGAGAACGGTGAAGTGTCCGACCGCGCCCGGGAGTTGACCGCCGAATGGCTGTCGGCGTGATCGTTCCGGGCTCGGACGCAGTGACTACCGCTCGAAGTCCGTGAAGGTTGCGGCGGCCCAACGTAAAGAGTTGGCAATGCGTCGCATTATCGAATGCGGACAAAAGTAGATGAGTGACGCGCGGTCCGACTGTCTGCCGAATCCTTACGGCCCCGCGCTCCCAAGGGATCCGCCGAGGCGAGGGTGAGCAGGGGAAAACCCGCGCACCCCGTCCACCCGACGCGCCGCGCGTACCTCCGACGGGTGAGCCCCGACCCCCGCTGTCCAGGGACGATTCGGACCGCCGCCCACGGGCGTCCCGTCGTGGCGCGGCCCCTACCGTCCCGTGACGATGCGGACCTCGGCCGTCGAGCCGTCCGTCGCCGCGGCCTTGCGCCAGGCACCGGCCCGGCCCTCGGCGACCCACTCCCGCCCGGCGTACGTGACGCGCTCGACACCCAGCCGGGAGGAGTTCGCCACGGCCCAGTGCGCCAGCTCCCAGCCGCGCCGCCGCACGTCGTCGGCGCTCCCGGCGTCCGACACCGGGATCGTCAGCGCGGACACGGCCGGGCTCGGGCTCGCCCCGGTCGCCGGCGGGGCGCTGGACGCCGCCGAGGTGGTCGCGGAGGCGGCGGAGCGCGAGGACTTCACCACGGCCCCGGCCGTCTCGAACATCTTGTCGCCGAAGTCCCGCGCGAGCGCGTTGCGCACCGCCTCGGGGCCGCCGCCGTACGCCGTCGCCTCCAGGCGCCCCTCGCAGGTCAGCGTGGCAGCCGCCCGGCCGGTCAGCGCGGCGGCCAGCAGCGTGGCGTCCGGCTCGTGCTTGGCGTAGGCGTCCGGGTAACCGCTGCGCTGCACCTTCTGGGCGGCCACGGTCAGCGGCAGCTTCTCGTAGCCCGAGACCTTCACCAGGTGCTCGTAGAACTCGCTCGCCGCGTACACGGGGTCCTGGATCTGCCGCTCGGTGCCCCAGCCCTGCGACGGACGCTGCTGGAAGAGCCCCAGCGAGTCCCGGTCGCCGTGCGCGATGTTCCGCAGACCGGACTCCTGGAGCGCGGTCGCCAGCGCGATCGTCACGGCCCGCTCGGGCAGGTCACGGGAGGTGCCCACGGCCGAGATCGTCGCCGCGTTGGCCGCCTGCTCGGGGGCGAACTCGTACGACGTCTTCTCGTCGTCGGCCGACACCACCGTGCACTTCGGTGTGCCGTTGCCCCCGGTCAGATACTGCATGGTCAGATACGCCCCCAGCGCGAGCAGCACGACGAAGGCCGCCGCGAAACGCAGGAAGCAGCCACCACGTCGACGGGCACGGGGATGAGGAGAAACGGTGTACGACTCTGGCACGCCGTACAAGGTACTGGAGGGTAATGGGAACGTGCCCCCGGTTGTGGACAACCTCCTGGCGGGCGGCGGGAACCGGTCGGCAGCCGGGTCCGCGAGCGCGGCGCGTTAGGGTCGGGGCCATGGCCGACACCCCGATTGACCTCACGCTCGACGCCGCGCGGCTGACCGCGCAGCTCGTCGACTTCCCCTCCGAGAGCGGCACCGAGAAGCCGCTCGCGGACGCGATCGAGACCGCGCTGCGCGCCCTGCCGCACCTCACGGTCGAGCGCTACGGCAACAACGTCGTCGCCCGCACCCACCTGGGGCGGGCGGAGCGGGTGATCCTGGCCGGCCACATCGACACCGTGCCCATCGCCGACAACGTCCCCTCCCGTCTCGACGAGGGCGGCGTCCTGTGGGGCTGCGGCACCTGCGACATGAAGTCCGGCGTCGCGGTCCAGCTGCGCATCGCGGCCACGGTGCCGTCCCCGAACCGCGACCTGACCTTCGTCTTCTACGACAACGAGGAGGTCGCCGCCGAGCTGAACGGTCTGAAGCACATCTCCGAGGCGCACCCCGAGTGGCTGGAGGGCGACTTCGCGGTCCTCCTGGAGCCCTCCGACGGCCAGGTCGAGGGCGGCTGCCAGGGCACCCTGCGGGTCCTGCTGAGGACGAAGGGCGAACGCGCCCACTCCGCCCGCGGCTGGATGGGCTCCAACGCCATCCACGCGGCCGCCCCGATCCTCGCCCGCCTCGCCGCGTACCAGCCGCGCTACCCGCTGATCGACGGCCTGGAGTACCGCGAGGGCCTCAACGCGGTCGGCATCTCCGGCGGCGTGGCCGGCAACGTCATCCCCGACGAGTGCGTGGTCACGGTCAACTTCCGCTACGCGCCCGACCGTACGGAGGAGGAGGCCATCGCCCACGTCCGCGAGGTCTTCGCCGACTGCGGTGTCGAGGAGTTCGTGGTCGACGACCACAGCCCGGGCGCGCTGCCCGGCCTCTCCCACCCGGCGGCCGCCGCCTTCATTGAGGCGGTCGGCGGCACCCCCTCGCCCAAGTACGGCTGGACGGACGTCTCCCGCTTCAGCTCTCTCGGCGTCCCCGCGGTCAACTACGGCCCGGGGAACCCGCACTTGGCGCACAAGCGGGACGAGCGCGTGGAGACCGCGAAGATCCTGGCGGGGGAGGAGCGCCTGCGGGCCTGGCTCACGGCCTGAGGCGGGGAATGGATTCGGCCGGGCATCCGCTGGAGATGAATCAGCGCATATCGGCGGGCATCGGAACGCGTCGGTGACGGATTGCGGGCGGACACGCTCGCGTCCCCCCTCCGTAACCCGCGTCGATCTACGCTGAACCGAACCACCAGCACGGCGGAGGGAGCGGACATGGCGACCGGCAACCCCGAGGGCAAGAAACAGCCACCGGAGGAGCAGCGGCTGGGGCCGGTGCTGCGCAGACGCACCCAGGTGCAGGCGAGCACGACCGACCAACGGCTGCTGGACGCGGGCGGCCCCTCGGACTGGGTCCACACCGACCCCTGGCGGGTCCTGCGCATCCAGTCCGAGTTCATCGAGGGATTCGGCACGCTCGCCGAACTCCCGGCCGCCATCAGCGTCTTCGGCTCCGCACGGACGCAGGTCGACTCACCCGAGTACGAGGCGGGCGTCCGGCTCGGCCGCGGCCTCGTGGAGGCGGGCTTCGCCGTCATCACCGGCGGCGGGCCCGGGGCCATGGAGGCGGCCAACAAGGGCGCCCTCGAAGCCGGCGGCACCTCCGTCGGACTGGGCATCGAGCTGCCGTTCGAGCAGGGCCTCAACCCCTACGTCGACATCGGCCTCAACTTCCGCTACTTCTTCGTCCGGAAGATGATGTTCGTCAAGTACGCCCAGGGCTTCGTCGTCCTGCCCGGCGGCCTCGGCACCCTCGACGAACTCTTCGAGGCCCTCACCCTCGTCCAGACCCAGAAGGTGACCCGCTTCCCGATCGTCCTCTTCGGCGAGTCCTACTGGAGCGGCCTGGTCGACTGGCTCACCCACACGCTCATCGCCCAGGGCAAGGCCGCGGAGAAGGACCTGACCCTGTTCCACGTCACCGACGACGTGGACGAGGCGGTGGCCCTGGTCTCGAAGGAGGCGGGCCGCTGACCGCGCCCGCACGCCCGTGAGCGCGAGGCAGGGAGTGCGGCCCCCTGCCTCGCGCTACGCCAGCCCCCGCCGGGCCACCGCCGGAGCCCGGTGCCCGGCGATCGCACCCACCATGTCGAGCACCTGCCTGGTCTCGGCCACCTCGTGCACCCGGTACACCTGAGCGCCCAGCCACGCCGACACCGCGGTCGTCGCCAGCGTCCCGACCACCCGCTCCTTCACCGGCTTGTCCAGCGTCTCCCCGACGAAGTCCTTGTTGGACAGCGACACCAGCACGGGCCACCCCGTCGCCACCATCTCCCCCAGCCGCCGGGTCGCCTCAAGGCTGTGCCGCGTGTTCTTCCCGAAGTCGTGCCCGGGGTCGATCAGCACGGACTCCCGCGGCACGCCCAGTGCCACGGCCCGCTCGGCGAGCCCCACGGTCACCCGCAGGATGTCCGCCATGACGTCGTCGTACTCGACCCGGTGCGGCCGCGTACGGGGCTCGGCGCCCCCCGCGTGCGTGCACACCAGCCCCACCCGGTACCGCGCCGCCACCTCCGCCAGCCGCGGATCGACCCCGCCCCACGCGTCGTTCAGGAGATCCGCCCCGGCCTCGCAGACGGCCTCCCCGACCTCATGCCGCCAGGTGTCGACACTGATGATCACGTCGGGGAACCGCCGCCGCACCTCGGCCACGAACCCCACCGTCCGCCGCGCCTCCTCCTCGGCGGTGACCTCCTCGCCGGGCCCGGCCTTCACCCCGCCGATGTCGATGATCGCGGCCCCCTCGGCGACCGCCCGCTCCACCCGCGCGAGCGCCGGCTCGTCCTGGAAGGTCGCCCCCTGGTCGTAGAAGGAGTCGGGGGTCCGGTTCACGATCGCCATGATCACCGGCTCGTGCGTGCCGAATTCCCGCTTGCCCAGCCTGAGCATCCGCTGTGCCCTCTCCCAGTACGTCCCGCCGATTGACCGCCCTGTCCAACCGCCTGTGACCCTAACTGTCAGACTCGCATGGCACGATCGGAGCGGACACAGTCGAGGGGACCCCAGCGATGTTCATGTTCTTGTTCCTGGTCGTCGCGCTCGCGGTCGTGGTGGCCGCGGTGACGCTCGCCGTGGTGGGCGGCGGCGAGAGCGCCGCCCTGCCCGAGGCCCCGGCCGAGCGGCTCCAGGACCCGCTGCCGGCCGACCGCCCGGTCAACCGCGCCGATGTGGAGGCCCTTCGCTTCCCGGTCGCCGTGCGCGGCTACCGCATGGTGGACGTCGACGACGCCCTCAGCCGCCTCAGCGCCGAGATCGCCGAGCGGGACGCCCGGATCGCCGACCTGGAGTCCGCGCTCGCCGGCGCCCGCGCGGCCACCATGACGTCCCTGCGCAAGCCGGAGGAGGGCGAGCACCGGTGAGCGACGGCACGGCCCTCGCCGGTCCCGACGGCGCCCCGCGCTGCCCCTGGGCCCTGTCCACCGAGGACTACGTGGCGTACCACGACGAGGAGTGGGGCCGCCCGGTCCACGGCGACGACGCGCTGTACGAGCGGCTCTGCCTGGAGGCCTTCCAGTCCGGCCTCTCCTGGATCACCATCCTCCGCCGCCGCGAGGGCTTCCGCGCGGCCTTCGCCGGCTTCAGGATCGCCGACGTGGCCGCCTTCACCGACGCCGACAAGGAGCGGCTCCTCGCCGACCCCGGCATCATCCGCAACCGCGCCAAGATCGAGGCGACCGTCGCCAACGCCCGGGTCCTCGCGGACTGGGCCCCCGGCGACCTCGACACCCTGATCTGGTCCCACGCCCCCGACCCGGCCACCCGCCAGGTCCCGAAGACCCTCGCCGACGTCCCCGCGGTCACCCCCGAGTCCACGGCCCTGTCGAAGGCACTGAAGAAGCAGGGCATCCGTTTCGTCGGCCCGACCACGGCATACGCCCTGATGCAGGCGTGCGGCCTGGTCGACGACCACCTGGAGACCTGCGTGGCGAGAGGAACGCCGCTCTAGCCGCTCCAGGGGCACGCCCCTCCAGACCAGGAGAAGGGCGCGACCCCGTGAGAGGAGCGCGCCCTTTCGAGCGGGAGAGGGCCGCCGGGCCGGGCCTCAGCGGCCCAGGTACTTCGGCGTCTCCTTGTTCACGAACGCCCGCACGGCGATCGCGTGGTCCTCCGACGCCCCAGCCCGGGTCTGCAGCTCGTCCTCCTTGTCCAGCGTCTGAGCCAGCGAGTGCGAGAACCCGTACGCCATGGCCTCCTTGATCGCCGCGTACGCCACCGTCGGCCCCTCGGCCAGCATCCGCGCCACCTGCTCGGCCGCCTCCGGCAGCGCGGCCGACGGCACGATCCGGTTGGCGATCCCCAGCTCGTGCGCCTCCTGGGCCTTGATGCTCCGCGGGAACATCAGCAGATCGGCCGCGCGGCCCGGCCCGATGACGCGCGGCAGCGTCCACGAGACCCCGGAGTCCGCGGTCAGCGCGACCCCGGCGAAGGACGTGTTGAACGCGGCGGTCTCGGCGACCACCCGGTAGTCCGCGGCCAGCGCGAAGCCCAGACCGGCACCGGCGGCGACCCCGTTCACGCCCGCCACCACCGGCTTCGGCATGCCCGCGATGGCCTTCACGATCGGGTTGTAGTGCTCCTTGACCGTGCTCATGACCTGCGTCGAGTCCTCGACGAGCAGCCCGATGTGCTCCTTCAGGTCCTGCCCCACACAGAAGGCCCGGTCCCCGGCGGCGGTCAGCAGCACGGCCCGTACCGCGTCGTCCCCGGCGGCGGACTCCACGGCCTCCCGCAGCGCGACCTTGGTCGCGATGTTCAGCGCGTTCATCGCCTCGGGGCGGTTCAGCGTGATCGTCGCGAGTCCGTCGTGCACCTCGTAGAGCACGGTGTCGGCCATGGCGGTTACCCCTCCGGTGTCGCGGCTGGTGACGTACTGGTCGGTACGCCCTGCGTCACAGCACAGCATGTCGGAGATCACCGGCGGTGGCGCGAGCCCGAGGTGTGACCTGCGTCAAAGAATCACGATCGGCCGAGCGGTGACCGAAGTCGGTGTGGTGGCGCAGTATCGCAGCCACACCGCCGAATTGGGTGGTTTTGCTCGCGCGCGTTGCCCAAGCGATGCCTACTGATGTTGGTCATCGGGTCATGAGATGCGGGATAATGGCCTGGAAGCAATGTGTTCGATGCCGGTGTCGCGTGTCCCCAGGTGGGCCCGCGCCTGCCCTCCAGGGCCGTCGGCTATGGCGATGAGCTGGTTTCAGGAAGGGGAACGAGCATGGCGGCCATGAAGCCGCGGACGGGCGATGGCCCGCTCGAGGTGACCAAGGAGGGGCGGGGCATCGTCATGCGCGTTCCGCTCGAAGGCGGCGGTCGGCTCGTCGTCGAGCTGACCCCTGACGAGGCCGACGCCCTCGGCGACGCACTCAAGAAGGTCGTCGGCTGACGCGCGTAGCGACCCATATCTCTTCAGTGCCCCGGCACCGCCCCTCGGTGGTGCCGGGGCACTGTTGTACCGGGCGTACCCGGCGAACGGCGGGGCGGGGCGGGAGCCCTCAGCGCTTGACCGCGCAGAGCAGGCCGTCGCCCACAGGGAGCAGGGAGGGCACCAGTTCGGCGCTCTCACGGACCGTGCGCAGGAGCTCCCGCAGACGTATGACCTCGGTGGGCTGGGGGCCCGAGTCGACGGTGCGGCCGCTGGCGAAGACGCCCTCGAAGGCGACCAGCCCGCCGGGTCTGAGCAGACGCAACGATTCAGCGAGGTAGTCGAGGCTCTCCAGCCGATCGCCGTCGCAGAAGACGAGGTCGTACCCGGCATCCGCGAGCCGGGGCAGCACATCGAGGGCGTGGCCCGGGATGAAGCGCGCGCGGTTGCTGGCGAAGCCGGACGCACGGAACGCCTGCCGGGCGAACTGCTGGTGCTCCGGCTCCGGATCGACGGTGGTCAGCACACCGTCCGGCCGCATGCCGTGCAGCAGATGGATGCCGGAGACGCCGGTCCCGGTACCGATCTCCGCGACCGCCTTCGCGTCCACGGAGGCCGCGAGCATGCTCAACGCGGCGCCTGTGCCGGGCGACACCGAGCGCAGCCCTGCTTCCCGAGCCCGGTCGCGAGCCCAGCGCAGCGCGTCGTCCTCGGCGACAAAGGCGTCGGCGAACGCCCAGCTCGTCAGCCGGTTGCCGGTAATGACCCTCTCCTTATGTACCCGCGGATGCCTGGGCGTGACTGTATCCGTTGCCGCCGGGAACCTGCTGATGGGACCGGTCGTTTAAAGGGATGAGTGAGTGACGGGGGCCGCGACGGGGGTCAAGTGATGGATCGGTACGGCGAGCAGGCGCCGGTGCAGGTGCTGACAAAGCCATATGAGCCGGATCGGCCGGATCAGCCTTATGAGGCACATCGGCACACATCAAATTCTCGTAAAACCGCTTATCCGGAGCTAACGGGCGAGGTGGCTATGGTAGGGGCTCCACTGGACACCACCAGAGCCGATAGGGGAGGTGCGGCTGCGCCTGTGGATCGGGGAGGAGTGCTGCGGCGCTTTCTCGGATCGGCGGGTAGGCCGAAATCCGTGAACGACACCGCTGACCACGCCCACGCCGACGCTGCCGCCGCAAACGGAGCGCAGACTGCGACCTTCTCCACGGACGCGCACGCGCAGGCGTGGACTCCGCCCACCTGGGAGGAGATCGTCAGCACCCACAGCGGCCGGGTCTACCGCCTCGCCTACCGTCTGACCGGCAACCAGCACGACGCCGAGGACCTCACCCAGGAGGTCTTCGTCCGCGTCTTCCGCTCCCTGTCGACCTACACGCCCGGCACCTTCGAGGGCTGGCTGCACCGCATCACCACGAACCTCTTCCTGGACATGGTCCGGCGCAAGCAGCGCATCCGCTTCGACGCCCTCGGGGAGGACGCGGCCGAGCGCCTGCCCAGCCGCGAGCCCACCCCGCAGCAGATCTTCAACGACGCGCACTTCGACGCCGACGTCCAGCAGGCTCTCGACACCCTCGCGCCGGAGTTCCGCGCCGCCGTCGTCCTCTGCGACATCGAAGGACTGTCGTACGAGGAGATCGCCGCGACCCTCGGCGTCAAGCTCGGTACGGTCCGTTCGCGGATCCACCGCGGCCGCTCCCAGCTCCGCAAGGCCCTCGCGCACCGCTCCCCGGAGGCCCGGGCCGAGCAGCGCCGCGGCTTCACGGTGCCCCGGGTGCCCGCGCTGGGAGGAGGGGGCGCGACCGCGTGAGTGGATCCCGGCCCACCCCTGCTGAGCAGCATCTGGGAGACCGACTCTCCGCGCTGGTCGACGGAGAGCTCGGTCATGAGGCGCGCGAACGCGTCCTGGCACATCTGGCCACGTGTCCGAAGTGCAAGGCGGAGGCGGACGCCCAGCGCCGACTGAAGAACGTCTTCGCGGAGGCCGCGCCGCCGCCTCCCTCCGAGAGCTTCCTGGCCCGGCTCCAGATGCTCCCGGCGGGCGGCGACCTCGACGGCGGCTCCCCGCTGGACGGCGGAGGCTTCGGAGGAAGACTCGGGGGGACGCCCGGCGGCCCCGGACTCCCGCTCGACCCCTCCGACAACAGGGACTTCGCCGACTTCGGCGTCTTCGGCACCACCGGGGACTCCTTCGGATACGTCCCCTCAGGTCCGCACAGCGGCGCGCTCTCACCCTCGGAAGGCCGTGGACTGCTCGGCGGCCGGGGCCTGACGGGGGGACGCGGTTTCCTCGGTGACCGGGGCTTCCTCGGGGCTCGGGGATTCCTCGGCGACAGAGGCGCGCTCAACGGGCGTTCCCCGTCCGGCGACCGCGGCTTCCTCGGCGGAGGCAGCACGCTCTCCGCCGACGGGGACAGCGGCGAGGGCCGCCAGGACACGGCCGCCGAGGAGCGCGGAGCCACGGGTGACCGCGGCTTTCGGATCCATGACGTGAGCCGGCACGAGGCCGAGCGTTCGGCCTCGCGCGGTATGCGGTTCGCGTTCGTGGCGGCCGGCGCGGTCTCGCTGGCCGCGATCGCGCTGGGCGGTATGACCTCCGGTGTGCCCGCCGAGACGGTGGACGCCCGGGGCGGCGCCGGCTCCGGCAGCAACGTCACGCCTCTGCGCACCCAGACCACCGGAGCGGCCACGAGCCCCGAGGCGCAGCGCCGCCGGGGAACCCTCGGCCCCCTCCTCGGACAGGGCCAGCGGGCCGAGGTGCCGGTGGCGCCGACGGAGGTCTCCGCGCCCCTGCTGCCCGGGATCCCCGCGCCGGGCGGTCAGCTCCGCGAGGCCGTGAACCCTCTGCCCACGCCCGTCCTCACGGGCGCGGCCCTCATGTCCCCGCTGATACGTCCGCTCACGGCGGCCCCGCCGTTCCAGCTGACGACGTGGTCCCAGGAACCCGAGCTCACCGCTCCGGGCCTGCTGACAGCCCCCGACACCACCTCGTCTCCCACTCCCACCTCCCCTGCCCTCCGCTGACCCCGAGTTCTGCGCGCCGGCCCGCGAACCTGGTTGAATCCAGGGTGGGCCGTGTCCGCTCCGGCCGGTTCCGGCCGGCGGGACTCGGCGAACGGTGGGCGTCGGGCCGGTCCTCGGGACGGGCCCCAGGTGTGGGGAGAACATGAACGAGGGGAAGCCCACGAAGGGGAAGTGGTGGGGCCGACCCCGAGCGCACGGCGCGGGGGCCGGGACGACGGGGGACCACAGCGGGCCTTCGGGGGCCGACGGGGTGCCCGCGGACGCGGTGCGCGACGCGGACGCCGCTGACGCGGTGCGCGACACGGACGGCAGAGCGAGCGACGGGGTCGGCTGGTCGAGCGACGAGGGCGGCAGGGCGAGCGACGGGGGCGATTTCGAGTTGGAGCGACCCGCGAGGACACCGGCCCCCGGCCGCCCCACCCACGACGACGACTTCGAACTGGCCGACCCGGTGAAACCGTCCCGACAGGACGAGCCGTCGGGGGACGCCGCGTCGTCGGCCGGCTCGACGCGGAGTGCGGACAGGGGTGACGCGGACAGTGGTGACTTCGAGCTGGAGCGGCCGGTTTCCGCGGGCCCGGCGAGGGGCGCCGACGCGACGACGACTCTGAGCGTCGACGCGGGCGGGACGGCGCCGGCGGCTGCGGGCAGCGCACACGTCGAGGCGGACGAGACGACCACACGGCTCGTCCTGGAGAAGAGCGCGCCCACGACTGACGAAACGACTCCGCTCCCGCGTCACGAGGCGCCGGCGGCCGTGGTCGAGGCGGGTGCGGGGGAGCAGAGCCTGCCGGAGCCGATAGGTGCCCCAGGCCCCGCTGAAGGCCCGGCAACGGCCGTGGAGCGCCCCAAGCCGCTGCACGACCCGGATCCCTACAGCACCCCGCCCTACGGCGAGCCCGGCCCTTGGGCGCCCGCACCGCCGGTCCAGCACCCGGCGACAACCCCGGCGCACGGCACGACCGTTCAGCCGGGGACGCCGGGGCACGGTGTACCAAGCCCAGCGGCGGCTCCGGCGCCCGGCGCGACCGCCTCGGCCGCACCCCCGGAGCCCGGCGCGACGACCACCGTGGTGGCGCCCCAGGCCGCCACGCTCGCCCCACCGCCGGCCCACTCGACCAACGGCACGCACGCCACGTCGGCCGCACCCTCGCCCGCCCCCTACGGGAACGCGGCCCCGCAGCCGTACGCGGACGCGTCCCGCCCCGGCGGCGACGCGCCTGCGCCCTACGCGGACGTCTCCCACCCCGCCCCACCGCCTTACGGGGACGGCTCCCAGCCCGCGGCCCCGTCTCATGCGGACGGCCAGCACCCGGTGGCGCCGCCGCACTCGGACGCCCCGCACCCCGTGGCGCCGCCGTACTCGGGCGGCTCCCACTCCGCGGCGCCCCCGTATGCGGGCGGCGCCCAGCCCACGTCGCCGCCGCCCGCAGCGCATCCGTACCCGGACGGCTCTCCACCCCCTTCGCCGGTCCACCCGGACGCCTCCCAGGCCAGCACCCCGGCCGCCCCCTACACAGACTCGACGCAGCCCCCCTTCGCGGATGCTCCCCAAGGGGTCTCCCCGACGGCTCGGGATCCCTGGCGGAACTACGACCCGTGGTCCGCGTCGGGGTCGTTGCAGCAGAACGGGGCCGGTGTCGACGACATGGCGCGGCGGCGGAAGCGGGGGATGAAGGTCCTCGTGCTGGGGGCCGTGTTGATCGCGCTCGTGTCCGGCGGTGTCGGCGGGGCCGTGGGGGCGTACCTGGAGCGCAACGGCGGGGTCGGCGAGGTCGAGCTGCCGCAGGCCGGCGGCGGGACGACCGGGCGGGCCCCGGACAGCGTCGCCGGGATCGCCGCCAGCGCGCTGCCCAGCGTCGTGACCCTCCATGTGAGCGGCTCCGACGCGCAGGGCACCGGCACCGGGTTCGTGCTCGACAAGCGGGGCCACATCCTCACCAACAACCACGTCGTGGAGCCCGCCGGGGACGACGGCGAGATCACGGTCACCTTCAGCGGCGGTGAGACCGCCGACGCCAGCCTGGTCGGCCGGGACAGCGGATACGACCTCGCCGTCGTCAAGGTGTCGGGGGTCGACGGGCTGAAGCCGCTGCCGCTCGGCAACTCCGACGACGTGCGGGTCGGCGACCCGGTCGTCGCGATCGGCGCCCCCTTCGACCTCGCCAACACCGTCACCTCCGGCATCATCAGCGCCAAGGAGCGGCCCATCACGGCCGGCGGGGACGGCGGCGACCACAGCGACGTGTCGTACGTCGACGCGTTGCAGACCGACGCGCCGATAAACCCCGGCAACTCCGGCGGCCCCCTCGTCGACGTCAACGCCCGGGTGATCGGCATCAACAGCGCCATCCGGTCCGCGGGCAGCGGCTCCGAGTCGGACGGCGGCCAGGCCGGTTCGATCGGGCTCGGCTTCGCGATACCGATCAACCAGGGCAAGCGCGTCGCCGAGGAACTGATCAACACGGGCAAGGCGACGCACCCGGTGATCGGCGTGACCCTCGACATGGACTACTCGGGTGACGGTGCCCGTGTCGGCGACGACAGCGACGGCACCGTGAAGAAGGGCGGACCCGCCGACCGGGCGGGCATCCGCGCGGGTGACGTGATCACCGAGGTCGACGGGCAGCGCGTCCACTCCGGCGACGAACTGATCGTCAAGGTGCGCGCCCACCGGCCCGGTGACCGGCTCGAACTCACCCTCCAGCGGGACGGCGGGGAGCAGAAGGTCACCCTGACCCTGGGCTCCTCCGACGGGGGCTGACACCGGCGCGCACGACAGCAACGTCACAGGAGGGGGAGCCGTACCCCCTCCTGTCAGGCAAACAGCTGGGAAAACCCGTGGCGTGACCATGGTCCGGGGCCGCCCGACAGTACCGGTTCGACAGCATCGCCGGGTACCGTGGACCCGGCCCGGACCACGGAAGACCTGCCGAGGCCCGCGGATCGGGACCGAGGACATCGCAAGGAGCTTCAGGTGTTCAATGACATAGGTGCGCTCGAGGTGGTGACGCTCGTCGTCCTCGCCGTGCTCGTCTTCGGTCCGGAAAAGCTCCCGAAGGTGATCCAGGACGTCACGCGGACCATCCGGAAGATCCGCGAGTTCTCGGACAGCGCCAAGCAGGACATCCGCAACGAACTCGGCCCCGAGTTCAAGGACTTCGAGTTCGAGGACCTCAACCCCAAGACGTTCATCCGCAAGCAGCTGGACAACGACGAACTGGGGCTGAAGGAGATCCGCAACGGCTTCGACCTGAAGAAGGAGATGGCCGAGCTGACGGACGCGGTCCACGGCCGGGAGTCCGAGTCGTCGTCCGCCGCCGCCTCCGACACCTCCTCCTCCGGGTCCGGCGGATCCGTCGACATGACCAAGAAGCGCGAGAAGCTCGAACTGGAAGAGCGCCCGCCGTACGACCTGGACGCCACCTGAGCCGACCGCACGGTCGCCCGCCCGAGCCGCGTGCGCCCGAAGTCGTCCGCACGGCCTCCCGCCTGCGCTTCCGCGCCGTACACCCGCGTGCTGCCACGCCCCCGTACGTGACGCGATTCATACCGTCACACGCCCTCGTACGGCCCGAAGCCGCCCGTACGCCGTCCTACGCGCCGGGCGCTTTCCCTGCTGCTCGGAGCGCTGTGGCTATGCTGCCCAGTTGTTGTGCGGACCGTAAGGAAAGCGAGCGCGACGCCCGAGAGGGGGGCGGGCCGCTCCGGTCCGTCGAGAGCGAGGAGGCGTCCGGGCACATGGAGACGACGAGTCGGGTAGGCGCGCAGGCGTCGGCCGCGGAGGGCGGACAACAGCTGCCCTCCGCCCGACGCACGGTCGACGGCTATCTGCTGGCGCCCTTCCCTTGGTACGGCCTCGACGAGGCCTTCACGGGGCCGCGCTGGCTGATGCAGGTCGGTACCTCGGCGGAAGGCGCCGTCGAGCACGGTTCGGTCGGACACGGCGACGAGCCCTCGGTCCGCAACGAGTTCACCGCGGTCACGGAGGACGAACCCAAGGAGCGGTTCGCGGTCGTCGTGACCGTCGCCGCCAACGACGTACGGCGCAGCGCCGACGGCACGGGCCTCCTGGAGGCCACCTCGGTCTCCTCCGCCGCCTGGCTGGCCGGTGTGGGGCTGCTGTCCTTCACCTGGCCCGGGCAGCTGGACCACACCCTGAGAGACGACTGGCTGGACCAGCAGACGGAGACGGCGTGGGTCCTCGCGGACGACCTCGCCGGACCCGACTGGTCGACGCTGTCCCTGCCGGTGGACGGCGTCCCCACGCCCTTCCACTACCGCGAGTCCGAGTTCGGATGGGTGCTCGCCGGCTCGACCCAGGAAGGGGTGCACGTGGGGGCGTACGGGCGCGGGATGAGCGCGTACGGCCTCGGGTTCGCCATGATCAAGGACATCGCGACGTACGCCTGACGGTTCGACGTACGCCCGACGGAAAGGGGGCACCGCGTCGAATGAACCGCGGTGCCCCGTCAACGCGCCCGAGAAGCGCTCTCCGGCTTCGGCTGGCGCCCTAGAACTTGTTCCTCGGGGTGATGCCCAGGCTCATGCCCGACAGGCCCCGCTGACGGCCGCCCAGCTTGCCGGCGATGGCCCGCAGGGCCGCGCCCGCCGGGGAGTCGGGGTCGGAGAGCACGACCGGCTTGCCCTCGTCGCCGCCCTCACGGAGACGGACGTCGATCGGGATGCTGCCGAGGACGGGCACCGTGGCGCCGGTGGTGCGGGTGAGACCGTCGGCGACGACCTGGCCGCCGCCGGTGCCGAAGACGTCCACCATCTCGTCGCAGTGCGGGCAGGGCAGGCCCGACATGTTCTCGACCACGCCGACGATCTTCTGGTGGGTCTGGACCGCGATGGAGCCCGCGCGCTCGGCGACCTCGGCCGCCGCCTGCTGCGGGGTCGTGACGACGAGGATCTCCGCGTTCGGGACCAGCTGCGCCACCGAGATCGCGATGTCGCCGGTGCCCGGCGGGAGGTCCAGGAGCAGGACGTCCAGGTCGCCCCAGTAGACGTCCGCGAGGAACTGCTGGAGGGCGCGGTGGAGCATCGGGCCGCGCCAGACGACGGGCGCGTTACCCGGGGTGAACATGCCGATCGAGATGACCTTCACACCGTTCGCGGACGGCGGCATGATCATGTTCTCGACCTGGGTCGGACGGCCGTCGGCGCCCAGCATGCGCGGCACCGAGTGGCCATAGATGTCGGCGTCGACCACGCCGACCTTCAGACCGTCCGCGGCCATCGCGGCCGCCAGGTTCACCGTCACCGAGGACTTGCCGACGCCGCCCTTGCCGGACGCGACCGCGTACACGCGGGTGAGCGAGCCCGGCTTCGCGAAGGGCACCTCGCGCTCGGTCTGGCCGCCGCGCAGGGCGGACGCCAGCTCACGGCGCTGCTCGTCGCTCATCACGTCCAGCTCGACGTCGACACGGGTGACGCCCTCGACCCGGGCGACCGCCTCCGTCACGCGCTGCGTGATGGTGTCGCGCATGGGACAGCCGGAGACCGTCAGGTACACGGCGACCGCGACCGCTCCGTCCGCACCGATCTCCACCGACTTGACCATCCCGAGTTCGGTGATGGGGCGGTTGATCTCGGGGTCGTTCACCGTCGACAGTGCCTCGCGCACCGCGTCTTCCGTAGCCATAGGACGATGGTACGGCGACGCGCGGGGGCCCTGGGAGCCCCGTCAGCGGTCGTCCATGTCACGCCCGCCGGGGCGCTCCGGCGGGAATACGGTCCTCGTGCCGCGATGCCCGTCGCCGTCGCGCTCGTGCAGCTCCTTGACCAGGTCCTGGAGCTCGGAGCGCAGCCAGTCGCGGGTGGCGACCTCACCGAGACCGATCCGCAGGGCCGCGATCTCCCTGGTCAGATACTCGGTGTCGGCGATCGACCGCTCGTTCTGCTTGCGGTCCTGTTCGAGGTTGACCCGGTCCCGGTCGTCCTGCCGGTTCTGCGCGAGGAGGATCAGCGGGGCCGCGTAGGAGGCCTGGAGGGACAGCATCAGCGTCAGGAAGATGAAGGGGTAGTTGTCGAAGCGCAGGTCCCGCGGGGCGGAGACGTTCCACACCACCCACAGGATGATCACGACGGTCATCCAGACGATGAACCGTCCGGTGCCCAGGAACCGCGCGATCCGCTCCGAGAGCCGTCCGAAGGCCTCCGGGTCCCATTCGGGCAGGAACCTCGCCCGGCGCGGCAGGGGCAGGTCGAGACGGGTCCGCGGGCGCGCGGTGGCCCCGGCGGGCACGCGCTCCCGCGGAGGCGCCCCGGAGGGCGGCGTGCGCTCGCGCGTCCCCGCCCCGGCGTGTGCCCGCTCGCGCCCTCCGTCCCGCCCGTCACGCCCCTGGCGCTCGGAACGCTCAGGAACCATGGGCGGCCCCCTCCACATCGTCGTCGTCCAGATGGAACTCCGTCTCCCGCCAGTCCTCCGGCAGCATGTGGTCCAGCACGTCGTCCACGGTCACCGCGCCCAGCAGCGAGCCGCTCTCGTCGACCACGGGCGCCGCCACCATGTCGTACGTCGCGAAGAACCCGGCCACCTCGGGGAGCGCGGCGTCCGGGTCGAGCGGCTGGAGGTCGTCGTCGAGGATCGAGCTGACCAGGGTGTACGGCGGGTCGCGCAGCAGCCGCTGGAAGTGGACCGTGCCGAGGTACTTCCCCGTCGGCGTCTCGTCGGGCGGCCGGCACACGTAGACCTGGGCGGCGAGGGCCGGGGACAGATCGGGGTTGCGGACCCGGGCCAGCGCGTCGGCGACGGTGGCGTCGGGGCGCAGCACGATCGGCTCGGTCGTCATCAGGCCGCCGGCGGTCTTCTCCTCGTACGCCAGGAGCCGCCGTACGTCCGCCGCCTCGTCCGGCTGCATCAGCGTCAGCAGCCGCTCCTGCTCGGCCTCCGGCAGCTCGGCCAGCAGGTCGGCCGCGTCGTCCGGGTCCATGGCCTCCAGGACGTCGGCGGCCCGCTCCTCCTTGAGCTTGCCGAGGATCTCGATCTGGTCGTCCTCGGGCAGCTCCTCCAGCACATCGGCGAGACGGTCGTCGTCGAGGGCGGCGGCGACCTCGGCCCGGCGCTTGGGGGAGAGGTGGTGCAGCACGTTGGCGAGATCGGCGGGGCGCAGCTGCTCGAAGGTCGCGAGGAGGTTCTCGGCGCCCTGTCCGTGCTCCTCCAGCGAGAACCCGGTGACGGCCGACCACTCCACGGTCAGCGTCTCGCCCTTGTGCCGCCGGAACGCGCCGCCCTTCCCCTTGCGGACGAACACCCGGTCGATCTCCCAGTCCCGGCGGGCCGGCAGCTGCTGCACGGAGATGTCGAGGACCGTGACCTCCTCACCCGTCTCCACGAGCCGTACGCGGCGGTCCAGCAGCTCCCCGATGACGAGCCGTTCGGTGGGCCGCTGCTCGAAGCGGCGCACGTTCAGCACGCCGGTGGTGATGACCTGGCCGGACTCGACTCCGGTGACCCGCGTCATCGGCAGGAAGATGCGGCGCCGCGTGTGCAGTTCGACGACCAGGCCGAGCAGCCGCGGTGGCTTCCGTCCGACCCGCAGGATGGCCACGAGATCGCGGACGCGGCCCACCTGGTCGCCGTTCGGGTCGAAGACCGAGATTCCGGAGAGGTGGGAGACGAAGATCCGGGGCGCCACCGCCGCCATGAGCCGCCCCTTTCCTGCGTGTTGGTGCGAGAGCTATGCGCTCTGCGGGTCGCGTGGGTCTTTCGCGATAATCAGGCGAGCCATACGGGATTTGTCGGACGAGGAGGGCTTCAGGCTAGCCCGTCCCGATCGGATATGCCCTGGTGAGCGGTGCGGACGGACTGCCTCCGTGGCACCCCGCGAGCCCCGGTACTCTGCGGTAGGCCTGGACTCCCCACGAAGAGGTGCATCGTCTGTGACTCCGACTCCCCGTACCCGAAGGGCCGCACTGGTGGGCGCCGTCTGCACCCTCGTGGCGAGCGGGCTGGGGCTCACCGGGTGCAGTGAGGATCCGAACGAGGGCACCAACGGGGTCGGCAGACTGACCCCCGAGAAGATCCAGACCAGGACGAAGGCGGCCGCCACGGCGGCGGACACCGTCCGGCTGTCCGGGTCCGTCGTCAGCAACGGCAAGACCTACAAGCTGGACATGCGCCTGAAGGAGGGCGGCGGCACGGGCTCGGTGACCTCGGGCGACACGACGTTCCGGCTGCTGAAGGTCGGCGAGCACCTCTTCCTGAAGGCCGACGCCGAGTTCTGGGACCACGAGGACGGCGGCGGCAAGAACGACGACGACTCCGACGAGGCCGCCGCGGACAAGCTGGACGGCATGTACGTCAAGGTTCCCACCGGCGATCCGGCCTACCAGCGGTTCAGCGGCTTCACCGACAAGGACGTCCTCCTCACCAGCCTGCTCACCCTGCACGGCACCCTCTCCACCGACGGCCACCACGAGCAGTCCGGCACCCGCACCATCCGCATCACCGGCGACAAGGGCTCGGGCGGCACCCTCGACGTCTCCCTCGAAGGCACCCCCTACCCCCTCCGCCTGGTCCGCGCCGGCGACGCGGGCACCATCCTCCTCACCGACTGGGGCAAGAACTTCCCCCTGGAGGAACCGGACAAGAAGTCGGTCGTCGACTACGGCAAACAACTCCCGACGTCCTAGCCGGGCCGGTGCGCTTCCGGCCTGCGCGCCCCGAAGGGGTGCGGGGAACTGCGCGACCAGCCCCGACGAACCCGCAGCCGCCGACGGACGCAGGCCCCCTGCCCGGTGGGCGAACCGCCGACTACTTCTTGCGCCTCTTGAACAACAACCGGGGCAACCCGGCCGGCACCGGCTGACGCGTCGTCGCCGGCGTCGGCAGCGGAGCCCGCGCCAGATCGCCGTCGGGCAACGGCGCGGTCGTCCCCGTCGGCTCCAGACGGAGCACCCGGCACTCCCGTGCCCACCGCTCCGGCATGGCCTCACCGTCGGGCGCGTTGAGCCGCTTCCCCTTGAGCTCGGCCACGGCCGCGTCCCACTCGGGCGACCGGGGGGCCAGCTCCACGACCGTGGCGTCCCAGGTCACGAGCCGCCCGCCCTTGTCCTTGCTGCGCACGGTCACCACGGCCGGGCCGCCGTCGACGAGCCCCGGCAGCGGTTGCTCCCCCGGCCCGTCGCCGACCAGGCACACCGCGCCCTCGTGCCAGACGTGCCACAGCGCCCGCGACGGCACTCCGGGCCCCTGGGCGTGCGCCGACGGTGCCCCGCCGCCGCTCACCCAGATGAGCCCGGACTTCTTGGTGGCTTCCTCGACGAGGGCCCGGTCGAGCAGCTGTTCCGTCATGCCGTCAGCCTAGGCCCTGGTCCCTGGGCGGTGCCGGGCGGCTACAGCCACCCGTTCCGCTTGAGCGTGCGGTGGATGCCCAGGCAGAGCGCCACCGTGATCCCGAGGACCATCGGGTAACCGAACTTCCACTGCAGCTCCGGCATGTACTTGAAGTTCATGCCGTACACCCCGCACACCATCGTCGGCACGGCGATGATCGCCGCCCAGGAGGTGATCTTGCGCATGTCCTCGTTCTGGGCGACGGAGGCCTGCGCCAGGTTCGCCTGGAGGATCGAGTTGAGGAGCTCGTCGAAGCCGACGACCTGCTCCTGCACCCGGGCGAGGTGGTCGGCCACGTCACGGAAGTACTTCTGGATGTCCGGGTCGACCAGCCGCATCGGACGCTCGCTCAGCAGCTGCATGGGCCGCACCAGCGGCAGCACCGCCCGCTTGAACTCCATGACCTCGCGCTTGAGTTGGTAGATGCGGCCGGCGTCGGTGCCCCGGGGCGTGCCCTTGCGTCCGGGGGAGAACACCTCCGTCTCCACCTCGTCGATGTCGTCCTGCACCGCGTCCGCGACCGCCACGTACCCGTCGACGACATGGTCGGCGATCGCGTGCAGCACGGCGGAGGGGCCCTTGGCGAGCAACTCCGGGTCGTCCTGCAGCCGGTGACGGAGCGCCCGCAACGAGCCCTGGCCGCCGTGCCGGACGGTGATGAAGAAGTCCCGCCCGGTGAAGCACATCACCTCGCCGGACTCCACCACCTCGCTGGTGGCGGTGAGTTCGTCGTGCTCGACGTAGTGGATGGTCTTGAAGACGGTGAAGAGGGTGTCGTCGTAGCGCTCCAGCTTCGGCCGCTGGTGCGCGTGCACCGCGTCCTCCACGGCCAGCGGGTGCAGCCCGAACTCGGCCGCGATATCGGCGAATTCGGCCTCGGAGGGCTCGTGCAGACCGATCCACACGAACCCGCCGTCCCGGCGCACCTGACGGATCGCCTCGTGCGGGGCGAGGGTGCGCTCGAACGTGACGCGCGCGCCGTCACGGTAGACGGCACAGTCGACGACGGCCGTGGTCGCCTCCGCCGGGCGGGTGGTGTCGTACGCGGCCCCGTCCTTGCGCAGCGACAGCCGGGACGGCCGGGAGGGGCGGACCGCGGCGCGCAGGTTGTTGATCATCGACATGGGCAGACTCCTTCGCAACGAAAGGCCGCCGACGACGGTTGGAACTACCCGGAATGGGGACGTTTTGACTTCCGATGTTTGGCACGTCCACAAAGCGGGGAGCACCGCACCGTCGCGGTGACAGCTTCGCTTGATTCAGATCGGCGACGTCGGATCGATGAGGGCTGATCGGCGACGGCTGATCGGTGATGGGATCAAGGCGGTAAAGAAGTGCTCTTCCGTTGCGCGACGACCGACGAGCGGCACGGCGCGAGTGAGGGTGGCAGCCAAGCAGAGAGTTGACGCGAGAGCTACGTGACTCAGCGGTCGGAAGAGCGGGTGGTACTGCACGGTCGACTTCGGTCCATCGCAGCCCCACCTCCTCCGGCCGGTCCCTCGTAAGGGACGTTCCATACCCCATCCGGGGTTCCCCGTAGGGGAAGTCAGTTCTCTTTCTGGCCGGGACAAGAGGGCTTGAGAGCGACGCTTCTGCGTGCTGCCCGCGTGCTGTTCCGACCGGCGCCCAAGACTAACAGTCGACTGAAGTGTCAAGGCGCCCGTTTGCCGGTTCCTGACGAGTTCTATGCTCGGTTCATGGTTGATGTTCTTCCGTTGGTGGAAGCCCGTTTGCGTACCGCGCTGGGCGAGCCGGACGCGCGCGCCGCGGTCACCTTCCTCGGTACGGACCGCATCGAGGTGCTCCGCTTCACCGACGGCGACGTCGTCCGCTACGCCACGCTCGGCATGTCCGCCCAGCCGATGGCCGACCCCACCGCGGTCCTCGCCGACCCCGTCAAGGGCCCCCGCGCCGAACTCGTCCTGTCCGTACGGCACGGGATCGCCGACACCGACAAGGTGCTCCGCCCGCTCGCCGTGCTCGCCGCGTCACCGCAGGTGGAGGGTGTGGTCGTGGCGCCCGGCGCATCCCTCGACGTGGGTGATCCGCTCTGGCCCGGCGCCCCCTTCACCTCCGTCCTCGTCGCCGAGTCCGGCGGCCTGGTCGAGGACCTCGAACTGGACGCCCCCGCCGACCCCGTACGGTTCCTCCCCCTCCTTCCGATGACCCCCAACGAGGCGGCCTGGAAGCGCGTCCATGGCGCCCAGGCCCTCCAAGAGCGCTGGCTCACCCAGGGGACGGACCTCCGCGACCCCGTCCGTACGTCGGTTCCCCTGGACTAGGCCGGTCGCCCCCAGGGCTCCCTCCGCGACTTCCCCGTGTGACCGACGGCACGCCACAGGTGACCGGCGGGCGCCCGGCAGGTGGCCGAAAATCGGCGCTTCCCTCTGTGGCGCGGGTAGTTGATTCCGATGGCGGGTTCTCCGGTCCCCCGGAGGGCCGGCCGCCGTCCGGCGTCCGGCGATCGTGCGCGGAATGTGACGCGCACACGCCGGACGGGTGATCGTCCTTGACGCGAGGAAGCACGGGGAGGACCGTTGGGCCCTATGAGGGGCGAACCCAGTTGCCCGAAGTGTGGTGGCCGGGTCAGGGCTCCCGGCCTCTTTGCCGACTCCTGGCAGTGCGCTGCACACGGGACGGTGCACCCGCTGCAGCCCGTGATCCCGCCCAGCGTCGAGGCCCTCAGTGTCGTGGTGCACCGCGCCCAGGTGCCGGTGTGGATGCCGTGGCCGCTGCCGGTGGGCTGGCTGTTCACCGGCGCCGCCTTCGCCGGCGACGACCGCAGCGGAGGGCGCGCCACCGCCGTGGCCTGCTCCGGTCCGGGGCCGCTCGGCGGCATGGGTGAGCTGGTGCTCATCGCCGAGGAGCTCGGCGTGGGCCTCGGCGCCCGGTACGCGGGCATCGACGGACCCGACCCCGGGCCGTACCTCAGCGTCGAGAAACCGCCCCAGGCGAAGGTGCTCGCCGCGGGACGCCCCACGCCCCTCTGGCATGTCTCCGGCACCCCCGACGACCGCGCGGTCTTCGCAGGCGAGGCACTCGGCCTCTGGCTGTGGGCGGTCGTCTGGCCCGAACAGACGGGCCTGCTCATGTACGACGAACTGGTCCTCACCGACCTGCGGGACGCGGGCGCCGAGGTGGAACTGCTGCCGTGCGGCGCGCTCTCCCCGCGCATCCTGGAGCCGTAGAACGGCCCTGCCGCAGCGCTTGCCTCACCGGCGGAGGCCTGTCCGCAACGGCCGGGGACCTGTCCGCAACGGCAGGGTGCCCCCTCCATGTGTAGGGGGCGCTACCCGGTTTCGGGTGTGACCGGAGTGCTTCAAAAGGGCGCTATTCTTGAGCGTCCGCTTCCGTTTCGTCTGTGCCTGGAGTCCGCGTCGTGCGCATCGATCTGCACTGCCACTCCACGGCGTCCGACGGTACGGACACCCCCGCCGAGCTGGTCCGCAAGGCCGGCGCCGCGGGCCTGGACGTGGTCGCGCTGACCGACCACGACACCACTCGCGGGTACGCCGAGGCGACCGCCGCGCTGCCGGAGGGGCTCACGCTCGTCACCGGCGCCGAGCTGTCGTGCCGCCTGGACGGCGTCAGCATGCACATGCTGGCCTACCTGTTCGACCCCGAGGAGCCCCGGCTGCTCGCCGAGCGCGAACTGGTCCGGGACGACCGGGTGCCGCGGGCCCGCGGCATGGTCGCCAAGCTCAACGAACTGGGTGTGCCGGTCACCTGGGAGCAGGTCGCGCGGATCGCCGGGGACGGCTCCGTGGGCCGGCCGCACGTGGCCACCGCCCTCGTCGAACTCGGCGTCGTGCCGACCGTGAACGACGCGTTCACTCCGCAGTGGCTCGCCGACGGCGGCCGCGCCTATGTCGAGAAGCACGAGACCGACCCGTTCGAGGCGATCCGGCTGATCAAGGGCGCCGGCGGAGTCGCGGTCTTCGCGCACCCCGCCGCCGTCAAACGGGGCCGCACCGTCCCCGAGTCCGCGATCGCCGACCTCGCCGCCGCCGGGCTCGACGGCATCGAGGTCGACCACATGGACCACGACCCGGCGACCCGGGCGCGACTGCGCGGCCTCGCCAAGGAACTGGGGCTGCTCGCCACCGGATCCTCGGACTACCACGGCAGCCGCAAGACCTGTGAGCTGGGCGAGTACACGACCGATCCCGAGGTCTACGGGGAGATCACGCGCCGGGCCACCGGAGCGTTCCCCGTCCCGGGCACCGGCGGGAAGCGGTCGGCTCCTCGGCCGTAGGGCATCCGGCGGTTCGGCGGGAGGCGTGGTGGTCGGCGGGTCGGTCGGGGGATTGCCTGGCAGGTCGGTCGGCGGCTCGGCGGACGGGTCGGTCCACGGCTTGGCGGGCGGGTCGGTCGGCGGATCACCTGGTGGGTCGATCCAGGGATCGCGGGCGGGCCGATCCAGGGGTGACCGGGCGGGCCGATCCAGGGCGACCTGGTGGGTCGGTAGTCCCGGTGCCCGGCCCGAGTCTCGCCCTCCGTCCTCTGTACTCCTCCGTCCTCGGCCCCCGTTCTCCGTGCTCGCTCCTCGACTCCGTCGCCCGTTCGTCGCCACCGGCGTAGCGCTCTCGCCCCGCCTCGCCCGCACCGCCCCGCTCGGTGGTACGGGCCGGCC
>NZ_LIRK01000219.1 GCF_001419765.1 Streptomyces torulosus
GCCGGTGCCGTCGTCCTCGGCAGCGGCGTCGCCGACCGGCTGCGCAGCGGGGGCAGCGGCGGTGTCGTCGACCCGTCCTCCGAGTCCTCGTACGCCGCGGGCGTCCTGGAACGGGAGTTCCCCGGGGCCCGCCCCAACCTCGTGCTGCTGGCGCGGGCCGACGGCGGGGTCGACGACGCCGACGTGGCACGCCAGGGCCGGGAACTCGCCGCCCGGCTCGCCGACGAGCGGGGCGTCACCGGCGTCACCTCCTACTGGGACACCGGCGCCGGGGCACTGCGCTCCGACGACGGCCGGGAGGCACTGGTGGTGGCCCGGCTCACCGGGGACGAACTGGAGGCCGACCGCACCCTGAAGGACCGTATCGTCGGGCACTTCGACGGACGCCAGGGCGATCTCACGGTCCGGATCGGCGGCAGCGTCGCCGTCCAGAACGAGCAGCAGACCTTCATCCGCGAGGATCTCGTGCGCGCCGAGGTCATCGCGCTGCCGATCACGCTCCTCATCCTCATGGTCGTGTTCGGCAGCGCCGTGGCCGCGCTGCTCCCCGTCGGCATCGGCGTCATCGCGATCCTCGGCACCAACGCGGTGCTGCGGGTCCTCACCTCCTTCACCGACGTCTCCGTCTTCGCCACCAACCTCACCACCGCCCTCGGCCTCGGCCTCGCGATCGACTACGCGCTGCTGATCGTGCGCCGCTACCGCGAGGAACTCGCCGCCGGCCGCGACACGCCCGCCGCGCTCGCCGTCACCCTCAACACGGCCGGGCGGACCGTGCTGTTCTCGGCCGCGACCGTCGCCGTCTCGCTCGCCGCGATGATGGTGTTCCCGCTGTACTTCCTGCGGTCCCTCGCCTACGCCGGGATCAGCGTCGTGATCCTCGCCGCCGTCGCCGCCCTGGTGGTGCTGCCGGCCCTGCTCGCCGTCCTCGGTCGGCGGATCGACGCCTGGGACGTGCGCAAGCTGGTCCGGCGCGGTTCCCGCAAGGCCCCCGAGCCCGCAGCCTCCGGGGCCGGCTGGGCCCGGCTCGCCCGGGGAGTGATGCGGCGCGCGCCGCTGGTCGCCACCGGCACCCTCGCCGTGCTGCTGCTGCTCGGGGCGCCCTTCCTGAACGTCGACTTCGGCACCGCCGACTACCGGCAGCTGCCCTCCTCCGCCGACTCCCGCGTGGTGCAGGAGAACATCAGGGACCACTTCCAGGGCAGCCCCACCGGAGCGATCGAGGTCGTCACCCGCGACGCGCCCGCCGACGGGCTCGGCGACTACGCCGAGCGGCTGTCCCGGCTCGACGGAGTGATCCGGGTGGACGGGCCGACCGGCAGCTACCAGGACGGCCGGGCCGCCGGACCGGCGCAGCCGGGCCGCACCGCCGGCGAGGCCGCGTACCTCACCGTGGTGCCCGGTGTGGAGGCCGTCTCCGACGAGGGCAAGGACCTGGTGCGGGACGTCAGGGCCGTCGACGCCGACTTCCCCAGCTACACCTCCGGGACGACCGCGGCCCTGATCGACAGCCAGGCCGCCATCGGCCGCGGCCTGCCGTGGGCGATCGGCATCATCGTGCTCGCCACGCTGGTCCTGGTGTTCCTGCTCACCGGCAGCGTGCTGGTGCCGCTGCAGGCCGTCCTGCTCAACGCGCTGAGCCTCACCGCGATGCTGGGCGCCGTGGTGTGGGTCTTCCAGGACGGGCACCTGTCGGGGGTGCTGGGCTTCACCCCGACCGGGAGCATCGAGACGGCTCTGCCGGTGCTGATGTTCTGCCTCGCGTTCGGACTCTCCATGGACTACGGCGTCTTCCTGCTCTCCCGGATCAAGGAGGAGCAGGAGCGGACGCTCGACCACAAGGCCGCGGTGGTCGAGGGGATCCGCTCGACCGGCGGTGTCATCACCGCCGCCGCGCTCGTCCTCTCGGTGGTCATGGTGGCCATCGGCACGTCCCGCATCACCAACACCAAGATGCTCGGACTGGGCGTCGCCCTGGCCATCCTCATGGACGCCATGGTGATCCGTACGCTCCTCGTCCCCGCGGTACTGTCGCTCACCGGCCGGGCGACCTGGTGGGCGCCCGGACCGCTGCGCCGCCTGCACGCCCGCTTCGGCATCCGCGAGGGCGGCCCGGCCCCGGCGGCACCGGCCCCGTCGGACACGCCGGACGTCTCCGCCCCGTCGCCCGCGGCGGACACGCCGGCGCCGGTGACGCAGGAGAGGGAACGGGCCGGCGCGGCAGCCGGGAAACAGTCCGGCTGACACCACGTCGGCCACACGGCCGCGCGAGTACGTGAATACGCAGGAAACAGGGTGCGGGAGGACCTCGACAGGTCCTCCCGCACCTCTTTGGCGGGGCGCAAGCGATCGCCGTTAGCGTCCGGGCAACGCGTCGGGCGGACGCCGCGGCAACGCCGCACGGACACCCGACCCGGCCCGAGTGGCTACGGCACCGCCGGGCCCGCCTCGAACGGCCCACGCGCCCCTACGGCCGCAGCCGGCCGGCCGCGATCAGTGGAACGGCCGTGGCCGGACCGGCCGACGACCTGGCCGAACCGACCGACCCGACCGAGCCGACCCACCCGACCGAGCTGACCGGTTCAGCCCGGTCGGGTCGGTCACCGGTCCACCCGGTTCAGCGGTTCGCCCGACCCACCCACTCCGGCACCCGCCACCCCGACCCCGGCCCAAGGGATCACCCAGATCACCAGAGCAACGCGATCACCAGAGCAAATCGAGCAACCAGAGCACGCAGAGCGAGCAGATCGACCAGAGCAAGGGGGAACAGCCCGATGACATCCACACACCAGACCGGGCCGCAGGCCCGGCCCGTACGCCGCGTCGCGGTGGGCGAGGGGAGCGCCATGGCGGTCGACACCGTCGTCGTCGACTACGGAGGAGTGCTCACGAATCCGCTCGTGGAGACCTTCGCCGCCTTCGCCGAACTCGCCGGCATCGACGCGGGCGACCTGGCGCAGGCGTTCCTGGCGGCGACGGAGCGCCACGGGGAGACCCCGATGGCCGCCCTGGAGACCGGCACGATCACCGAGCGGCAGATGGTGGACCGGATCCTCGCCGAACTCCCCGAGGGGGCGGGCCGGATCCTCGCGGACGGACAGAGCTTCGGCGAGCTGTGGTTCCGGGGCCGACGCGCCAACGAGCCGTTCCTGGCCTTCCTGAGGGCCCTGCGCCGCGACGGCTACCGGCTCGCCCTGCTGACCAACAACGTCCGCGAGTGGGAGCCGCTGTGGCGCGCCCAGCTGCCCGTCGACGAACTCTTCGACGTGGTCGTGGACTCGCACCGGGAAGGCGTACGCAAACCGGAACCGGAGATCTACCGGATCCTGCTCGACCGGCTCGGCACCCCGGCGAAGCGCTGCCTGTTCGTCGACGACACGGAGGAGAACTGCCGGGCCGCCGCCGAACTCGGCATGCGCGCCGTGCGGTTCGCCGACACCGACAGCGCCGTCCGCGAGATCTCCGCCCTGCTCCACCGCCCCGTGGCCGTGGCCGCCGGCGCCGCGGGAGGTGCCCGATGACCGCCACCCCGGTTCTCGTCGTCGGCGCCGGGCCCACCGGGCTGTCCGCCGCGTGCGCCCTGTGGGACCTCGGCGTGCCCTGCCGTGTCGTCGACCGGCGTCCCGGCCCCGGCATCGCGCCCAAGGGGCTGGTGCTGTGGAGCGGCGCCCTCGAATGCCTGGACCGCCTGGGGGTCGCCGAGAAGCTCACCGGTACGGCCCTCCCGCTGGCCGGGGCGTCGTACTGGTCGAAGGGCAGGCGGATCGCCGGTGTGCGGTTCGGCGGACTGACGGGCACCGCGTTCCCCGGCCCTCTCTGCGTGCCGCAGCCCTTTACCGAACGGGCGCTGCTGGAGCGGCTGACGGAGCTGGGCGGCACCGTCGAGTGGGAGACCGAGGCCACGGCGGTGACCGTGCACCGCGGCGGCCCCGAGGAGTCGGTGACCGTGACGCTGAGCGCGGCCGGCGTGGAGGAGACGGTGACGGTGCCCTGGCTCGTCGCCGCCGACGGCGCCCGCAGCCTGGTGCGCGACAGCGTCGGCATCCCCTTCGAGGGCCACACCTTCGACCGTACGTTCCTCATCGGGGACGGCAGGCTGGAGGGCGCGCCCGAAGAGGCCGAGGTGCAGCACCACATCACGCCCGACGGGGTGCTGGTGATCGTCCCGCAGCCCGACGGCCACCGGGTCTTCTTCGACACGGAACCGGACGAGCGCACCGATCCGCCCTCCGAGGAACTGCTGCAGCGGCTCCTCGACGAGCGGGGCCCGGGCGGGCTGCGGTTGCACGGCACTTGGTGGACCAGCCGCTTCCGGGTGCACGCCAAGGTCGCCCCGCGCTTCCGTGAGGGCCCGGTGCTGCTGGCGGGCGACGCGGTGCACGCCCACACCACCGCCGGCGGCCAGGGCCTCAACACCGGCGTCCAGGACGGCTACGACGTGGGTTGGAAGCTGGCGACCGTGGTGCGCGGCGGCGACCCGGCGCTGCTCGACAGCTACGAGGCCGAACGGCGTCCCGCGTCCGTCCGGGCGGTCGCGAACGGTGACCAGCAGACCCGGATGTGGCTGCTGCGCCGTCCGGCGGCCCGGCTCCTTCGGAACACGGTCATGCGGGTGCTGTCCGCCACCGGACTGCTGGAGCGCAAGGCGATCCCCCTGCTCGCCCAACTCGACCTGGACCACTCCGGGAGTCCCGCGGTGGCCGCGTCCGACGCCGTGGCCGGCGTGCCGCGCACGCTGAGGCCCGGGCGGCGTTCCCCCGACGCGACGCTGGCCCCCGTGCGGGGCACGGCCGCGACGTCGCTCCACGACCATCTGGCGGCCGGACGGCACACCCTGCTGGTGTACGGCGCGGGGACGGCCGGGGAGGCGGCCGTACGCGCCGCGGAGGCCGTGCGGGAGCGGGGTGTCGGCGACATGGCCCAGGTGCTGTGGATCCAGCCCGCCGACACCGCCACCGCGCAAGTGCCGCACGAGGGAGGCGAGTTGATCGTCGCCCGGGACCAGGGCCGCACGCTCGGCGCGGCCGGCTCCCCGTGGGTCGCCTACGTGCGTCCGGACGGTGTCGTCGCCGCCCGCTCCGCCCCGGCCGGCCTTGACGCGCTCCTCGCCCGGCTGCCGTCCCGTGAGCCCCTCACGGCACCGGTGCCGTCCCTGCGGCCCTGAGCGGGCCCGGCCACCCCCTCGCGAGTCGATTGATCGCGACACCCAGACTTCCTTGGAAGGACCGACCATGAGCATGTCCACGTCCGCCACCACGTCGGCCATCACGTCCGCCACCGCGTCCGCCGTCGTGGATCCCGCCGTCTCCGAGGCGGCCCCGGCGCGTCCGCGGGTCGCCGAGGTGGAGCTGAGCTACGACGCGACCGTTCCCCGCACCCTCGTCCACCGGGCCTCGATCGCCGAGGTCTTCGTCACCGACTCCGCCGAGACGGGCGAGGACACCTTCGCCGTCGCCGCCCAGCTGCCGCGCGGCCACCTGATCGGGGAGGCCTCCCCGTCGTACGACTTCACGCTGCTGGTGGAAGTGGTGCGGCAGGCCGGGGTGCTGATCGCCCACCGTCATCTCGGGGTGGAGCTGGGCTCGGCGTTCATCTTCCGGGACCTCAGACTGCGGGTCACCGCGTTCGAACCGCTGCGCATCGGCCGGCGGCCGGCCGACCTGCGGGTCGAGGTGACCGTGCGGACCCGGCGCAACCGGGCGGGCCGCGTCCAGGGGTTCACCTTCACCGGGGACGTCGCGGTCGACGGACGGCCCGCGATGCGCGGGGAGGGCGGGCTGCTGATCCTGTCCAAAACCGCCTACCAGGCCATGCGGAGCAGGCGGCAGCTGCCGGACCACCCCGGTTTCCTGCTGCCGCGCTTCACGGCGGCCGAACCGTGCGCCGTGGGCCGCCGCGACGCCAGGAACGTGTTCGTCACCGAGCCCGTCGCGGACGGCGAACAGGGCGGTTTCTCCTGCCAGTTGGTGGTGGACACCAGCCACCCGCACGTCTTCGACCACCCGCTGGACCATGTGCCGGGCCATCTGCAGATGGAGGCGGCGCGACAGTTGGCGGTGGCCTCCGTGGCGCGACTGCACGGCCTCGACCCGTGCAGCCTGTCGATCGCCTCCATAGAAACCGACTTCACCGACTACGCCGAGCTGGACCGCATCACCAGCCTGCGGGCGACGGTCGGAGGGTTCCGTTCCGACGAGGAACTGGGCACCTTCACCATCCCGGTCGAGGTGCAGGCGGTACAGGAGAGCACCGTCACCACCGCCATGCGGATCGAGGTGGCGCAGTGGGCCCAGAATTAAGGTGAAGTTTAAAGGAAATCGCTCTCTGATCTTTTACGGGCACCCTCTGTCAAGTAATGTCCTCGTCAATCGGGCCGACGTGACCTTCTCGGCCCCCCGGGGGGAGCACAGTGATACGCATCCTGCTCGCCGAGGACATGCACATGGTCCGTGGGGCCCTGGTGGCACTGCTGGCCTTGGAGGGTGACCTCACGGTCGTGGCCGAGGTCGAGCGTGGGGACCGGATCCTCCCCACGGCACTGGAGCACCAGCCGGATGTCGCCATCATCGATGTCGACCTGCCCGGCCTCGACGGCCTGAGCGCGGCGGCCCAGCTGGCCCAACAGCTGCCCTCGTGCCGCACGTTGATCCTGACCAGCCTCGGCCGGCCGGGCACGCTCCGCAAGGCGCTCGCGGCCCAGGTGGGCGGTTTCCTCCTCAAGGACGCACCGCCGGACCGGCTGGCCGACGCGGTCCGGGACGTCGCGGCCGGGAAGCGGGTGATCGACCCCCAGTTGGCCCTGGCGGCCCTGGACAACGGGGAGAACCCGCTGACGCCCCGTGAGACGGAGGTGCTGCGGCTGGCCGCGGACGGGGCGGAGGCCGCGGACATCGCGCGTCTGCTGTTCCTGTCCGTGGGGACGGTGCGCAACTACCTGACGACGGTGGTCACCAAGCTCAACGCCCGCAACCGGGTCGACGCGATCCGGGTCGCCAGGGAGAGCGGCTGGCTGTGAGAGGCCGCGGGCCGGACGGGGTGAGGCACCCCCGCCCGGCCCGCGGCCCCAAGTCCGTTCCCCGCCCGCTCCGCCGCCCGCGGCTCTCAGTCGGCCTGGCAGGCGGTCTGGCCCAGCGGGACCGCGGCCCGCAGGACGAACCAGCCCGCCTCGTCCAGCCCGGACTTCAGATGGCCTCCGATCGAGGCCAGCCGGAACTGCAGATTGCCCAGACCGCTGCCGTCCGAGCCGTCCGATGGGTCCCGGAAGGCCGTGGCGGTCTTCTGCACCCCGTCGTTGGCGATGGTGAGGACCAGGTCGCCCGACGACGTCCCGCGGAACTCGATCCGGCAGTGCTCCGCCTTGCTGTGGCGCAGCAGGTTGGTGATGGCCTCGCGGAGCACGGTCGCCATGATGGTGCTCACCTCCCCCTCGGGAAGGTCCACCCGGCACTCCACCTCCGCCTGGATGCCGGCGGCCGCCAGGACCGCCTGCGCCGACACCGCCTCGGTGGACAGCGACATGTCCCGGTAGCCGCGGGCGACCGTGCGCACGTCGGAGAGGGCCTGCCGGGAGATCTCCAGGATGCTCCTGAGCTCCTCCAGGGCCCGCTCGGGGGCCGCGGGCACCAGGCGGCACGCCAGTTCGCTCTTCAGGGTCACCGCCGACAGGCTGTAGCCGAGCAGGTCGTGCAGGTCCCTGGCGAAGCGGAGCCGCTCCTGGGTGACGGCCAGCCGCGCGAGTTCCGTCTGGGCCGCGTGCACCTCGACCACCAGCTGGGCGAGCCGGTTCAGGCCGTACACGATCAGTCCCGTCAGCACCGTGGAGACGGCGATGTACACCGAGCCGACGAAGTGCATGCCCAGCAGCGGGCCCGTGCTCGCGGCCGCCACGGTGACCAGCCCGAACAACGGCCAGGCCACCGTCGGCCGGAGCACCAGCAGCAGGGAGGCGCCCAGGAAGCCGGCCATCCCGCCCCAGCCGAACCCCAGGACGAACAGCGGGAGATACGTCAGCAGGGCCTGCAGGGTGAGCGTCCACCGGTACCAGCGAGCCCGGAACCGCCGCAGACGCTGGGTGGTGTGCACGAGTTGAAGAAGGAAGACCAGGCTGAAGCCGAGGGCCGAGGCGACGAGGGTCAACGGCCCCGGCCTCGCGTCCGCGATGTTCAGGAAGCCGGTCAGGACGAAACCGCACTCGACGATCAGGACGACACTCTGGGCGAGCCGGGGCGGCGGGGCACTGAGACCCAGGGCGCGCACCGCCGCCGACAGGGTGGGATTGCCGCCGACCCCGCCGGTGGCGGTCTCTCCTAAGGAGCGGTCGACCTGTGTCTCCGCGGCCGGCGCGGCTGCCTCCATGAAAGCCCCTCACCAGAACGGGATCAAGGAGCGACCAGTGTATGCGGGATCATTGAACTGTAAGTATTAAATGCAGGACTCATGGATCAACTGTGCGTTTTTAAGGGATGGTTGGTGACAGTTGCGGGGCCACGCCCAGGGCGAATCCCCCGACGCTCGGCTCGGTTAACCAGTCCGTGCCGGTGGTGCGGGCGGCCAGCTCGACGTCACCGCTCCCCAGGGCGCACGCGGCCAGGCCCATCGCGGTGCCGATCAGATACAAGTTCTGAATGACCGCGCCGACGTGCTTCAGCGTCAGCGCGTAGGGGATACCGCTGTACTTCCAGGACAGCCGGTGGATGCGCGAGGTGATGGTGATGACCACCGCGGGCGGGTCCACCAGCCCGGCGCTGATCTGCGCCTCCGCGATCAGCTCCGCCGTCGCCGAGTCCGTCTCCCCGTCGCCGATCTGCACCAGGCAGTGCTCCTGCGGCGCGTAGTAGTGGGTGCCCGAGGGGATGCCGGCGCAGTCCCGGATCGTGAGATAGAACTCGAGCTCGTAGGCGCGGCCGCCGCTGGGGTACGGCCGGTCGGTGTACGCCTCCTCCTGCCGGCCCTCCCCCTGCCGCTCGTACAGGCCGCGGACCCGCAGCGTCCGGTACAGGAACTCGCCCAGCACGGCGGCGGTGAGCGGCTCCGCACCGTAGCTCCGGATGCTCTGGCGTCCCTCCACCACGGTGGTCAGCGGCGGGTCCCCGGCCGTCACCTCGCTCAGGGACGGCCGGGGCAGGGCGAGGCGCGGGCCGTCCGGCAGCGGCTTGACGGCCGGGGCCGGGGGCAGCCGCCCGGCCAGCGGATACGTCGCGCCGAAGTCCGCGTCGTGCCGGCCGAGCGTGGAGCGGCTGTGGAAGAGCAGGTCGATGGCGCCCCACGACAGCAGCGCCGGGTCCCGGTCCTCCGCGAAGCACGGGACCGGGTCACCGCCGCCCCGGCCCTCCTCGTACGCGTCCGGGCCGCCGCGGTCGGCGGCGGGCGACGGCTGCTCCGCGGAGAGCACCATGCCGGTCCCCAGCAGATGGCCGACGATCTCGGCGACCACCGCGGCGGGCAGCGGCACGGCCGCGGCGATCTCGTCGACCGTGAGCGCGCGACCGAGCATGCTCACGACCCACGCGGCCTCCGGAGCGTGCAGGACGACCCGGTACAGCGACACCGGCCCCTCCAGCACGAACCCCTCGCCCTCGCTGCGCAGGAACGCGAAGCGGGACAGCCGCACCGGACGCTGCCGGTCGACGGCGTCCGGCCGGTACCGGGCCGACTGCGCGATCGGCACCACCGACAACAGGGGCTGGTCGGCGCCCTCCAGCGTCAGTGAGCGCACCACCATGTGCTGCAGCCGGTGCAGCACCATCAGGATCTCGGCCTGCGCACCCGTGACGGTGGCCGTGCGCCCCCCGGGGGAGGAGGGGCGCACGGAGCCGTCGGCGGCCAGCTCGGCCGCCACGTTGGCCAGCGAGATCGGGCCGAGGCTCATCCGCCGCAGCGCCTCGCGGACCAGCGGGCCCGCCCGGTGCAGCCGGGTCTCGCCCCACCGGCCGGAGAGCACCACGGGACTGGTCGGGCCGCCCATGTCCACCAGGACGTCCTCACGGAGCGACCACAGGGCGACGCAGCGCCTCTCGCTCTGCGGTGTCACGACGGTGCTCAACGGCCTCTCGGCGGTCATAGGGGCTCCTGTGGGGCATGGGGGGACGGCGGTGGGGCGCCGTTCCGTTCAGATGAACAGTCAGAGGAACAAGGGGACGGGGTTGAGGTCCTCGTACGGTGTCGGCGCGGCCAGCCGGCCCAGCCGCACCGGCACGTCGAACAGCCGGCCGGGCGCGAACCGGGCCCAGAAGTGCCGCAGCCCCGGGACGACCACCTTCACCACCGGGATCCCGATGTCGGGCCTCGTCTGGTCGAGCACCAGCAGGTCCATGCCGTGCCCGCGCAGCAGCTCGACGACGGCCTCGACGTCGTCCCGCAGGTCCGGCCGGTTGCGGAAGGTGAAGTCGGCCGGGCCGCGCGCCGGGAGTGAGGGGTCGGGCAGCAGATACGGCTGCGTGGCCACGGTCGCCCCCCACCACCAGCCGAGCGGTTCGGGCGCCGTCGTGCCGTAGCCCGTGCCGTCGGCCCGTGCGCCGACCACCGCGGGCAGCAGCTGGTTCATCTCGGTCAGCGCGCGGCGCAGCGCCACCGCCGGGTCGAAGTGCGCCCCGAACCCGAACATGATGTCCTCGGCGGGTTTGTCGGTGCGCCGCGACACCGCCGCGAACACCGGCACGCCCAGGTCGGAGGTGAGGTCCAGGACCCACACCTCACGGCTCATGTGCCGGTACACGTCGAGGAGTTCCTCGGTCCACGCGTCGCCGAAGCCGTCGGGGCCGTGCAGCCGCACACCGGGCTGCCGGGTGCGGTTGTACCACCACAGGGCGACGGCGTCCCGCTCCACCAGCTCCAGGAAGCCGTGCAGGATCGCGTCCTCCGGGCTGCTGCCCGCGGCGTTGCCGTTGGAGTCGGCGCGCAGGGAGCGCCGCCCGGCCACCGGCCGGGACGACCCGTCGGCGGCACCCGGGAAGTACAGCATGCCGGTCGGCAGCAGCCGCTGCCGCTGCTCGGTGAGCGACCACACCGGCGTCCAGTCGACCGGAGCCCGGTCGTCGAAGGGCTCGGGAACGTACTGGAACGCGTCGTGCAGGGCGTTCCACCGCTCCCGGTCGCGGAACTGCCGGGGGGCGAACAGCTGGCAGGTGTCCGGGGAGACGGCCACGTCCCCCAGGCCCCGCAGGCTGTCCCTGGTGCGCGGCTCGTCCCCCTGGAGGGTGCCGCTGTACCGCTCCAGCGCCTCGCACATGGCGCTCACCTCGGCGTCCAGCGCGGTGGCGCCCTTGCCGCCGCTGAGGTGGCGCAGCCCGGCCCGCAGCCGCGCCAGGTCGGTTCCGCCCAGCGCGGCGTTGCGGCCCGCCAGATAGCAGTGCAGGCCCGACGGTGCCCGCGGGTCCCTGCGGATCTCCTCGATCACCCCGGTCACCGGGCTGACCAGATGCGCGTACCGGTCACGGACCTCCTGCGGGGAGAGCGCCCGGTGCCCGCCCCCCGCGTACGGCGCCTTCGGCCGGGAGACGAGCGTCACCGGCTGCCGCACCTGCCGTGCGACGAGGCCGGGGTCACCGCAGTCCGGGCACTGGGGACGGCGTCGCAGCTCGTGGTGACGGGTCGTCAGGGCGAGGGTGTCCAGGGTCAGGACCGCGGACTGGCCCGGATAGCGGTAGCCGGCCAGCCACTTCGCCGTCTCCAGCGCGGCGAGCTGCGCGGCGGCCGCCGCGGACGGCGGCACCTGGGCGGCCGGCCGGGGGACCGGGCCGGTCAGGCCGAGCGCCCGCCGCACCGGCGCCTCGCACAGCCGGTGGCCGCGCAGCCGGTGGGCCAGGCACGACCAGCAGGGGCCGGAATCCGGCTGGAACACCGGGCCCACCCACGCGGTGGAACCACCGGGCCGGGACAGCAGCCAGGGCCGCCCCGTGGCCCGGTGCAGGGCGTCGATCTCACGCAACTCGGGGTTCAGGTAGTCGTCGCACACGACGAGGGACAGCGGGGCGAGGTCGTTCCCGGCCACGCCGTGCGCGCCGTGGGCCCGGCCGTTCCCGGCCACCGCGAGCCCCGCGGCCCGGCACGCCTCCAGCACCCCCTCGGCGCACGCGCCGCCCACCGTGAGGACCTCCAGCGGGGCGGCCGCCAGCCGCCGCAGGGCCACCGTGCCGTCCAGTCCGGCCAGCTCCCAGAACGCGCGGGCCGGCCGGCCCGCCTCCTCGGAGCCGACCGCGACCGGCGTCGAATAGCCCACGAGACCGGCCTGGGCGAGTCGCGCGATCAGCCGGCCGACCTGCTCGGGCGGTATCTCGGGGGCCGCGTCCCGCAGCAGGGACGGCAGGTCCCTGGTGCCGTCCAACAGGGGTACCAGGGCCTCGATGTGATCGCCCTGCAGCGCGGTCACACCCCGGTCGGACAGGAGGTACGCGGCGTCGTCGGCGACGACCTCCGCTCTCAGGTGACTGCGGAACCCCACGAGCCGCGGGTCGTGCGTTCTCGACGGGTGCGCGGGACGCTCACCGAAGACGGCGGTCACCGCACGATCCTCCGGCTGACGGTCCCCGACGACGTGTGACGGGCCTCGGGGGACACGTCCTCGGTCAGGCAGAAGCAGAGGAAGGCGTGCGCGGTCGTCGGCTGGGAGAGCTCCTCGATGGTCAGTTCACCCACCGGGTTCTCGGGCAACGAGGGGGGCTGCTGCCCCTGAGCGAGCGTGACGCCGAACTCGTCGAGCACCGATGTGGCGTCCACCTGGTAGCGGCGTGACAGCTCCGGCTCCAACCACGCCCGTGCGACCAGTTCCATGAACCGCAGTTCCTGGCCGGGCATCCGGTCGAGCCCCACGGTCTGGTCCGTGGCGCGGGTACCGTCGAGAGTGGAAATAACGCCTTCGTGCACGTTGCCCTCCGCAATGACCTGTGGATGGATCGGAAGTCGCCGTGATCGGACCGGCAGACAGGATTCTTCGGTCAGCGGGGTCGTCACCGACAGTGTTCCCCTCATGCCTCCCATGTGAATTCGTCATGGGTCACCGCCTCCGTTATTCACGCGGCGGCGATGAAGCGCTCACTGGGAGTGGCGTGGGCCGCCATGCCACTGTGGAGCGCTCGGAAACGCAAGCCGAGCGGTTTTGGCTGGAGGGAGAACCACAATGGAGGTCCGGGTCCTGGGGCCGCTCGTCGCCCAGCTCGACCACACGTCCGTAGTGCCCAGCGCGGCCAAGCCCCGCCAGGTGCTCGCCCTGCTGGCACTGCACGCCGGCCAGGTCGTGACCGTGTCCACCCTGCTCGACGAACTGTGGGGGGACGCGCCGCCACGCACCGCGCCCGCGACCCTCCAGACCTACATACGGCAGCTGCGCCGCCGACTGGCCACGGCGCTGGGCCCGACCGCGGTGCGCGGGCCGAAGGACATCCTGTGCACGCGCTACGGGGGCTACGCGCTGGACGTGGCCGGGCCCGACGACGCCACGCAGTTCCAGCGGCTGTCCGTGGCCGGGCAGACGGCGCTGCGCGAGGGCACCGCCCGGGAGGCGTCCGCGCTGCTGCACCAGGCGCTGGCGCTGTGGCGCGGGCCCGCCCTGGCCGATGTGCAGATCGGCCGTGCGCTGGAGGTCGAGACGGTACGGCTGGAGGAGACCAGACTGGGCGTCCTGGACGCCAGGATCGAGGCCGACATGCGGCTCGGCCGGCACGCCGCGCTGCTCGGAGAGCTGACCGCGCTGGCCGCGCAGCACCCGCTGCACGAGACCGTGCACGCGCAGCTGATGCTCGCGCTGTACCGCTCGGGCCGGCCCTCCCACGCCCTCGGTATCTACCAGAGGCTGCGTCAGTGCCTCATCCGTGAGCTGGCGTTGGAGCCGTCGACGCGGCTGCAGCGGCTGCACCAGGCGATCCTGCGGGCCGACCCGGCCCTGGAGTCACCGGATCCGGCCGTGCCCGGCGGCGACGGACTGCGCGTCGCACCGCTCACGCCGGCCTCGGTCTGAGCCCTGCCTCCCGAAGGCCGACCAGGAGCGTTCCTCTCTCCGCCCGGGGCGTTTGGCCGCCCTTAAGCGCCGCTCCCGACGCTGGGGGCACGGCGGGTACCGGCCACCTGGTGGCCACCGCGCAACGAGAGGAGTTCCGGTCACTATGACGCGATATCTGAGACGCGGTGGTCCACGGCACGACGGTCGCCTGCGCATGTTCTGCTTCCCCTACGCGGGCGGGGGCGCCTCCGCCTACGCCGGGTGGCAGCGTTGGCTGGGGACCGGGGTCGAGGTGCTGCCGGTGCAGTTGCCGGGCCGTGAGGGCCGGATGACGGAGCCCCGCTTCACCGATCTCCCCGCGCTCGTGGCGGACCTGGACCGGGAGCTCGGCGAGGAACTCGACCA
>NZ_LIRK01000022.1 GCF_001419765.1 Streptomyces torulosus
GGCGGCGGAGATGCCGGGACCCGGCGGCGAACGCGGCGGGGTACGTCACGAGCGGCAGCGCGGCCACCGCGATCCACACCCCGGTGAGCAGACACTCGGCGAACAGCGCGAACCGTTCGGCGAGCGGGGACTCCCCACGGGGCTTGGCGGCCTTCGCCCGGGCCCGGTCCATGATCGGTTCACCTCAGCCCTTCAGGCCGGACGTGGCCATGCCGTCGATCAGATAGCGCTGGAAGGCGAGGAAGAAGGCGAGCACCGGCAGCAGGGCCACCAGCGACATCGCGATCATGCCGCCGTAGTTGGCCACGGCGTCCTGGTCCACGAACATCTTCAGACCGAGCGAGACGGTGTACTTCTCGGGGTCGTTCAGATAGATCAGCGGGCCCATGAAGTCGTTCCAGGCATTGATGAAGGTGAAGATCGCACTGGTGATGAGCGCGGGCCGGGACAGCGGCAGCACGATCGACCAGTAGATCCGGAAGTGCCCGCAGCCGTCGAGCCGGGCCGCCTCGTCGAGTTCCCTGGGCAGGTTCCGCATGAACTGCACCATCAGGAAGACGAAGAACGCCTCCGTGGCCAGGTACTTCGGCAGCAGCAGCGGGGTGTTGGTGTTGATCATGTCCATGTTGCGGAACAGCACGTACTGCGGGATGAGCAGCACGTGGTACGGCAGCAGGAGCGTGCCGATCATCAGCGTGAACAGCAGGTTCCGGCCCGCGAACTTGATCTTCGCGAAGGCGTACGCGGTCAGCGAGCAGGACACGAGGATCCCGATCACCGAGCCCACGGCGAGCGTGAGCGAGTTCAGGAAGAACGTGGAGATGGGGATGTCGGCGATGCCCTCGGAGAGCCGTGTGTAGTTGGAGATGATCGGGTCGCTCGGGAACAGGTCCAGGCTGCCGACGATGTCGTCACTGTTCTTGAACGAGCCTCCCACGACCCAGATCACCGGGTAGAGGATCACCGCGAGGATCAGCAGGGACCCGATGTGCCAGGCGAGGGAGCCGGGCAGCTTGCGCCGGAGGGCGCCGCCCTTCGCCGTCGGCGCCGGGGTGATCTCGGTGGCCTGCGCACTCATCAGGCACCCTCCTCGTAGTGCACCCAGCGCTTCTGGGACCAGAACAGCACCGCCGTCACCAGGGCGACCGCGACCAGCAGCACCCAGGCCATGGCGGAGGCCAGGCCCATCCGGCTGTTCTCGAAGCCCTGGACGTACAGATAACAGGTGTAGACCATCGAACCGTCGGCCGGACCGCAGGCGTTGCCGCCGGCACCGCCGCCGACGATGTACGCCGAGCTGAAGATCTGGAAGGAGTGGATCGTCTCCAGCAGGACGTTGAAGAACAGGACCGGGGAGATCATCGGCAGGGTGATGTTCCAGAACCGCCGGAACGTCCCCGCCCCGTCGACCTCGGCCGCCTCGTACAGCTCGCGCGGGACCTGCTTGAGACCGGCGAGGAAGATCACCATCGGGGCACCGAACTGCCAGACGGTGAGCGCCACGAGGCTGTAGATGATCAGGTCCGGGTCACCGGTCCAGCCGCCGACGTCGATCCCGAACAGCTTCTGCGTACGGTCCACGACGGCGTCGTCCGAGAAGATCGCCTTCCACACGATCGCGATGGAGACGCTGGCGCCGATCAGCGACGGCGCGTAGAAGGCGGCCCGGTAGAAGGCCTGACCGCGCCGCTTCTGGGCGAGCAGCAGCGCCACCCCGAGGGCGGCGATCAGCTTGATCGGCGTGCCGACGGCGACGTACCAGAGCGTCACCTTCACCGAGTTCTGCCAGCGCGGATCGGCGAACATCTCGGAGAAGTTGTCGAGGCCGATCCACTGGGGCGCGTCGAACAGGTTGTAGTCGGTGAAGGCGAAGTAGAGCGAGGCGACCATCGGGCCCGCGGTCAGCAGCAGGAACCCGGCGATCCACGGGGACATGAAGAGGTAGCCGGCCAGGGTCTCCCGGCGGCCCCGCCGCTTGAGTGCGGCGGGGCGGGGGGACTTGGCCGGACGGTGCCGCGGCTCGGAGTCCTGGGTCAGGTCCTCCATCGCAGGGGCGTGTGTCACGGCGGTTCCCATCAGCTGCCGAGAGCCGTCTTCGACTCGGTGAAGAACTGCTTGACGGCGTCGTCGACCGACCGCTTGCCCAGGGCGAGCTCCTCGGCGATGCGCATGAACCCGGCCTCACAGATGTCCGCGCCGTTCGGGTGCGGGGTGATGGGCTCCAGGACGCCGGCCGCGACAAGGGACTCCTCGTACTCGGCGATGGCCTTGTTGACCGGGTCGGTCGGCTTGAACGCGTCGTACTGGGCCTGCGTCGCGGGCACGCCCCGGTCGTAGCCCATGATCTTGGCGACCTCGGGCTCGTGCACCATGAAGTTGATGAACTGCGCGACTTCCTTGGGGTGCTGGGTGCGCTTGGACGCGCTGAGCATGAGGGAGCCGAGGTACTGGCCGGTCTTCTTGCCGTCGGTGGTCGGGATGGGGGCCAGACCGTACTCGCTCTTGCCCTCGGAGGTGTAGCGGACGGTGAAGTTGTCCCAGGTGAACTCACCGGCGGCGAGTTCGGCGGCGACCGCCGACTTGGGCTTGGTCTGGGCGACCTTCTTGGGGTCGGCGTAGATGCCCTGCTTGATGCCCTTCTCCGCCTTCGTCCACCACTCCTTGAGGTCCGCCTCGGTGAAGCCGAGGCCGTCCTCGGTGAAGAACGCCTTGCCGTTCTGGCGCAGGTAGAGGTCGTAGAGGTACATGACGCCGTACATGCCGCTGTCGCCGGCCCGTCCCGCCTTGTCGCGGATCTTCTTCATCGCCGCGTCGAAGTCGTCCCAGGTCCAACCCTGTTCCGGCTTCACCCCGGACTTGGTGTAGACGGGCTTGTCGATCACCAGGGCCATCGAGTTGGAACCGACGGGGACACCGAGCAGCTTTCCGTCGACCTCGCCGAACTTCTCCAGCCCCGCTCGGAAGCCGTCCAGGGAGAGGTTGCCCGCCTCGACCTGTGCGTTGAGGTCGAGCAGCACATTCTTCGCATCGTATTTCCGCAGAAAGCCGATGGCATTCTGGAAGACGTCCGGCGGATTTCCACCGGAGGCCTGGGTGTTGAACTTCTTCCAGAAGTCCGGATACACCTGGAAGTCGGTCTTCACCTTGATCTTCGGGTACTTCTTCTCGAAAAGCGCGATGGTCTTCTTGATGCGCTCCGCCCGGTCCTCGGCACCCCACCAGGCGTAACGGATCGTCACCGTCCCGTCCCCCGACCCGCTGCCGCCGCCACAGGCCGTGGCCGTCGCCCCGAGCCCCGCGACGGCCAGTGAGGCTCCGGCCGCCTTGAGGACAGTCCGCCTCTCAACATTCTTGTCCTGGTGCATGGTTGAGCCTCCCCGCGACGCTGCGTCCGCCTCATGAATCGTTTCAAGTAAGCGCTTGCTGGCACAAGGTACGGAGACCCTCAGGAGACGTCAATGATTCGGACAGGAATTGATGGAAAGCGGAGGGGGCGCCGCGCGAGACCGCGCGGCGGCTTGGGTGACCTCTCGTCAAGTAAACGTGCAGGTCGGCGAGTTACGGCCGACCCGTCGAACGTGAGACGGGCCGTCGGCCGGAGCCGCAGAGAGGCCGAAAGGAGTCAGGTGCCGCCACGCCGGGAGAGACGGCTCGGGGCCCGCCGACTGCGCGATCTGACTCTGGGTGAGGGCCGCTGGGTGGGCGGCGGTGAGGGGAGCGAGAGGCGCCGGGGGGCTGGAAATGGCCAAATGTTGGGTCGCCGGTCCAGGGCATCCAGCCTCCGCTCCCCTGACCCTCAGCCTCCGGTCCCTGGCTCCCGTCCTGTGGCCCGCGCCCCTCGGCCCCTGACCCCCGAGGGACCTTCTCCCCTGGAACCAATCGGCACGCGCCGCCGAGCTGTCACGCGCGCACTTTCCGCACACGCGAAACGACCTGGCCCACGGAGTCCGTGGGCCAGGTCGTTTCGACTGGTGGGCGATACTGGGTTCGAACCAGTGACCTCTTCGGTGTGAACGAAGCGCTCTCCCACTGAGCTAATCGCCCGGGCGCAGGAAGAACATTACCCCATGTCAGGGGGTGCCTCGGACACCGTGCGGATGCCCGGTGGCGGTCCGGCCCGCGCCTACTGGTTCTTGATGTTCCAGGGCATCTCGAAGCCGAACTTCCAGAGGTAGACCCCCATGAGGACGGCCACGATCACCAGGCCGATCGACGTCAGGATGAGGTTCCGGCGTCGGACCCGGGGGTCGAGGGCACGCTGGGTCGCCTCGGTGACCTTCCGCTTGGTCCAGCGGAGCACCAGCTGGGCCCACACGAACTCGGTCGCCCAGATCGCCATGCCGCCGAAGATCACGACCCAGCCGGGGCCCGGGAGGGGAAGCATGATCACGCCGGCCACGACCACCGCGAGCCCGATGACGAAGACAGCCACCTGCCAGCTCAGGTGCAGCATCCGGCGCGCCTTGACGAATTCCGGCGCCCGAGATCCGAGCGGCGCTTCCTTCTTCGCCACATCGGCCTCGCTGTTCGCTACGTCCGTCTCTCTGTTCGATCCGTCGGCCGCCACCGCGACCTCCCCCGTTCCGTTACTCCCCGTGTCCATACGGCCAAACCCTACCGGAGAGAAACCGGTCACCGGAATGGTCGTACCGGACGAAGTCGGACTCGGCCGGATGAGCTACCAAAAGCGACGCAAAACTCCCAGAGGGGTTTACAACGGCACCGTAGGTGGCATGTCGATTTCGCCGACGTGCGAATCCCCGAGCGCACACTGAGCGAAAGGCCTTGGCGCTTATGAACACCACGGTCAGCTGCGAGCTGCACCTGCGCCTCGTTGTGTCGAGCGAGTCCTCACTGCCTGTTCCCGCGGGACTGCGGTATGACACGGCCGATCCCTACGCCGTGCACGCCACCTTCCACACCGGTGCCGAGGAAACGGTCGAATGGGTGTTCGCCCGCGACCTCCTCGCCGAGGGCCTTCACCGGCCCACCGGCACCGGCGACGTCCGTGTCTGGCCGTCGCGCAGTCACGGTCAGGGCGTCGTCTGCATCGCCCTGAGCTCTCCGGAGGGCGAGGCACTGCTCGAAGCCCCGGCGCGGGCTCTGGAGTCCTTCCTGAAGCGCACAGACGCCGCCGTGCCACCCGGCACGGAACATCGGCACTTCGACCTCGATCAGGAGCTCTCGCACATCCTGGCGGAGAGCTAGACCGAGACCCCACAGAGCCGCCCGGCGCCGTCCACTCGGGGAGACGGCTCGGGCCAGGACAACCGCATACGGCTCAGGCCGACCGATCGACGCCGTCGCAGCGGGTCTCCGCGCGGCGGCGTCCGTATGCGCCGGGTGACGGAGCGCGGTCGGTCCGACCGCCGAGCGGACCCCTTCCGATCACTCCGGCACCGGCATCCCCTCTGACCACGCCCCCCGCGGTTTCCCGGGCTCTGGGCCGGTCCGTCCGGTCCGTCCGATGCGGGGAGCCGTTACCATCGGCCAGCATCGGCGGGCGGCTGCCCGACCCTCGCAGGCCAGGGAGCGAAACGTGTTGATCACCCACGACACCCGGTGTGCCCTCGACACCGTGGTGGATCTGGTGAACACCGCACCGGAGAACGACACGGCGACGGACGGGCTCACGGATGTCGCGTCGCTCGGCGCCTTCGTACAGGAGCACGACATCAGCGATGTCGGCACGCTGTCGGAGTTCGACCTCGCCGCCGTGCGCAAGGTACGCGGCAGGTTCGCCGAGGTCTTCTCGGCGCCGGACCCCGGCTCGGCCGCCTCGGTCATCAACGACCTCGTCGCCGCGGCCGGCACCACGCCCCGGCTCACGAACCACGACGGCTACGACTGGCATGTGCACTACTTCGCGCCCGGCGCGTCCGTCGCCGACCATCTCGCGGCCGACTGCGGCATGGCCCTCGCCTTCTTCGTCGTCGCGGGGGAACAGGAGCGGCTGCGCCGCTGTGAGGCCCCGGACTGCCGGCGCGCCTTCGTCGATCTCTCCCGCAACCGCTCGCGCCGCTACTGCGACAGCCGTACGTGCGGTAACCGCCTGCACGTGGCCGCGTACCGGGCGCGCCGCAAGGAAGCCGCGGGCTGAGGGGACGTCGGGGGCGACCCGTGGCGGTGCCGGGCCGTGGCGGGTGTTGCTGGGGCTTACGGAGCCCTCGACGGGTGACGTCAGGGGCTCCGTTTACGGCTCAGAGCATCAGCAGGTCGTGCAGTGACGCCATGAGCAGCAGGCAGCCGATCACCGCAAGGAAGATCATCAGCGGCGGCTGGGAAAGCGCGAAGAGACAACCTCGCCGCTCCTCGGGCGGGGCGGTGGTGTCGCTCTGTTCTGTTGTATCCAGCATCTCGCGGCGATGATGACGCAGCGGGGGCCCTCCGCGCGATCAACCGACCCCGAATGACGGAGAGTTCGCCAATATCCACAACCTCCGGAGCGATCGTGATCACTTCGGCGTCGCCGGTCGACCTACTGTGTCGTTTCAGTCCGATCCGTGCTGTACCGGTGAAGGGCGGCTGATGCGGGACGTGTGGTCAGATGCCGTGCTTCTTCAGGATCGCCTCGATGTCGCTGAAGTCGTCCGCGGCGGACGCGCCGGGGCTCGTCGGCCGGGATCCGGTGGTGGGGCGGCCCGCCGGGCGGGCGCTACCGCCCAAGGAGGGTGCCGAGGCGGCCGGGGCTATCGCCTCCGCGCGGGACGCCTTGGCCGCCTTGCGGTCCTTGCCGGTGTCCCCCCGGCGCCGCTCCACGGCGCGTGTGGTCATGAAGAGGAACCAGGAGGCGCCCAGCACCCCGAAGCCGGCCCACGCGGTCGGGCTGAACGCGGTGTCCGCCGCCCACTCGACGACTCCGGTCATCACCAGGCCGATGGGCACGAGCGCGTAGGCGGCGATGCGCGTCGCCCTGAGGAACCGCTTCCGGTACGCCGTGATCGCGGCGAGGCCCAGGCCGGCCGCTGAGACGGCGGCGCAAACTGTCTCGGCAATCATCGGGTCCTCCAAGGCGCAGCGCGGTCGGGCGGATCGATCCGTCCCTTCCATCCTGCACCGCCCCGCGCCCGATATGCCATGGTCCGGGGAGACCTCAGGGAGATCTCCGGGTCGTCTCGGGGTCGCCACCGACGAGGGCGGCCCCACCGGGCCGGGCGGGCCGGTGCGCAGTGGGTGGGGCAGCCGGCATGAGGACGGCCGATTGGGCCGGTGCGGTCCCGGGCTGGAAGACTGATCGCATGAGCGACTCCTCCCCCGTACCGTCGGCCGTCGTCCTGGATGTCTGGTGCGAACTCCAGTGTCCCGACTGCCGTCAGGCCCTCGACGACCTCCGGGCGCTGCGGGCCCGCTACGGCGACCGGCTCGACATCCGGCTGCGGCACTTCCCGCTGGAGAAGCACAAGCACGCTTTCGCCGCCGCGCAGGCCGCCGAGGAGGCCGCGGAGCAGGGGCAGGCGTGGCCGTACGTCGAGGCCGTACTGGGCCGGGTGGAGCAGCTGGACCGTGCCGGTGAGCCGTTCCTGGTGGAGGCGGCCCGTGAACTGGGGCTGGACGCCGAGGAGTTCGACACCGCGCTGATCGACGGCCGGCACATCCTCATCGTGGACGCCGACCAGGCCGAGGGCAAGGCGATCGGCGTGACCGGCACCCCGACGTACGTCATCGGCGGCGAACGCCTCGACGGCGGCAAGAGCCAGGAAGGGTTGCGCGAGCGCATCGAGGAGATCGCCGACCGCCTGCTGGCCGAGAGCGCCTGACACCCCGGCACCGCTGCCCACGAGCGCCACGTCCGGCGGCCCGGCAAAGACCCGGTCCATGCCGTCTCACGCGCCCCCAGTGGAGGGCCACCCTCTGCCGTCGGCCACGCGTCCCGCAGCCTCCTCAGAGCAGTGGCTTGGACAAGTGGTAGGTGGTCGTCTCGTAGCCGAGGGACTCGTAGAGGCATTCGGCGCGGACGTTCCCCGCGAAGACGTTGAGCACGAGGACGGTGCGGCCGGCCGCCATTGCCTGGGCCTCGGCCAGCAGCATGAGCGAACGGCCGTGCCCCCTGCCCCGGTGCGCGGCGTCCGCCTCCACGTCGTAGACCCACGCGGCGTCGGCGGTCAGCCACACCCACAGGGTGCCGACCCTGGTGCCCTCGTGCTCCAGCACGCTGCACACGTTGTTCGGGGAGGCCGGTCCGTGGGGCAGGCACTGTTCGTAGCCCTCGGCGGCACGCGCGTACGCCTCCGCCTCGGGCACCCCGTGGGTGGCCAGGTCCTGGGCGTAGCCGTCGAGCCCGGCCTCCTTCCAGGGGCCGAACTCGGCCTCGGTCATGGGGCGGGCCCGGCTGCCCTCCGGCAGTTCGGGCGGGGCGCCGTCGAGCGGCTTGCGCATGTGGCGGTTGCGCAGGACGTAGCCGAGGGTCTCGGCGAGCCGCAGGGCGGGCTCCGCGCCGGCCGGGACGGACGCCTCGATCCTTCGGCAGCCCCAGCCGCGGGCGACTTCCTCGGCAGCCAGCGCGGCCACCGTGGCCCGGCCACGCCGACGGTCCGGTTCGTCGATCCGCAGGTCCAGGATCCGGGCGGCCGAGGAGCTGGGCTCAGGGCGGGTGCCGAGGTGTATGGCGCCGACGGGGCGGCTGTTCACGCACACCTGGTAGCGGCGCGAACGGGACCCGTCGGCTGCGTACTGGAGCGGCTCGATGGGCCGCAGGGTGGTGGTCATCACGGGTGTTCTACCCGCCTCACCGCCCCATGTCCGCCGAATATCGCCCGGTTCTACGGATCGAGGTCGTTCCCGGACCGCTCGTCGAAGATCAGCATGGCCTTGGCGGTGACCGGGCCGGGCGCGCCGGGCAGTTCGCGGCCGTCGACGCGGTGCACGCCCTGCACGTCCCGCAGGCTCGACGTCAGGAAGATCTCGTCGGCGCTCTCCAGGACGTCCAGCGGCAGGTCCGTCTCGCGGGCGCCGGTCCATTCGACGACGAGCGCGCGGGTGATGCCGGCGAGGCAGCCGGAGGCGACCGGCGGGGTGTGGATCTCGCCGTCGAGGACGACGAAGACGTTGGAGCCCGTGCCTTCGCAGAGCCGTCCGACGGTGTTGGCGAACAGGGCCTCACTCGCGCCCTGTTCGTGGGCGCGGGCGAGCGCGACGACGTTCTCCGCGTACGAGGTGGTCTTCAGGCCCGTGAGGGCGCCGCGCTCGTTGCGGGTCCACGGGACGGTGATCACGGCGGTGGAGTCGGCGCGCCGAGAGGTCTCGCCGAGGGCGACGACGAGGGTGGTGCCGTGGTCGCCGCGGTCGGAGCCGAGCGGGGAGACACCGCCGGTGTACGTGACGCGCAGCCGGCCGAGCGGCATCGGGTTGGCGTCGAGGACGGCGGAGCAGGCGCGGCGCACCTCGTCGTGGTCGGGCTCGGGGAGCCCGAGGCCGCGCGCCGAGCGGGTGAGCCGGTCGAGATGGCGGGTGAGCGCGAACGGCCGCCCGTCGACGGTCTTGACGGTCTCGAAGATGCCGTCGCCCACGGTCAGCCCGTGGTCGAGGACGGAGACACGGGCGGAGTCGATGTCCTGCAGTCCGCCGTCGAGCCAGATCTTCACGTAAGGGTCCTCCCACTCGCCTCGTACGTTCCCGACGCTACCGCGAGCAGCCGGGCGGCCTTCAGCTCGGTCTCCCGCCACTCCGCCTCGGGGTCCGACCCCCAGGTGATGCCGGCGCCGGTGCCGAACCGCAGCTCGCCCGAGGGCCGGTCGATCCAGAAGGTGCGGATGCCGACGGCCAGCTCTCCCGTGCCCCGGTCGGCGTCGACCCAGCCGATGCCTCCGCAGTAGGGGCCGCGGGGCGCCGTCTCCACCGCGTCGATGATCCGCAGGGCGCTGGACTTCGGTGCGCCGGTGACCGAGCCGGGCGGGAAGGCCGCGGCGAGCAGCTCCGGCCAGCCGGCGTCCGCGCCGAGTTCGCCCCGCACGGTCGAGACGAGGTGGACGAGCCCCGGGTGCTTCTCGACGACGCACAGGTCCGGGACGGTCACGGAACCGGTGGCGCAGACCCGCCCGATGTCGTTGCGGACGAGGTCGACGATCATCACGTTCTCGGCGTAGTCCTTCTCCAGGAGGTCCGCCTCGGTCCGTCCGGTCCCCTTGATCGGGCCGGACTCGACGCTCCGGCCGTCGACCCGCAGGAACAGCTCGGGCGACGCGGTGGCTATCTCCACACCGTGACCAGGCAGGCGAATCGTTCCGGCAAAGGGTGCCGGGTTGCCGCGGGCCAGCAGCGCGGTCAGCGCGTCCACGTCGGCGTCCGGCGCGACGGGCGCGGACAGCACCCGGCAGAGGTTCGCCTGGTAGACCTCGCCGGCGGCTATGTGCTCCCGGATGCGGCGTACACCCGCCGTGTACGCGGCGCGGTCGAGCGACGACGTCCAGTCGCCGACGGCCGGACCGCGCCACTGCCCCGGCACCGGCCGCGGGACCGGCTCGTGCCGTACGTCACTGAAGCGCGCGCACACCACGCCACCCTCGAAATCGGCGCGGACGGCCCAGAAACCGGACGAGTCCAGAGCGGCGGGATCGCTGGTCACATCGGCGAGACCGGAGGCGACAAGGTTGCCGAAGCGGGCGAGAGGAGGCAGGTCGGACACGCAGTCGAGTCTAGGACGGGCGCCCGCCGGGCGGCCCCGGCCGGGTGGCGGAGAGGACGCACCGCAGCACGCTGCACAAACGCGTTTTTGTGCTGGCCCCGGAATCCGCTAGAGTTCAACTCGTCGCCGGGACGCGAGAGCGGGCCGAAACGACAAGCGGACGTAGCTCAGTTGGTAGAGCGCAACCTTGCCAAGGTTGAGGTCGCGAGTTCGAGCCTCGTCGTCCGCTCGAAGGAACAAGGGGATCTTCCCGAACCCCTCACTCCTGGTGGAGTGGCCGAGAGGCGAGGCAACGGCCTGCAAAGCCGTCTACACGGGTTCAAATCCCGTCTCCACCTCCAAGGACGATTAGCTCAGCGGGAGAGCGCTTCCCTGACACGGAAGAGGTCACTGGTTCAATCCCAGTATCGTCCACTGGATCTTCGGATCCCCCGCGCGATTAGCTCAGCGGGAGAGCGCTTCCCTGACACGGAAGAGGTCACTGGTTCAATCCCAGTATCGCGCACGCGGTATCACCGTGATCCTCGGATCACATCCCGAGGACGATTAGCTCAGCGGGAGAGCGCTTCCCTGACACGGAAGAGGTCACTGGTTCAATCCCAGTATCGTCCACACCTCGAAGCCCCCGACCGTCTCTGCGGTCGGGGGCTTCGAGGTGT
>NZ_LIRK01000220.1 GCF_001419765.1 Streptomyces torulosus
GCCGGGTAGGCCCGCCCCCAGCCCTGGGGTCAGGCCTGGGGGCGGGCCTACCCGGCGCCGCTGCCCCCGCAGGTCAACGGGCTCGCGATCGCCGCGCTCGTCCTGGGCCTCATGTGCCTGCTGCCGGGCGCGGGTCTGGTCCTCGGCGTCCTCGCCCTGGTGCAGATCAAGCGGAAGGGGGAGCGCGGCAAAGGTATGGCGGTGGCCGGAATCGCGCTGTCGGCGACCGGCGCACTGCTGATGACGCTCGCGCTCACCACGGGCGGCGCGCGCGACGCGTGGGACGGCTTCCGGGACGCGGCGAGCGGCGCGGGCACCACCTTCTCGGTGAAGAAGGGCGAGTGCTTCGACGCGCCGAACGGCTCCCTGGAGGGCTACGCGTACGACGTCGACGTGGTGCCGTGCGAGGGGAGGCACGACGCCGAGGTGTTCGCCGAGTTCCGGCTGCCGGAGGGGGAGTACCCGGGCGACGACGAGGTCGAGGACGCCGCCGGCGACCGGTGCTACGACCTGTCCGCCTCGTACGTCATGGACACCTGGGCGATGCCGGCCGACGTCGACGTGTACTACTACACGCCCACCCGGCAGAGCTGGCGGTACGGCGACCGCCAGGTGGCCTGCGTCTTCGGCAACGAGGACGCGGAGGCGGGCCTGACCGGCTCGCTGCGTCAGGACGGGACCACCCTCGACGCCGACCAGTTCGCGTTCCTCCAGGCCGACGCCCTCCTCAACGAGGCCTTCGAGGGCCTGCCCGACACGGACTACGTCAGCGACGACCTGCCCGCCCACAAGGCGTGGGCGCCCGATGTGGTCGACGCCCTGGAGCAGCAGGCGGCGGCCCTGCGGGCGCACGACTGGGAGCCCGGCGCCGAGAAGGCGGTGACCGCCTACGCCAAGGCCCTGGACCGGGCCCGCGAGGAGTGGCAGGGCGCCGCCGACGCGAGCGACGCCGACGAGTTCAGTGACCACTGGGACCGGGCGCACCGGCTGACCGACGGCCCCAAGGCTGTCACGGCCCCGAGGCTCTGGGTCTGGCCACCACTCCGGAGATCAGCGACGAGGAAGGCGCGGGCGAGGGCGACGGCGAGGGTGAGCCCCGCGCGCAGGTGTGACGGCGTCCATAGTGGGGAGAAAGTGCCTGCGTAAAGGCCTCCCCGGGCACATGTCATCACATCGAGTGATTCCTTGGCCTTTGCTTGCATGGCACAACCGACGGTTGCCAGGCTGTTGCTGTCTGTACAGCCTGATGGGAGCGGCCAGTGACTTTCGGTGAGCAGCCGGCGTACCTGCGTGTCGCGGGTGATCTCCGCAAGAAGATCGTGAACGGATCGCTGCCGCCGCACACCCGTCTCCCCTCCCAGGCGCGGATCCGCGAGGAGTACGGCGTCTCCGACACGGTCGCGCTGGAGGCGCGCAAGGTGCTCATGGCCGAGGGGCTGGTCGAGGGTCGCTCCGGATCGGGCACATATGTGCGGGAGCGGCCGGTGCCGCGCCGGGTGGCCCGCTCCGGGTTCCGCCCCGTCGGCGGGGCCACACCGTTCCGGCAGGAGCAGGCCGACGTCGCCGCCCGCGGCACCTGGGAGTCGCGCAGCGAACAGGTCGAGGCGAGCGGCGCGATCGCGGAGCGGCTGGCCATCCAGCCCGGGGACCGGGTGATGTGCACGAAGTACACGTTCCGGGACGCGGGCGAGGTGATGATGCTCTCCACCTCCTGGGAGCCCCTCGCCCTCACCGGGCGGACCCCCGTGATGCTCCCCGAGGAGGGCCCGCTCGGCGGAATGGGGGTCGTCGAGCGCATGGCCGCGATCGACGTGATCGTGGACAACGTCACGGAGGAGGTCGGCGCCCGCCCCGGCCTCGCGGAGGAACTCCTCGCCCTGGGCGGCGTCCCCGGACATGTCGTCCTGGTCGTGCAGCGGACGTACTTCGCCTCGGGCCGCCCGGTGGAGACGGCGGACGTGGTGGTGCCGGCCGACCGGTACCGGGTCTCCTACCACCTGCCGGTCAAGTGAGCGACGCCATCGGCCCGTCGGAGCCTGTCCGTCCGTCGGGGTCTGCCCGCCCGTCCCGGGATTCTGTGGATTCCGTGTGTATCGGACGGTGACGCGGGCATGGGTCAAGTGGCCTTTGCCTGAGGGAAGTTGGAGGCGTCGGGGCTTTCGGGGGCGTCCGAACACCGTTCGAATCCGGTCGTTCTTGCCGTCGGGCGGTGGTGTGCCCGGATGGCCTCCCGGTATGCCCTAGAGGCGCTGGACGGCTGCTCGTTGGGGCGCGAAAAGGCGCACGGGTGGTGAGCGGCGGCGCGTTCGACGGGGTGCGCCCCTCTCATCTTGGCTTGTTGCGTACCTCTTTGTGAAAAGACGGATTCGCTGCGTAAAGGTTAGGCGTACGCTCGGGCATATGCGGATTGCGGTTTCCTTAGGTGGCGGGGTGCGGCGGAATCCGGGGACGGGACTCGGATCGGCCGAGGCGGGAAGGAGCGGTGGGGGTCGATGAACGACGGCACGATCACTCTTCCCTGGCTCGTCATAAGGCAGGACGACAACGGCAATCGCTATCGCGTCGGCCGGTACGCGACCCGCGCCGAGGCGCAGAAGATCGCGGACAGCCTCGACAGTCGCGGACACAAGCAGCTCTACTGGGTCGAGCGCATCGGGCAGAACGGCCAGAACGGCCAGAGTGGGAGCAAGTGATTCACCCCGCCCGACGCCTCCGTCCGCTCCCGTAGGCTCCCGCGCATGACCGAACCGATCGTGGTGGTGGGTGCCGCCCTGCTGAAGGACGGCCGGCTGCTCGCTGCGCGTCGCAGCGCGCCGCCCGAGCTGGCCGGACGCTGGGAGTTGCCCGGCGGCAAGGTGGAGCCCGGCGAGCCCCCCGAACAGGCCCTCGTGCGGGAGCTGCGCGAGGAGCTCGGCGTCGAGGCGAAGTCCGCCGAGCGGGTGCCGGGGGAGTGGCCGGTGGGCTCCGGCTATGTCCTGCGCGTCTGGATCGCGCATCTTCTCTCCGGGGAGCCCCGGCCCCTGGAGGACCACGACGAGCTGCGCTGGCTCAGCGCGGACGAGGTGTGGGACGTCGACTGGCTCGACCAGGACGTTCCGGCCGTGATGGAGACCGTGCGGCTGGCCTGGGGCCCCGGGGGCGTCTGAGCGCGCTGTTTCGGCGGAGCCGCCCCCGTTTCCCGGTCGCGCCCGACGTGCTTGCCTTCTCGCCGCGCCCCTACCGCCCTTCTCGCCGCGCCCCTACCGCCCTTCTCGCCGCGCCCCTACCGCCCTTCTCGCCGCGCCCC
>NZ_LIRK01000221.1 GCF_001419765.1 Streptomyces torulosus
GGGAGGGCTCTCAGTCCTCCCCCGGCCCTCAGTCCCCTTCCACCAGCCGTGCCGGGAAGCCGCCCGTCGCCACCGGGCCCCAGCGGTCCGGGGTGATGCGGATGATCGACTTGCCCTGCTTGACCATGGCCTCCCGGTACTCGTCCCAGTTCGGGTGCTCGCCCGCGATGTTGCGGAAGTACTCCACCAGTGGCTCCACCGACTCCGGGGAGTCGATGACCTCGGCGGTTCCGTCGATCTGGACCCAGGGGCCGTCCCAGTCGTCGCTGAGGACGACGACGCTGACCCGCTCGTCCCGCTTGGCGTTGCGCGTCTTGGCGCGCTCGGGGTACGTGGAGACCACAATGCGGCCCGAGTCGTCGACACCGCAGGTCAGCGGTGAGGCCTGCGGCCCACCGTCGGCCCGTCGGGTCAGCAGGAGCGCCCGGTGCCGGGGGCGTACGAAGTCGAGGAGCTCGTCGAGGGAGACCTTGGTGTTGGTCGCGATGTTCCGTGCCATGCGCACAGCGTAGGGCCGGGTCGCCTACAGGCCACCGGGCAGGCTCTCCCCCTGCACCGCCTGGACGTCCAGTTCCACCTTCAGGGTCGTGCCGATGGCCGCGATGCCCGCCTGGAGGACCTGGTTGTAGTTCATCGCGAAGTCCTCGCGGCGCAGTTCCGTCGTCGCCCGGAACGCGGCGCGCGTGCCGCCCCACGGGTCGGGGCCGGTGCCGAGGTACGCGAGGTCGAGGTCGACCGGGCGGACGACGCCGTGCAGGGTCAGCTCGCCGTGCACCGTCCAGCGGTCCGGGGCGACGGGGGTGAGGCCCGTGGACACGTAGGTGATCTCCGGGTGGCGTTCCACGTCCAGGAAGTCAGGGGACCGCAAGTGGTCGTTGCGCATGCCGTTGCCCGTGTCGATCGAGGCGGCCCGGATCACCGCCGCCACACGGGACTTGGTGCCCTCGTCCGGGGTCGGGGCGATCTCGATCGAACCGGAGAACTCGGTGAACCGCCCGCGGACGCTGGAGATGCCCAGGTGCTGGGCGACCGCCGCGACGGACGAGTGAGCCGGGTCGACGGTCCAGGGGCCGGGCGGCGGGAGTTCGGTGCCGCCGAGCCGGGCGAGGGTGACCGTGCCGACCTCCGCCCGGCCGCTCGCGGTGACCAGGGCGCTCGACGCGACCGGCCCGTAGCCGACGGCCGTGACGATCACCGTGTACGCGCCGGGCGCGAGCGCCGTGGGCTCGTGGACCACTCCCTCCGCGTCGGCCTCGGCCCGCATCACCTGCGTACCGGCCATGTCGGTCACCGTGACGACCGCGTGCGACACGGCCCAGCCGTCCCTCGTGCGGATCCTCGCGGTCAGTCCCATGTGCGCGTCACTCCTCGGGTGCGACCGTCGGCGGGGCGGAGGCACCGCCCCGCCGACCGGGTGTGAACTACTCGCCGGGGTGGGCGAGTTCGATGTCGTGGCCGTCGACTCCGGTGCCGGAGACCGTCAGGGCCGTGGCCACGGGCGGGTACCCGGTGGCGATGACCGTGTAGTCGCCGCCGTCCAGGTCGGCGAAGGCGTACGCCCCGTCCGAACCGGTGGTGGCGGTGGCGACGACGTTGCCCGCCGCGTCGACGAGCGTCACGCGGGCGTCGGCCAGCGGCCCGCCCGGCGCCCGGACGACCCCCTGGAGCCGGGCCCCGGCCTCCAGGTCGATCTCGACGCGGGTGACGCCGGTGCCGCCGACCTCGACGGGCAGGGCGCGCGGACGGAACCCGGCGGCGTTCACCGCGACGGTGACGGGACCGGGCACCAGCTCCCCGAAGCCGAACTCGCCCTGCTCACCGGTGGTTCCGGTGGCCAGTACGTCCCCGCGCACATCGGTCACCACGACCATCGCGTCCTTGACGGGCAGCGCGGCCCCGGTGGCCCGCACCACACCGTTCAGCCCGCTCGTGCCGCTCAGCAGGACGTCGTACGAGACCGGCTCGCCGTTCACGACGATCGTGGACGCCTGCGGCTGGAACCCGTCGGCGGCGGCGATCAGCACATACGACCCGGCGCCGGGCGCGTCCACCGCGTAGACCCCGTCGGCCCCCGCGACCGAACGGCCGAGCTGCCGGCCCCCGAGCGAGATCAGCGTGACCGCGGCCCCCGGCACGGGCGCCTCCTCGACCCCGCGCACATGCCCCCGTACGGGCACCCCGCCGCCCACCGACGCCGGGACGGAGCCCGAGGCGGTGGCCGGAGCGGTTGCCGGGTCGGCCACCAACGAAGCCGCGTCAGCCGTGGCGGAAGCCGTAGCGGTGGAGGGAGCCGCGGCGGAAGGAGCCGCAGCCGGTGCCGTACCGGCCGTCTCCTTCTCCGCCGCCGCCTGGGCGAGCGCCCCGTGGGTCCGCAGCGGGACCTCCTTGATGAAGACGGAGAAGACGAGCGCGAGGACGGCGAAGGGCGCGGCGTACAGGAAGACGTCGCCGATGCCGTGGCCGTAGGAGCTCTCGATGACCGTGCGGATCGGCGCGGGCAGCGCGTCCAGGTCGGGGATCTCGCCGTGGCCCATGGAGGAGCCGGACACCCCGAGCCCCGCGAGGCCCTCCTCCGCGTAGTGGGTGATCCGGTGGCTGAGGACCGCGCCCAACGCGGAGACGCCGATCGCGCCGCCGAGGGAGCGGAAGAACGTGACGACGGAGCTGGCGGCGCCCAGGTCGCCCGGGGCCACCTGGTTCTGCGTGCACAGCACCAGGTTCTGCATCATCATGCCGACGCCGAGGCCGAGCAGGGCCATGAAGACCGCCACGTGCCAGTACGGGGTGTCGTACCGGAGCGTGCCCAGCAGACCGAGACCCGCGGTCACCAGCACACCGCCGGCGAGCAGCCAGGCCTTCCAGCGGCCGGTGCGGGTGATGACCTGGCCGGAGACGGTCGACGAGACGAACAGACCGGCGATCATCGGGATGGTCAGGACGCCGGACATGGTCGGCGACTTGCCGCGGGCCAGCTGGAAGTACTGGCTGAAGAAGATGGTGCCCGCGAACATCGCGACACCGACGAAGAGCGAGGCCAGCGAGGCCAGGGTGATCGTACGGTTGCGGAACAGCCGCAGCGGGATGATCGGCTCGCTCGCCTTCGCCTCGACGAGGACGAACAGCGCGAGGAGGGCCACCGTGCCGCCGACCATCGCGTACGTCTGCCAGGACACCCAGTCGTACTTGTCACCGGCGAAGGTCACCCAGATCAGCAGCAGGCAGACCGCGGCGGTGATCAGGAAGGCGCCTGCCCAGTCGACCTTGACCTTGCGCCGGACGACGGGCAGGTGAAGGGTCCGCTGGAGCACGATCAGGGCGATCACCGCGAAGGGGACGCCGACGTAGAAGCACCAGCGCCAGCCCAGCCAGTCGGTGTCGGTGATGACCCCGCCGACCAGCGGGCCGCCGACCATGGCGGTCGCGAAGGTGGCGCCGAGGTAGCCGTTGTACCGGCCGCGCTCCCGCGGGGAGATCATCGCGGCGAGGATGATCTGCGCCAGCGACGACAGGCCGCCCATGCCGACGCCCTGCACCGCGCGGAACCCGATCAGCATCCCGGCGTTCTGGGACAGTCCTGCCGCGGCCGAGCCGAGCACGAAGATGACGAGCGCCAGCTGGATCAGCAGCTTCTTGGAGAACAGGTCGGCGAGCTTGCCCCACAGCGGGGTGGACGCGGTCATCGCCAGCAGCGACGCGGTCACCACCCAGGTGTACGCGCTCTGGCCGCCGCCCAGGTCCTTGATGATGTCGGGCAGGGCGTTCGAGACGATCGTCGACGACAGGATCGCCACGAACATGCCGAGCAGCAGTCCGGTCAGCGCTTCCATGATCTGCCGGTGCGTCATCGGAGTGCCGTCGCCGCCGTGCGAGGCCCCCTTGGCGGGGCCGTGGCCGTGCTTGGCGTGAGCCCGCACACCGGCTGGTGTGGTCGTTGCCATGGGCTTCCTTCTCTTACGTGGTCTTCGCAGGTGTACGGGTTGTGGTGGGTGTCTTTCAGGGGGCCGGGCGGGAGGCGGCGGCCGCGTCGAAGCTGTGGCGCAGCCGGCCGAGGAGCCGGACCAGCTCGCCGACCTCGTCGTCGGACCAGTCGCTCAGCCGATGGGCCATCACCCGGCTGGTGCGCCGGTGGAGTTCGGCGACCAGGGCCCGGCCCTCGGGGGTCAGGCGCAGGATGCGCGAGCGCCTGTCCGCCGGGTCGGGCAGCCGTTCGATCCAGCCCCGCTCGGCGACGTGCGCGACATGGCGGCTGGTCACCGACATGTCCACCGAGAGCAGCTCGGCGAGCCTGCTCATCCGCATCTCGCCGTTCCGGTCGAGCAGCGTGAGGACTCCCGCCGATCCGCCGGGGCAGTCGTACGGCAGCATCCGTGCGATCTCCCGCTTCACGACCCCGATGGCGCTGAGCTGGCGGGCCAGCTCCTCGTACTGCGCTCGCTCGGCCATGGGAGCCCCTCCCGTGTTTGTTGCTTAGGGCAACCATAGAACTGGATGGTTGCCGCAGGCAAACGAATCTGGAGGTTCGCGGACCAAGTCTTGGCAAAGGAGGGCGCCGCGGCGGGGGCCGCTCCGCCCCACCCCACTTGGGTGCCCCCTCGCGGATTCGCTAAGGTCTCGGGCCATGGCTGACAACCAGGGCCCCCAGGGCAACTACGACCCCGCCGGGAGCACGCAGATGTTCCGCGCGTTCGTTGACGAGACCCCGCGGGGTGGCCGTGCGGAGGTGGCCTCCTCCGGGCCCCGCGTCGGTCTGATCGTCGGGATCGTCGCGGCGGTGGCGGTGGTCGCGGCGGTGGTGTGGCTGGCGCTGGGCTAGCCGGCCAGGGGGGCGCCTTCGCGTCTGCCGGGTGCCCTGTGTGTCTGCCGGGCGCCCATGCGTCTGCCGGGTTCCTGTGATCTTGCGGTTGCGGGGCGGTCCGTGGCCGGCCGCGCAGTTCCCCGCACCCCTCGACGGCATGGGTGGCGCCCGGCGTTCTCAAGGGGCGGGGAAACTGCGCGAGCAACCACCCGCCACCCGCACACACCCACCCAGCTACTCCGCTCCCCAACCCAGCTACTCGCCCCCCGCATATCCATCCGCGCGCACGACGACCGCCGGGATGTCCTGAACGGATGGACATCCCGGCGGTCGTTTCTCTGTCTGGGCGCTCGCTACCGTCTCTTGACGGGGGCTCAGTCGGAGATGAGGCCCTCGCGGAGCTGGGCCAGGGTGCGGGTGAGGAGGCGGGAGACGTGCATCTGGGAGATGCCGACCTCTTCGCCGATCTGGGACTGGGTCATGTTCGCGAAGAAGCGGAGCATGATGATCCGGCGCTCACGGGGCGGGAGTTTGGCGAGCAGCGGCTTGAGGGACTCGCGGTACTCGACCCCTTCGAGCGCGGTGTCCTCGTAGCCGAGGCGGTCCGCCAGCGAGCCCTCGCCACCGTCGTCCTCGGGGGCGGGTGAGTCGAGCGACGACGCCGTGTACGCGTTGCCGACCGCGAGGCCGTCGACGACGTCCTCCTCCGACACGCCCAGTACGGCGGCGAGTTCGGTGACCGTCGGGGAGCGGTCGAGCTTCTGCGACAGCTCGTCGCTGGCCTTGGTGAGGGCCAGGCGCAGCTCCTGGAGGCGGCGCGGGACCCGGACCGACCACGAGGTGTCGCGGAAGAATCGCTTGATCTCGCCCACGACCGTCGGCATCGCGAACGTCGGGAACTCCACGCCCCGTTCGCAGTCGAAGCGGTCGATCGCCTTGATCAGGCCGATGGTGCCGACCTGGACGATGTCCTCCATCGGCTCGTTGCGCGACCGGAAACGAGCGGCCGCGTAACGCACCAGCGGGAGGTTGAGCTCGATGAGGGTGTCCCGGACGTAGGCGCGCTCGGGGCTGTTCTCGTCGAGGGCGGCGAGCCGCAGGAACAGGGAGCGGGACAGGGTGCGGGTGTCGATGTTCGCCGAGGCCGGCAAGGCCGGGAACTCAGGCGCCGGCGGAGCCTCGGTGCCGGGAAGGTCCTCGAGCTCCTGAAGGTCCTGAGGGGCCTGGATAGCGTCGGGCGCGGTCTCGCTCTTGGCGAGCGTGAGCACCTTCGAGCTGCCCTGGTCTGCGGACATGCCACCCCCTTTGGGTCGCGGACGGTCGCGGCGGACGCTCCGTCGTAGGGAACGCAGCCTCCACCTGAATACCGGCGGCGAGGCCACGGCAAACGCGCTGGGGGAAGAATGTCACACGTCGGCAACGCGATGTAGTGACATGTCGACATGGGGAGGGGTAATTAGCCCTGGAAACAGGCAGTCTGACGGGGTTTCGGGCCATAACTGCCGGAAAGAGTTGCTGTGAGTGATTCGCTCTCGGCGGTGATGCCTCGACAGCGCATTCGGTTAGGCCAGATGGCCTGGGCACGTGTGCTCGTGGCCCATTCTGTGCGCCCCGCCTGCCTTTGTGCGCCCCGCGTGCCCCACGGGCCCTCCGAGGTGGAACGGGGGTTGCCGGTTACCGACGGTCACGCCGGTGTCCCCGGTCGCGCGGTGCCCGAAAGGGCCGACTTCGGCCGCACCATGGCTCGGTCATCGCCGCGGCCCGGGCCGTCGCCGCCGCCCGGCCGTCGCCGCCGCCCGGCCGTCGCCGCCGCCCGGCCGTCGCCGCCGCCCGGGGCTCGATGCCGCCTAGGGCTCGATGCGGTTCGCCGACCGCAGTCGCGCGAAGCTCCGGGCCAGCAGTCGGGAGACATGCATCTGGGAGACGCCCAGCTCCGCGCTGATCTGCGACTGCGTCAGATTGCTGTAGTAGCGGAGGAGCAGGATGCGCTGTTCGCGTTCGGGGAGCTGCACGAGGAGGTGCCGTACGAGGTCGCGGTGTTCGACGCCGTCGAGCTCGGGGTCCTCGTAACCGAGCCGGTCGAGGAGCCCCGGCATCCCGTCGCCCTCCTGGGCGGCCTCCAGTGAGGTCGCGTGGTAGGAGCGGCCGGCCTCGATGCAGGACAGGACCTCGTCCTCGGTGATCCGGAGCCGCTCGGCGATCTCGGCGGTCGTGGGGGTGCGGCCGAAGGCGGTCGTGAGGTCCTCGGTGGCGCCGTTCACCTGGACCCAGAGCTCGTGCAGCCGGCGGGGGACGTGGACCGTGCGGACGTTGTCGCGGAAGTAGCGCTTGATCTCGCCGACGACGGTCGGCATCGCGAAGGTCGGGAACTGCACGCCCCGGTCGGGGTCGAAGCGGTCGATGGCGTTGATCAGGCCGATGGTGCCGACCTGGACGACGTCCTCCATGGGCTCGTTGCGGGAGCGGAAACGGGCGGCCGCGTACCGCACGAGCGGGAGGTTCGCCTCGATGAGCGCCCCGCGTACGCGGTTGTGCTCCGGAGTACCCGGTTCCAGGTGCTTGAGCTGGCCGAAGAGGACCTGGGTGAGGGCGCGGGTGTCGGCGCCGCGACGTTTCTCCTGAACGGGCGCTTGGGTTTCTTCCTGGGGTGGCGCAGTACTGGCCGACACGGTCAACGCCACCTCTTCATCGATCAACTCATCAACTCAACCGTCAAAAGCGGTCATAGCATCACAAGACATGTGCACTGTGATCAAGCACCGCATATCGCCGTGTTGAGGGAGAGTTGAGACCGTGCCGGGCAATCGGGGGAACCGGGAAACGGGGCACGACGAAGCCCCGCACCTTTTGAGTGGTGCGGGGCGGGCCGTACGGGCGTATGGGCGGGCAGCCCGGCGGGTCAGTACTCGTAGTCCGCGATCACCCACGTGGCGAACTCCCGCCACAGGGCGACGCCGGCCTGGTGGTCGGGGTGCTCGACGTACCGGCGCAGGGAGTCCGCGTCGTCGAACGCCGAGTTGATCGCGAAGTCGTACGCGATGGGCCGGTCGCTGATGTTCCAGCCCAGCTCCCAGTGGCGCAGCTCCGCGATGGTGCCGTCGAGCGCCCGGAAGGCCTTCTCGCCCTCGACGACCCGCGGATCGTCGCGCTCGACGCCCTCGTTGAGCTTGAACAGGACCAGATGGCGGATCATGGGCGCTCCGGGAAGGTCGTACGACGCGTGGTGCTGCTGGTCACTCCGCTCCGTCGGCGATCCACGTGAAGAAGTCGCCGACGGACTGGGCGGCGGTCGAGACGCCCTCGAACCCTATCTGGACGTAGTCCGCGGCCTTGGCCGGGTCCGTGATGATCACGTACAGCACGAAGACCACGAGCACGTACAGCGCGATCTTCTTCCCCTGCACCGCCACAGCGGCCTCCCCCGCCTCATATGTCCCTGTCCACCGGCGGCGAGTGTAACCCGATCATGCGTTCGCAGGAGATCCCCGGAACGCAGGAAGGGCCCCACCTGACGGTGAGGCCCTTCTTCAGCGGTAGCGGAGGGATTTGAACCATGGTGAATGAGACGGAAACTGAGACGGAGCGGGGTACCGCCACGTGCTGCTGACGCGTAAATAGCAGCAGGTCAGAGCGTTGCGATCGTCGTGCAGGCTGCTCGATTTGTGGGGACGGTGGGGTCAGGAAGGCTTGACCGCCGAGACCGGGGTGGCGGTCACCTTGTTGTCGCACTCGGCCCACACCCCGTCGTTCAGGGCGACCTGGTGCTTCCCGGAGTGCGGCAGCCCGATGACCATCGTCGGATACGTCACCGGGTCCTTGCCCGACACGCAGTAGCCGTCGGCCTCCCCGTGGACCTGGACGAAGGTCAGCTTCACCCACGCCTTGCCGTGCGGCCGGACCGTCACGGTGGCAGCCCTGCCGGTGCGGGTGACCTTGAGCGGGGTGTTGTGGGCGGGGGAGCCGTTGCCGGCGCCCGCGACCGTCGGATGGCCCTTCAGGACGCACGTCCTCCGGGAGACGTTGGTGAACTGCACGACCGCCGCCCCGGTCCCGGTCCCGACGGGCCGGTGGACGGCCTGCTTGGCGCTGACTTGGAGGGCGGAGGCCGAGCAGGCGGGCGGCGGGGTGGAGGTGGTGGTGCTCGCCGCCATGGCGGTGCCGGGCAGGATGCCGGTCACCGCCGCCGCGACGGCCGTGACCGCCGTCGTCGCCAGAGCCGCCCTGCGAATGCCGTTGCTGTGCCGCATGCTGTCGTCCCCCTGAGTCGTCTCGTCCGCGGGTTTCGGTCGTCGGTTGTTGCCCCGCGGTACGCGTGGTCGTGGTACGTGAGTGCAGACAGGGCGGGAGAGCGGCAGGGTTCCGTGCGGCGACTGCTTGTGACGGAACGGTGACGACAGGCCGCACCCGTGCAGATGGCCGTCAGGGCAGACAGAAGCGCCTCCAGCGCGCCACGGGTTTTACCACGCCCCCGGCGCGCACCGAAGGTGCGCTGAGTCGCTGACCTGGGGCATCACCACTGACAGAAGGCAACGGAGGCATCGTCGCCCGACTTGTAGCGCGGCCATCGCCGCCCTGTCGGGTCCGTCGCTTCTACCTTCCGGACGGGTGACCACGTCGCCATGGCGTACTCGGAGACGAGACGCGACGCGCCATCGGAGAGGACCACCGCCGCACGCACCTGCTCGGTGGGCGTGCTGCCGACGACCGCGTCGCGCTGGGCGACCAACTGAGATGGAAGTTGAAGAGGCGCCCGGTTCGATGAACCGGGCGCCTCTTCTACCTGCGGTAGCGGAGGGATTTGAACCCTCGGTGACTTGCGCCACACTCGCTTTCGAGGCGAGCTCCTTCGGCCGCTCGGACACGCTACCGAGGGAGACCTTACAGCAAGGTGGCGCGTGCTTTGAAATCGATATGCGGGGAGGCCCGGGGGCGCTGCCGCGGCCGGTTCAGCGGAGGCGGAAGAAGTCCGTGAGGAGCCGGGCGCAGTCGTCGGCGAGGACGCCCTCGACGACCTCGGGGCGGTGGTTGAGGCGGCGGTCGCGGACGACGTCCCAGAGGGAACCGGCCGCGCCGGCCTTCTCGTCGCGGGCGCCGTAGACGACCCGGTCGACCCGGGACTGCACGATCGCGCCCGCGCACATCGTGCAGGGTTCGAGGGTGACGACCAGGGTGCAGCCGGTCAGCCGCCACTCGCCGAGTGCGGCGGCGGCCCGGCGGACGGCCAGTACCTCGGCGTGGGCCGTCGGGTCGCCGGTCGCCTCGCGTTCGTTGTGCCCGGTGGCCAGGACGGTCGTGCCGTCCGGGGACAAGACGACGGCGCCGACCGGAACGTCTCCGCCCGCGGCGGCCCGCCCGGCCTCGTCCAGGGCGAGCCGCATCGCGGGCCGCCAGCGGTCGCGTACCGGATCGGGGCCCGGTGCCTCTGCGTCGGTTGCTTCGGTCACCCGGGGAACCTAGCGGATCGGCCGCCGGCGAGCCGTCCGGGAGTCGCCCCGAGGCCCGAGGCCCGCCGCGCCGTCCGCCGCCGGGCCGTCGTACCGACGGGCCCGGCGACGACCTAGCGGACCGTCTCCAGGACCTCCGAGGCGCCCAGGGCCTCGGCGATGGAGTTGAGGGCGTCGTCGGCGTCGAGGGCGCGCAGTTCCTTCTCGCTCACGCCGAGGTCGTCGAGGATCTCGGTGTCGCCGACGGGGCTGTGCGGCACGGCCTCGGCGGCCGTGTCGTCGTCATCGTCATCGTCGTCGGGCTCACCGTCCTCCGTACCGTCGAGGTCGAGGGAGTCCAGGTCGGGAACGTCGTCTCCCGGCTCCTTTCCGAGCAGTTCGGCGGTGAGCAGGATCTCGCCGTAGCTGCTGCGGGCAGCGGCGGCGGCGTCCGAGATGTAGATACGAGGGTCGTCCTCGCCATCGATGCGGACGACGCCGAACCAGGCGTCCTCCTGCTCGATGAGCACCAGCACCGTGTCGTCGTCGGGCGAGGCTTCACGGGCCAGGTCGGCCAGATCCGACAGGGTCTCCACATCGTCGAGCTCTGTGTCGCTCGCTTCCCACCCGTCTTCGGTGCGCGCGAGCAGTGCGGCGAAGTACACCGTGACTCTCCCACTGGTCATAGGCGTGCCGGTTGGGGGTCCCCCCGGCGGAGGTCGATGGGCGGGGAGTGCTGTCCTCCGAGCCCCACCCACTCGGAATCGTGGCAGAAACAGAGCGCCCAGGGGACGTCTTCGGCTCCCTGTGTCCGGCAGTTTTGATCGCCGGCCGGGCAAGGCGTTCACCTGCGCACCTGTTGCCGCCACCTGCGGATCGTACGCGGAGTTCCCCGCCGCATATGCACGGCCACCCCGTGAGCGCCCCGCGCATGCCCCGTGAGCACCTCGCGAGGACCCCGAGAGGGGGCGTACGGGTGTGTCGAACGGGGGTGTTCGCGGGGCTGCCGGCCGGGCTACCAGCGGAAGGTGCGCATACGCATCGCGTGTCGGAGCCGGGCCGCCTTGGCCCGGCGCGGCTGCACCCGGTCGCGCAGTTCCCGTGCCTCCGTCAGCTCCCGCAGGAACTGGGCCCGGCGCCGCCTCCGCGCGGCATCGCCCTGCTCATCGGGGTCGGCGGCACCCGCGTCGGTGTTCGCCTCCGCCGGTTCCCGCAGGCCCGTGCCCCGCAAGTCCGTGCCCCGCGGGCGTTCCCCGTCCGTCGCGCGCCGCGGATCGCCGTCCGCTCCTCGCTGTCCTTCCCGGTTCGTCCCCCGCGACCGGGTCGCGCCCGCCCTCCGCGGACGCCGGGACTCGTCGTCCACTCCCGCCATGGGCTCACCACCGTCCGGCATCGGCTCACCACCCCCGCCATGTCCCTCCCACTTTCCCTCCGGCGGCGGGTTTGATGCCATCGGAAGGGTGAACCGCGTGGGTCGGGGTTGCTGTGCGGCGAGTGAACGGTTCCGCGGCCGGGGACGGGGAGCCCGCCGCTGTCACCCCCGTTACTGTTGTGGTCATGCGTCTCCACGTCGTCGACCACCCCCTGGTCGCCCACAAGCTCACCACGCTGCGCGACCAGCGCACCGACTCCCCGACCTTCCGTCGTCTCGCCGACGAGCTGGTCACCCTGCTCGCCTACGAGGCCACCCGTGACGTGCGCACGGAGCAGGTCGACATCGAGACGCCGGTCGCCCGGACCACGGGCGTCAAGCTCTCGCACCCGCGCCCCCTGGTGGTGCCGATCCTGCGCGCCGGCCTCGGCATGCTCGACGGCATGGTCCGGCTGCTGCCGACCGCCGAGGTGGGCTTCCTGGGCATGATCCGCAACGAGGAGACGCTGGAGGCCTCCACGTACGCCACGCGGATGCCCGAGGACCTCTCGGGGCGTCAGGTGTACGTCCTCGACCCGATGCTCGCCACCGGCGGCACCCTGGTCGCCGCGATCCGTGAGCTGATCGACCGGGGCGCCGACGACGTGACCGCCGTGGTGCTCCTCGCCGCGCCCGAGGGCGTGGAGGTCATGGAGCGCGAGCTGGCGGGCACCCCGGTGACGGTCGTGACGGCCGCGGTGGACCAGCACCTGAACGAGCACGGCTACATCGTGCCGGGCCTGGGCGACGCGGGGGACCGGCTGTACGGGGCGGCCGAGTAGGGACCGCCCGGGTCCCTCGCGGGGCTCAGCAGGTCTTCGTCGGAGTGGGCGTCGGCTTGGGCCTGGTCAGTTCGGCCAGGGCCGCGTCGGCGTCCTTCTGCTTGCTGAGGGCCTTGAACCCGGTGCCGATGACGAGGTCGACCTCGGTGGCCTTCTTGCGGCCGTCGGTCTTCAGCCGGGCGCCGGCGAGCTGGGTGTTGAGGACGGGCAGCGCCGTGTCCTCCGCCGCCTTCGCGCCGAGCAGCAGGGCGGTGCCCTTGACCTTCTTGTCGTACTCCTCGGTCGCGTTGCCCACGTTCCCGATGCGGAAGCCGCGTTTCTTCAGTTCCTCGGCGGTGTCCTTGGCGAGGCCCGAGCGGGGTGTCGCGTTGAGGACGTTGACGGTGATCTTCCCGGGCGCCGGGTACGGCTGGGGTTTGCCGGAGGTCTTGCCGCCGGCCTTGGCCGCGGTCGGGGAGGGGCTCACCCGGGTCGAGCAGTCCGCCTTGGGGCCGGCCGCGGCGGCCTGGTCGTCGCCGCCGGTGAAGACGTCGATGAGCTGCAGGGTTCCCCAGCCGGCCAGGCCCAGTGCGGTCGTGGACGCGACGACCGCGAGCACGAGCCTGCGGCGCCTCTTCGGTCGGCGCAGCCGCGGGTACTTGTCCCCCGTGATCCGGTACTGGCCGCCCATGCCGGGAGGAGTCAGCATGCTCATGGGCGCAGCGTAGTGCCGTTGGGCGGCGATGCCTACTAGATGATCATTGACCGCGCGGCAGTCCAACCCAAAAGGGCCAACCGGCGCCTCGGCCCGCCGGAACGCGGGGGTCCGGTCAGTCCAGTTCGAGGACGCGGGCGTGCAGGACCTGGCGCTGCTGGAGGGCCGCGCGTACGGCGCGGTGGAGGCCGTCCTCCAGATAAAGGTCGCCCTGCCACTTCACCACGTGCGCGAAGAGGTCGCCGTAGAACGTGGAGTCCTCGGCGAGGAGGGTTTCCAGGTCCAGCTGCCCCTTGGTCGTCACGAGCTGATCGAGGCGGACCGGGCGCGGCGCGACGTCCGCCCACTGCCGGGTGCTTTCCCGGCCGTGGTCGGGGTACGGCCGGCCGTTTCCGATGCGCTTGAAGATCACACGGAAAGCCTACCGGTCGAGACGTTCCGGGCGCAGCCATGGCGACGGAGTGCGACCCGGGAAAAGGTTCCGTGAATCGGTCAAACGACGCAATCCCTGCGGGTCGGTGGCGTGTGATCCCTGCTGTCCCCGCGGTCCGAGTGCCCTGGAACCCGTGGTTCCAGGGCACTCGGACCGGGCCCGGTTCAGTCGGTTTCGGGGGCCTTCGGGCGGTGTCGTTCCCCGCCCTTGGGGTCCCGGCCGCGTTCCGGGTGCTGCTCGGGGCGTGCCTTGGGTGCGCTGCGCACGGCCTCCGCGCGGAGGAGGGCGCGCAGGACCGTGTACGGGTCGCTGGGCATGGCTGTGGTCCTGTCCTGTGCGGGGTTCTGTGCCGGTTTCCCGCCGCGGTTTCTCGCGGGGGTGAGCTGCGGGAACGGCTCGCTCAGCAGCGCAGGACCACGGAGCGCAGGACGAGCGGGGCGGACGGGGGCCGGGGCGTGGTCCTGCGCTGCTGAGCGAGCCGTTCCCGCAGCTCACC
>NZ_LIRK01000222.1 GCF_001419765.1 Streptomyces torulosus
CCGTAAACGACCCGGCCGGGCCCTGTTGGCCGGTGAGGAAGCCGACAATGCGGAACATCGCCGGGTCCGTGCGCGGGTCGAGCATGCGATCGGCCGGCTCAAGAACTACAAGATCCTCCGTGACTGCCGACAGCCCGGCGACGGCCTCCACCACGCGGTCCAGGCCGTCGCCCACATGCACAATCTCGCCCTCGCCTCGTGATCAGAACAGCCGTGGCCGGGCTTTGACCTGCAAAATCATCGCCTTCTGCAACACGCTTTAGGGGGTGTTTCGAAAGTCCCGCACAGCACCCACGGCACCCGGCACGCTCCCCCAGGCTCTTCGAGCAGGGGGTACCCCCACTCGCCGCACCGGTCGAAACCCCAAGTACGTCCAGTACGAGGGCTTTCGTCCGGCACGCCGAGAGCACGCACCGGACACCGCGGGCACCGCACAGGACTTTCTAAACACCCCCTAGCAGCGCGAGCGCGGCGGGGGCGGTGGGCCCCCGGCCGCCTCACGGCGCCCGGAGCCCGTGTCACCGGGAGGCGGCCACCCGGAACGTGATGCCCGCCGCGCGCAGCCGTTCGATCAGCGCGTCGCCCATCGCCACCGCCGTCGTGACCTGGCCCGCGGTGGGGGGAAGCTCGTCGAAGGCGAGGCAGAGCGCCGACTCGGCGAACATCTTCGCGGTCTCGCCGTAGCCCGGGTCACCGCCCGCGACCTCCGTGAAGACCCGCCGGCCGCCGCCCTCGCCCACGAACCGCACCGAGAACCAGCTCTTGGCCCGCGTCTCGGCGCTCGGCCCCTCACCCGGCTTGTGCAGGTTGCCCAACCAGCGCCGGGCGGGCGGCACTTGCGCGGCGGCGACGACCGCGCCCACGAACGCTACCCCGCCCACCGCGAACGGCAACGTCTTGACGGCCGCGTAGTGGCGGTAGCGGAAGTCCGGCCCGTAGCGCTGCAAAGCCCGCGCCGAACGCTGCACCACCTGCGCGTCGATGGTCGGCAGCGGCAGGGCCCACGCACCGACCTCCTTGGCGAAGCGGGGCGCGCTCACCGGCGCGTACGCCCGCCGCCCCACCGTCCGAGGCTCGTGCCGCCTGCGGTCCCGCGCGGCGGCCGCCGTCTGCCGGGCCCGCGAGAAACCCGTCAGCGCGGAGTTGAAGGTACCGCCCGAGAACATCCCCGACGCCCGCACGAAGCCGTCGACGGTGATCGGCACGTCCTCCGGGAGCTGCCGCACCGTGAAGTACGCCCCCAGGTCGTGCGGGATCGAGTCGAAGCCCGCCGCGTGCACGATCCGCGCGCCCGTCTCACGCGCGCGTGCGTCGTGCCGGACGAACATCAGGTCCACGAACTCGGGCTCACCGGTGAGGTCCAGATAGTCGGTGCCCTCGTCGGCGCAGGCGGCCACCAGTTCCTCGCCGTACGTGATGTACGGGCCGACCGTCGTGGCCACCACGCGCGCCTGCCGGGCGAGTTCACGCAGGGACGCCGGATCGGACACGTCCGCCCGGAGCACACCGATCCCCTCACCGCCGGGGAGCCGCTCCCGCAGAGCCGCCAGCTTCTCGGCGCTGCGCCCGGCCAGCGCCCAGCGCAGCCCCTCGGGCGCGTGCTCGGCCAGATACTCCGCGGTGAGCTCGCCGACGAACCCCGTCGCCCCGAAGAGCACGATGTCGTACGCCCGATCCGCCCTGCTGTGCGTGCTCATGGAACCCCTCAGCCCTCGCCCCCGCGCCGTTGTCGGTGGGTGAGGCTAGCGTGAGGGACGAGCAGCCGAACGCGCGGGATCCGGAGGTGGCCGTGGCCGTTCCCAGGAACGCCCTGAAAAAATGGGAGAAGGTACGCGAGTTCGCCCTCGGGATGCCCGGCGCCGCCGAGGAGTTCCCGTGGGGCGAGAGCGTCGCCAAGGTCAACATGAAGGTGTTCGTGTTCCTCGGTGTGGACGACGGCAGCTATCCGCTGGGTGTCACCGTGAAGCTCAAGGACGAGGAGACCCACGCCCACGCCCTGACCTGTCCGGGAGCCGAGCCCGCCGGATACGGCCTCGGCAAGGCCGGCTGGGTGCGCGTCCCGCTGGAGGAGCCGGGTGCCCCGAGCGCGGAGCTGCTCTGCGACTGGGTCGAGGAGAGCTACCGCGTGATCGCCCCCAAGCGCCTGATAGCGGAGCTGGAGACCCGCTGAGCCTGGCCGGCGCGCGCCGGGACATCCGGCACGACCTTGGGCACAATGGCTAAGCGTTCGCTCACCTGGGGCCTTGTGCGCGGTGGAACACGTTCTTAACATCACTGGTGTTACATCATCGGTGTCACAGAGCTGGGGGCTCTCGATGGCAGTAGCGAAGACGCCCGGGCACGGCCCGCTCGCCGGTGTGCGCGCGGTCGAACTCGCGGGCATCGGCCCCGGACCGTTCGCCGCCATGCTCCTCGGCGACCTCGGCGCCGACGTGGTCCGCGTCGACCGGCCCGGCGGCGCCGGCCTCGCCGTCAACCCCCTGTACGACATCACCAACCGCAACAAGCGGTCCGTGATCGTCGACCTCAAGTCCGGCGACGGCCCGGACACCGTCCTCGCCCTCGCCGAACGGGCCGACATCCTGATCGAGGGCTACCGCCCCGGAGTCGCCGAGCGCCTCGGCGTCGGCCCCGAGAGCTGCCACGCCCGCAACCCGGCCCTCGTCTACGGCCGGATGACCGGCTGGGGCCAGCAGGGCCCCCTCGCCCAGCGCGCCGGCCACGACATCGCCTACATCGCCCTGACCGGCACCCTCGGCATGATCGGCACCCCGGACACCCCGCCCGTCGCCCCCGCGAACCTCCTCGGCGACTACGCGGGCGGCTCGCTCTACCTCGTCGTCGGTGTCCTCGCCGCCCTGCACCACGCCCGCGCCACCGGCGTCGGCCAGGTCGTGGACGCGGCCATCGTCGACGGCACCGCGCACCTCTCCGCGATGATCCACGGCATGCTCGCCGCCGGCGGCTGGCAGGACCGCCGCGCCGCCAACCTCCTCGACGGCGGCTGCCCCTTCTACGGCACCTACGAGACCGCCGACGGCCGGTACATGGCCGTGGGCGCCCTTGAACAGCAGTTCTACGAGGAGTTCGTCGACCTCCTCGGGATCAAGGACCGGGCCCCGGCCCGCAAGGACGTCGCCGCCTGGGGCGCCCTGCGCGAGACGGTCGAGGCCCGCTTCAGGACCCGTACGCGCGACGAGTGGACGGCCGTCTTCGAGGGCTCCGACGCCTGCGTGGCGCCCGTGCTGTCGCTGCGCGAGGCCCCGGACCACCCGCATCTCGCGGCCCGCGGCACCTTCACCGACTTCGGCGGCATCACCCAGCCCGCCCCCGCACCCCGTTTCTCCGCCACCCACACCTCGGTCCGCGGCGGCCCCGCCCAGCCGGGCGCCGACACGACGGACGTCGCCCGCGACTGGGGCATACCCGGCCTCCTCGACGCCCGTTCCCCGGCCGCCGCCACGGACGTTTCTCTCGGGGAACCCGTCCCGAACGGTGAGGCCGGCGTCTGACGCCCGGCCACCGCGCCCCCGACCACCCGGCTCTCCACCGCCACCCGAAAGGCCAGACCCGTGAGCACCGAAGCGTACGTGTACGACGCGATCCGCACCCCACGCGGACGCGGCAAGGCGAACGGCGCCCTGCACGGCACCAAGCCCATCGACCTGGTCGTCGGGCTGATCCACGAGGTCCGGCGCCGGTACCCCGGCCTCGACCCGGCCGCCGTCGACGACATCGTGCTCGGCGTGGTGGGCCCCGTCGGCGACCAGGGCTCCGACATCGCCCGTATCGCCGCGGTCGCCGCCGGACTGCCCGACACGGTGGCCGGCGTCCAGGAGAACCGCTTCTGTGCCTCAGGTCTGGAGGCCGTCAACATGGCCGCCGCCAAGGTCCGTTCCGGCTGGGAGGACCTGGTGCTGGCCGGCGGTGTCGAGTCGATGTCGCGGGTGCCGATGGCCTCGGACGGCGGCGCCTGGTTCAACGACCCGATGACCAACCTGGCCGTCAACTTCGTGCCGCAGGGCATCGGCGCCGACCTCATCGCCACCATCGAGGGCTTCTCCCGCCGGGACGTCGACGAGTACGCCGCCCTGTCCCAGGAGCGGGCCGCCGCGGCCTGGAAGGACGGCCGGTTCGACGCCTCCGTCGTCCCCGTCAAGGACCGTGCGGGCCTCGTCGTCCTCGACCACGACGAGCACCTGCGGCCGGGCACCACCGCCGACTCGCTCGCCAAGCTGAAGCCGTCGTTCGCCGACATCGGCGAGCTGGGCGGCTTCGACGCGGTGGCCCTGCAGAAGTACCACTGGGTCGAGGAGATCGACCACGTCCACCACGCGGGCAACTCCTCCGGCATCGTCGACGGCGCGGCGCTCGTCGCCATCGGCTCCCGTGAGATCGGCGACCGCTACGGCCTGCGCCCGCGCGCGCGGATCGTCTCCGCCGCCGTCTCCGGCTCCGAGCCCACCATCATGCTCACCGGGCCCGCGCCCGCCACCCGCAAGGCCCTCGCCCGGGCCGGACTGACCATCGACGACATCGACCTCGTCGAGATCAACGAGGCGTTCGCCGCCGTCGTCCTGCGCTTCGTGAAGGACATGGGCATCTCCCTGGACAAGGTCAACGTCAACGGCGGCGCCATCGCCCTCGGCCACCCGCTGGGCGCCACCGGCGCGATGATCCTCGGCACCCTCGTCGACGAGCTGGAGCGCCAGGACAAGCGGTACGGGCTGGCCACGCTGTGCGTGGGCGGCGGCATGGGCATCGCGACGATCGTCGAACGCGTCTGACACCCGGCGGAACCACAAGACTTCTACGGAGAGCCCCCTCATGACCGAGAGCACCACCATCCGCTGGGAACAGGACCGCTCGGGCCTCGTCACCCTCCTCCTCGACGACCCCCACCAGTCCGCGAACACCATGAACCAGGCGTTCCGCGACTCCCTCGCCGTGATCACCGACCGGCTGGAGGCCGAGAAGGACTCCGTCCGCGGCGTCATCATCACCTCCGCCAAGAAGACCTTCTTCGCCGGCGGCGATCTGCGCGACCTCATCCGGGTCACCCCCGACACCGCGCAGCAGCTGTTCGACGGCGGCCTGGAGATCAAGCGCCATCTGCGCCGCATCGAGACCCTCGGCAAGCCCGTCGTCGCCGCGATCAACGGCGCCGCCCTCGGCGGCGGCTTCGAACTGGCCCTCGCCTGCCACCACCGCGTAGCCCTCGACGCCCCCGGCTCCAAGATCGGCTGCCCCGAGGTCACCCTCGGCCTGCTCCCCGGAGGCGGCGGCGTCGTCCGCACGGTACGGCTCCTCGGCATCGCCGACGCGCTCCTGAAGGTCCTGCTCCAGGGCACCCAGTACAGCCCGCAGCGCGCCCTGCAGAACGGCCTCGTCCACGAGGTGGCCGCCACCCACGACGAGCTGATGGCCAAGGCCCGCGCCTTCATCGACGCCAACCCCGAGTCCCAGCAGCCCTGGGACAAGCCGGGCTACCGCATCCCCGGAGGCACGCCCTCGAACCCCAAGTTCGCGGCGAACCTGCCCGCCTTCCCCGCCACCCTGCGCAAGCAGACGGCCGGCGCCCCCTACCCGGCCCCGCGGAACATCCTCGCCGCCGCCGTCGAGGGCGCCCAGGTCGACTTCGAGACCGCCCAGGTCATCGAGGCCCGCTACTTCGTGGAGCTGGCCGCCGGCCAGACCTCGAAGAACATGATCCAGGCGTTCTTCTTCGACCTCCAGGCCGTCAACTCCGGCGCCAACCGCCCCAAGGGCGTCGAACCGCGCCAGGTCCGCAAGGTGGCCGTCCTCGGCGCCGGGATGATGGGCGCCGGCATCGCCTACTCCTGCGCCCGCGCCGGCATCGACGTCGTCCTGAAGGACGTGTCCGCGGAAGCAGCCGCGCAGGGCAAGAGCTACTCGGAGAAGCTCTGCGCGAAGGCCGTCGCCAAGGGCCGTACGACGCAGGAGAAGGCCGACGCCCTGCTCGCCCGGATCACCCCCACCGCCGACCCGGCCGACCTGGCCGGCTGCGACGCGGTCATCGAGGCCGTCTTCGAGGACACCGCCCTCAAGCACAAGGTGTTCCAGGAGATCGAGAGCGTCGTCGCCCCCGACGCGCTGCTCTGCTCCAACACCTCCACCCTCCCCATCACCACCCTCGCCGAAGGTGTGGAGCGCCAGTCCGACTTCATCGGCCTGCACTTCTTCTCACCCGTCGACAAGATGCCGCTCGTCGAGATCATCAAGGGCGAGCGGACCGGCGACGACGCCCTCGCCCGCGCCTTCGACCTGGTCCGGCAGATCAAGAAGACCCCGATCGTCGTCAACGACTCCCGTGGCTTCTTCACCTCCCGCGTCATCGGCCACTTCATCAACGAGGGCGTCGCGATGGTCGGCGAGGGCATCGAGCCCGCGTCGGTCGAGCAGGCGGCGGCCCAGGCGGGCTACCCCGCGAAGGTCCTCTCCCTGATGGACGAGCTGACCCTGACCCTGCCCCGCAAGATCCGCGCGGAGACCCGGCGGGCCGTCGAGGAGGCGGGCGGCACCTGGGAGGAGCACCCCGCCGAGGCGGTCATCGACCGCATGGTCGACGAGTTCGGCCGCACCGGGCGCAGCGGCGGCGCCGGCTTCTACGACTACGGTCCCGACGGCCGCCGCACCAAGCTCTGGCCGGGCCTGCGTGAGCACTTCACCCGGCCCGACCACCGGATCCCCTTCGAGGACATGCAGGAACGCATGCTGTTCTCGGAGGCCCTGGACACCGTCCGCCTCCTGGAGGAGGGCGTCCTCACGTCCGTCGCCGACGCCAACATCGGCTCGATCTTCGGCATCGGCTTCCCCGGCTGGACCGGGGGTGTCCTGCAGTACATCAACGGCTACGAGGGCGGCCTGCCGGGCTTCGTGGCCCGGGCGAGGGAACTGGCCGACCGCTACGGCGCGCGCTTCACGCCGCCGGCGCTGCTGGTGGAGAAGGCGGAGCGGGGGGAGAGGTTCGCCGACGCGTGACCGTCGCGGGGGTGCGGGGTTCGCCGGCGGCCGCGGGTTCGTCGTGGCTGGTCGCGCAGTGCCCCGCGCCCCTGAAAAGCGGCCGGGGCTGCGCCCGGTGC
>NZ_LIRK01000223.1 GCF_001419765.1 Streptomyces torulosus
GCCCCGTGAACGTCTCCACCCACAACGGATCAGCCCTCAACACCCCACGCATACAAGGGAAATGCCCTGATCACAGCCTTCTGCAACACGCTTTAGGGGGTGTTTCGAAAGTCCTGTGCGGTGCCCGCGGTGTCCGGTGCGTGCTCTCGGCGTGCCGGACGAAAGCCCTCGTACTGGACGTACTTGGGGTTTCGGCCGGTGCGGCGAGAGTGCGTGCCGGCCGCCGTGGGTGCTGTGCGGGACTTTCGACACACCCCCTAGGCGGAGTACCCGAGTTGCTTGCGCACGTACGGCGTCATCAGGGTCCTCGCCTTCGCGAGGGTGCTGGTGCGGCCGCCGAGCACGGCGGTCTCGCCCCCCGGCACGGGGATCAGGGTGAGCCCGTCGGCCGGTCCGAACGGCACGATCAGCGGGGTCCGCTGGACCGGCCGGTAGGAACGAGGCTCCTTGCGATGCTTGCCCGAACTCCCCAGGTAGGCGCGGATGTTGTGCGCGGCGATGTCCGCCTGGGCGATCGCGGCGGGGGAGATCTTCAGCTCGGTGACGTCGTTCACGTCACCCACCGCGAACACGTCGAGCCGCCCGTCGACCCGCAGCATCCGGTCGACCTTCACATGCCCGGCGGCGTTCAGCCAGTCGCCGTGCCCGGCCAGCCGCAGCCACAGTGTGTTCGGGGTGGTGCCGGTCGCCCAGAACGACAGATCCGCCTCGATGAGATGGCCGCGGCCGTCCCGGTACGTGCCGAAGTCGGCGCCGGGGGAGATGAACGAGTCGAGGCGCACCTCCACGTCGTGCGACTGCAGCCAGGCCAGGGCCCGCCGCCCGGCCCACTTGCTGCCCGTCGAGCTGAGCAGCGCCGACCCCGCGTGCGCGAGCGTCACTCGGGTGGCGGGCCGGGCCAGCCGGATCTCCGCCGCGAGCTCCACACCACCGGGACCGCCGCCCACGACGAGCACATGCTCGGCCGCGGCGATGCTCTCCTGGTGCGCCGTGAACGTCTTGGCCGCCTCCTCCGTGGTCGTCCCGAGGAAGCGGGCGGGCTCCGGATAGTCGGCGCCGGTGGCGATGACCACCACGTCGTACGGCAGCCGCTCACCGGTGGCCAGCTTCACGTACCGTTCGCCGGTGTCGATGGTGACCGCCTTGCCCACCATCACCCGGCCGTTGCTCAGCAGCCGGTCGTAGGGGATGAAGGGCGTCGTCGTCCACTCCTCCTGCACGCCGGCGCGCAGGGCGGCGATGCGATGGAAGAAGACCTCCTTGCGGTCCACCAGGGTGACCCGCGCGTACTCGTCCAGTTGCTTGGCGAGGCGAATGCCCCCGTATCCGCCGCCGATCACGATCACTTCGCCGTCAAGCACGCCGATTCTCCTGTGCTGTTGTGGGGGGAGAGAGGACGAGCCTAACGTTTGAAACTTAAAGCTACGGGAGGGGTTTGTGTACCTTGTGTGAAGCAGCGGCGGACGACACGTGTAACGCTCTGCCTAGGCTGGACCCGTGACCGACGACAGCAGGCCCCTCGCCGTATTCGATCTCGACAACACGCTCGCCGACACCGCGCACCGGCAGCGGTACCTGGAGCGCAAGCCGCGCGACTGGGACGCGTTCTTCGCCGCCGCCCCGCAGGATCCGCCGCTGGCGGAGGGCATCGAGCTGGCGCTGCGGTACGCCGAGGAGTGCGAGGTCGTGTATCTCACCGGGCGCCCCGAGCGGTGCCGGCGCGACACCGTCGACTGGCTCGCCGCGCAGGGGCTCCCCGAGGGGCGGATCTGGATGCGGCGGAACCACGACCGCAGGCCGGCCCGCCGCACGAAGCTGGAGATCCTGCGGCAGCTGGCAGGGAACCGCGAGATCCGCGTCCTCGTGGACGACGACGAGCTGGTCTGCGAGGACGCGGAGCGGGCGGGCTTTCCCGTCGTACGGGCGCGCTGGGCCGCCGCCTCCGCCGAACTGAAGGTGGCGCAGGAACGGGAGGGCCGCACCTGACGGGTGCGGGGACGGGGATGTCGTACCTGAGCCGTCAGTCGGTGCCCTCAAGCCGGAAACCGACCTTCAGGCCGACCTGGTAGTGCGCGATCTCGCCGTTCTCGATGTGCCCCCTGACCTGCGTCACCTCGAACCAGTCCAGGTTGCGCAGGGTCTGGGCGGCGCGGGCGATGCCGTTGCGGATGGCGTGGTCGACGCTCTCGCCCGAACTGCCGACGATCTCGGTGACCCGGTACACGTGGTCGGACATACGGCTACTCCAATCGGGACCTCTCGCCGTGGCCGGCGGCCACACGTCCCTCCACGGTGCCCCACGTCGCGCTCCCGCGCGAGACGGTTGTCGCCGGGCGCGGAAGAGCTCGGGGGCGCGGGTGGTTC
>NZ_LIRK01000224.1 GCF_001419765.1 Streptomyces torulosus
CGCAACGCGGCGGCCGCCGCGGCCGTGCCCACCGGTGACACGGTGACCACGCAGTGGGGGCCGCTCACCCCCATGGACCGTGACCTCATCATCCGGGTGCGGCTCGCGGGCCTGTGGGAGCTGCCGGCCGGCCAGCAGGCCCTGGAGCGCAGCGGCAGCAAGTCCGTCAGGGAGGCAGCGGACCACCTGATCAAGGGCCACACCGACCTGGACAAGCGGTCCCGGATCATCGCGGCGAAGCTGGGTGTCGAGCTGCCGAACCAGCCCAACGCCCAGCAGCAGGGCTGGCTGGACGAGATGACCGCCGCCAAGACCGAGGCCGAGTACAACAAGACCTGGGCGAACCTGCTGCGGGCCGCGCACGGCAAGATCTTCCCGGCCATCGCCGCCGTGCGGAACAGCACCCGCAACACGCTGGTCCGCCAGCTGGCCTCCGACGCCAACCAGACCGTGCTCGACCACATCACGATCCTGGAGGGGACCGGGGAGATCGACTTCGCTCAGATCGCCGACAACTCGGTCAGCGGTACGGCGAGCCCGACCGGACCGCCGCCGCCGGTGCCGGGGCAGATCGTGCAGCCCGCGCCCGCCGCGGAGCCGTCGACCAACCCCGATGTGAAGTCGACCCCGTCGCCGACCACGCCCGGCGTCGTCAACACCCGTCGTCCGGACCCGGAGGAGCTGAACAAGGACCAGGGCGAACCGGCGATCCAGTAGCCGCCGAAAGCTCAAATGTTGCTCTGAAGGTCCCCTTCTCGGGGTTCGGCTCCGGGCGGCGGGGCCATGACTCCGTCACGCCGGAACACAGGTCCGTCGTAAGGAGACGAACACAGGGTCTGGGTGTGGCCGTGACCGAGGAGGGGACGATGGAGCGGATCAGGCAGCTGGGTACGGGAATCGGATGGCGTCCGGAGATCGAGGACGCCGTCGAGCGCATGGCCGGGTCGGCCGGCGGCGTCGACTGGGTCGAGGTCGTCGCGGAGAACGTCTGCCCCGGCCACATCCCCGAGTCGCTGCTGCGGCTGCGCGAGCGGGGGGTCACGGTCGTGCCGCACGGCGTCTCGCTCGGCCTCGGCGGCGCCGACCGCCCCGACGAGGAGCGGCTGCGGAACCTCGCCGAGCGCGCGGAGGCCCTGGGCGCGCCCCTCGTCACCGAGCACATCGCGTTCGTCCGGGCGGGGGGCGCCCTCACCGCGTCGCCGCGGCTGGAGGCCGGGCATCTGCTGCCGGTGCCGCGCACCCGGGACGCGCTGGACGTGCTGTGCGAGAACGTACGGATCGCCCAGGACGCGCTGCCGGTGCCGCTGGCCCTGGAGAACATCGCGGCGCTGATCAACTGGCCGGGCGAGGAGATGACGGAGGGGCAGTTCCTGTACGACCTCGTCGACCGCACCGGGGTCCGGCTCCTGATCGACGTGGCGAACCTCCACACCAACCACGTCAACCGGGGCGAGGACCCCGCGAAGGCGCTGGACGAGCTGCCGGTCGAGGCCATCGCGTACGTCCATGTCGCGGGCGGTTTCGAGCGGGACGGGGTCTGGCACGACAGCCACGCCCACCCCGTCCCCCAGCAGGTCCTCGACGTCCTCGCCGAGCTCGCCTCACGGGTGAGCCCACCCGGTGTCCTCCTGGAGCGCGACGAGAACTTCCCGGAGCCGGCCGAGCTGGAGCGCGAGCTGGACGCGATCCGGGGGGTGCTGAAGACCGCCGGGACGCAGGGCGGCGCGCCCGCGTCGGACGAGCCGGCCACGACACCAGCCAGCGCACCGGCCGCGTCGGCCGAGTCCGCGGCCGGGTCCGCCCCCGCGGCCGAGCCGGTCACGTCCGCCGAGGAGGTGCCCGGTGGGGAGGGTAAGCCGGTCGCCCGGCAGCGGCTCGGGCTGGCGCAGGCCGCGCTGTTGTCGGCGCTGGTCGCGGGAACGCCGGTGCCCGAGGGGTTCGACCGGGTGCGGCTCGGGGTGCAGTCCCGGGCGCTCGCGGCCAAGCGGGCGGACGTCGTGGGCAAGGTCGCGCCGGAGCTGCCGGTGATCCTGGGCACGTCGTACCGGTCGGCGTTCGTGGCGTACGCGCAGGGCCACCCGATGACCGACGGCTACCGGCGCGACGCCCTGTCCTTCGCCGAGCACCTGCTGCTGGCCGACCGGGTCGAGGACGCGGGCACCCGGCGTGCGCTGCGCGAGTGGTGGCTGGAGCGCTCCGGCCCGGCACCCCTGTCCCGGCGCCCGACGGCGCGGCTGGCCCGTGCGACCCGCAGGGTGCTTTTGCGCCGCTGACCGCCGTGCGCCCCCACGCCGCCCCGCTGCTGGAAGCGAGGCGGCCTCTCGCGCGCCCCCGGTGTGCTGCGATTAACAAACCCATGTCCTGCACACGGGTTTCACGCCCCATTCACTCCGCTTTCACCTGACCTGTCCAGCGGCCCCGGCATCCCATCCGGTGCGATTTATACCGTCCTCAACCTTTCCTCCTCGTACGGCAGTTGGTGCGGACCGGGCAGTAACATGCCGTTCCGTAGGCCAATCCGCACCCGAAACGCACCTGCGTGCGGTGCCGCGAGCAGGAGGCACCATGCGATCCGACAGACGCAGCAAAGGACTGCTCAATGGAACAGGGCTCATCGTCGCCGGGCTGACGGCGACGCTCCTGGCACTGATCTTCCCGATCTGGTCGTACAGCGACCGCTCGGGCACCGGCGTCGACACGCTCAACGCGTCCACCGTGACGACGCAGTACGGCGCGCTGTCCGGGCTGGACCGGGAGTTCATCACCAAGGTCCGGCTGGCGGGGCTGTGGGAGCTGCCCGCCGGGCAGCAGGCCCAGACGAAGGGCACCACCAAGGCCGTACGGACGGCGGGCGAGCACCTCGTCGAGGGGCACACCTTCCTCGACGCCCGGGTCCGCAACGTCGCCGCCCGGCTCGGGCTGGCCCTGCCCAACCAGCCGAACGACCAGCAGAAAGCCTGGCTCAGCACGCTGGACGCGGCGCGGGGCGAGCAGTACGACCGGGAGTTCGCGAACATCCTGCGGACGGCCCACGGCAAGGTGTTCTCCGTCGTCGCCCAGGTCCGCGCCACCACCCGCAACTCGCTGGTCCGCGACCTCGCCGACGACGCCAACACCACCGTCCTCGACCACATCAAGGTCCTGGAGGCCACCGGGCTCGTCGACTACGACGCGATCGCCCGGGACGCGGCTGCCGCGAGCCCCCCGCGTTTCCCCTACGACGC
>NZ_LIRK01000225.1 GCF_001419765.1 Streptomyces torulosus
CGCGGCGGCCGCCGCGTTGCGGTTGGGGTACGAGTAGAACACGGGGTAGGCGACCGCACTGACTGTGCCGACGATCGCCACGGCGACGAGGACAGAGCCCTTGGAGCGTCGCAAAGGTGCCTCCCGGAGGAAACCAACTGGTCGTTGGGGACTGAAGTCTTGCTGGGCGTGGAGTGGGGGTGGGGGCCGTCCGGACCCCGCCGCTCGGGCGGCGGGCCCAGGGCCACGGGCACGTACGTACCGCGGGCGGCGTCAGATCGTGCCGTTGGCGATGGCGTCGAAGTCGACCTGGCCGGTCTTCTCCAGCATCGTGATGTGGTCGAGCACGGTCTGGTTGGTGTCCGAGGCCAGCTGGCGCACCAGCGTGTTCTCGGTCATGTTCCGCACCGTGCCGATGGCCGGGAAGATCTTGCCGTGGGCCGAGCGCAGCAGGTTCGCCCAGACGCGGTCGTACTGGTCGTCGGTGGCGTTGGACATCTGCTGCAGGAAGCCCTGCTGCTGGGCGTTCGGCTGGTTCGGCAGTTCGACGTTCAGCTGCTCCGCCACGGCCCGCACCCGCTGGTCGAGGTCCTTGTGACCCACGATCAGATGGTCCGCGGCCTCCTTGACGGCCGGGCTCTTCGACCGCTGCATCGCCTGCTCGGCGGCCGGCAGCTCCCACAGTCCCGCCAGCCGCACCCTGATGATCAGGTCACGGTCGGAGGCCGTCAGCGGCCCCCACTGGGTGTTGACCGTGCCCGCCGCCATATTGGCCTGAGCAGTGCCCGAGCGGTCGGCGTAGGACCAGACGGGGAACGCAAGCGCTCCGACGGTGACGACGAGCGCCAGGCTGGCGATGACCGAGCCATTGATACGCCGCAAAATGAGCCTCCCGGGTAATGCCAACTGGTCGTTGGGGCAGTTGCTTGGCCAGTGCAGGGAGATACGTACGCGATCGTCATGCTGTTCAACGGCGGCGCACAGTCGCCGAAAAGCTTGGCGGCGGGGCCCCTGCGTCGGGAAGGATCCGCTCATGGGGGCGGACATCCACGGGCACGTCGAGTGCCGCGCGACCTTCGGCTTCGCCGACGACTTCGACGACGAGTACACCGGCTGGGAAGCCGCGGTCGACCTGGACTTCCTGTACGCCGGACGGTCCTACACCGCCTTCGGCTGCCTCTTCGGCGTACGGAACCACGCCGGGTTCCGGCCGCTCGCCGAGGGGCGCGGACTGCCCGCCGACGTGGCGGCCGAGACCCGGCGCCCGTACGACGAATGGGTCGGCGCCCACAGCGCCACCTGGATCGGCTGGCCCGAACTGGCCGACGCCGACTGGGAGGAACGCGCCCCCGAGCCGCCGATGACCCGACGCGAGGCGGTCCCGGACGACTGGGAGCCGGTCTGGACGGTGATGCGGACCCTGGCCGGTCTGCACGGCGGGGAGAACGTCAGGTTGGTGGTGTGGTTCGACAACTGACGGGCACGGGCCGGGTTCAGCCGCGCAGGGCCGGATGGTCCGCGACCACCGTGCAGGAGCCCGGGGCGATCTCCGTGAAGCCCGCGTCGCGGACCAGGGGGAGCCCGGAGGTGGTGAGGCCGGGTTCCCCCTCGCCGTCCGCACCGCCGACCCCGCCCGCTGGCCCGGCCTCACCACCTCCGGG
>NZ_LIRK01000226.1 GCF_001419765.1 Streptomyces torulosus
TTGATTTTTGGCACGCTGTTGAGTTCTCAAGGAACGGACGCTTCCTTTGTACTCACCCGAGTATCTTCTCGGGCTTTCCTCCGGGCGCTTCCCTTCGGTCTTGCGTTTCCGACTCTATCAGATCGTTTTCCGATCCGATTTCCTCGGTGCTTTCCAGGTTCTCGCTTTCGCGTTTCCCTTTCCGGCGGTTCCGACTCTATCAGAAGCTCTGAGTCGGAATTTCCGCCCGGTCCGGGTGGCTCCTGACGCACAGTTGCGTCGGGTTCCCCCCTGGGCGGAGCCGTAAACGTACTGGAGCGGGGCGCCCCGATGCAAATCGAGGGGCCCCGCTCCCAGTCAGGCGCTGACGGAGGGTCAGACTTCAACCACCACAGGCAGGATCATCGGCCTGCGTCGGTATGTGTCCGAGACCCACTTGCCCAGGGTGCGTCGGACGAGTTGCTGCAGCTGGTGGGGCTCGACGACCCCGTCCTGCGCCGAACGCTCCAGGACTTCGGTGATCCTCGGGACGACGTCGCCGAAGGCGGAGTCCTCGATACCGGAGCCGCGGGCCTGGATGTGCGGGCCACCGGTGATCTTGCCGGTGGAGGCGTCCACGACCAGGAAGACGGAGATGATGCCCTCGTCACCCAGGATCTTGCGGTCCTTCAGGGCCGGCTCGCCGACATCGCCGACCGAGAGGCCGTCGACGTAGACGTAACCCGCCTGGACCTTGCCGGAGATCCTCGCCTTGCCCTCGACGAGGTCGACGGCGACGCCGTCCTCGGCGATGACGATGCGGTCGTGCGGGACGCCGGTCATGGCGCCCAGCTCGGCGTTGGCGCGCAGATGGCGCCATTCGCCGTGGACCGGCATCAGGTTCTTCGGGCGGCAGATGTTGTAGAAGTACAGCAGCTCGCCGGCCGAGGCGTGTCCGGAGACATGGACCTTGGCGTTGCCCTTGTGGATGACGTTGGCGCCCCAGCGGGTCAGGCCGTTGATGACGCGGTAGACCGCGTTCTCGTTGCCGGGGATCAGCGACGAGGCCAGGATCACCGTGTCGCCCTGGACGATGCGGATCTGGTGGTCCCGGTTGGCCATGCGGGACAGGGCCGCCATCGGCTCGCCCTGGGAGCCCGTGCAGACGAGGACGACCTCGTGGTCGGGCAGGTCGTCGAGTGTCTTCACGTCCACGACCAGGCCCGGCGGGACCCTCAGATAGCCCAGGTCCCGGGCGATGCCCATGTTGCGGACCATCGAGCGGCCGACGAAGGCGACCCGACGGCCGTACTCGTGGGCCGCGTCCAGGATCTGCTGGATGCGGTGGACGTGGCTGGCGAAGCTGGCCACGATGATGCGCTTCTGGGCGCCCGCGAAGACCTGGCGCAGGACATTCGAAATGTCCCGCTCGTGCGGGGTGAAGCCCGGGACCTCGGCGTTGGTCGAGTCGGAGAGGAGGAGGTCGATGCCCTCCTCGCTCAGCCGGGCGAACGCGTGGAGATCGGTCAGACGGTTGTCCAGCGGAAGCTGGTCCATCTTGAAGTCGCCGGTGTGGACGACCATGCCCGCCGGCGTGCGGATCGCCACGGCCAGGGCGTCGGGGATGGAGTGGTTGACCGCGACGAACTCACAGTCGAAGGGACCGATGCGTTCGCGGTTCCCCTCCGCCACCTCGAGGGTGTACGGGCGGATGCGGTGCTCCTGGAGCTTGGCCTCGATGAGGGCGAGGGTCAGCTTGGAGCCGATCAGCGGGATGTCGGGCTTCTCGCGCAGCAGATACGGGACACCACCGATGTGGTCCTCGTGGCCGTGCGTGAGGACGATGCCCTCGATGTCGTCGAGGCGGTCCCGGATGGACGAGAAGTCCGGCAGGATCAGGTCGATTCCGGGCTGCTCCTCCTCGGGGAAAAGCACTCCGCAGTCGACGATCAGCAGTCGGCCGCCGTACTCGAAGACGGTCATGTTCCGGCCGATCTCGCCAAGGCCGCCGAGCGGGGTGACCCGCAGGCCACCTTCGGGCAGGGGCGGGGGCGAGCCCAGTTCAGGATGCGGATGACTCAAAAGACTCTCCTCACCACGCGCGCCACGTGCCTCAGTGGCACGTGGCGCGCGTGACGTTCGTGCATAAGCAGTTGTGTATGGGGATGCAGGCACTCGCGTCCTGCGTATTCAGTTGTGAAGTCGGGTGCCGCACTGTGCGATGCCAGGTCGCGCCGCGCGAAGTCTGCTGTTAGAGCTGTACCCCGCCGGCAGCAAGATCGATCTTGAGCTGGGCGGTCTCCTCGGGCGAGAGCTCGACCATGGGGGCGCGCAGCGGTCCGGCGGGCAGTCCCTGGAGGGCGAGCGCCGCCTTGGTGGTCATCACGCCCTGGGTGCGGAACATGCCCGTGAAGACCGGGAGCAGCTTCTGGTGGATCTCGGTGGCCTTCTGGACGTCGCCGGAGGCGTACGCCTCGACGAGGCTGCGCAGCTCCGGGGTGACGACGTGGCCCACGACGGAGACGAAGCCGACCGCGCCCACGGAGAGCAGCGGCAGGTTCAGCATGTCGTCGCCGGAGTACCAGGCGAGGCCGGAGCGGGCGATGGCCCAGCTGGCGCGGCCGAGGTCGCCCTTGGCGTCCTTGTTGGCGACGATCCGCGGATGCTCGGCGAGGCGGACGATCGTCTCGGTGTCGATGGGGACGCCGCTGCGGCCCGGGATGTCGTAGAGCATGACCGGGAGGTCGGCGGCGTCCGCGATGGCCCTGAAGTGGCGGTACAGGCCCTCCTGCGGGGGCTTGTTGTAGTACGGCGTGACGACGAGGAGGCCGTGCGCGCCGATCCGCTCGGCGGCGCGGGCCAGCTCGATGCTGTGGTGGGTGTCGTTCGTGCCGACGCCGGCGAGGATGTGGGCGCGATCGCCCACGGCCTCCAGGACGGCTCGTACCAGGTCCGATTTCTCCGCGTCGCTGGTGGTGGGGGACTCACCGGTGGTCCCGTTGATCACCAGGCCGTCGTTGCCTGCGTCCACCAGGTGGGTGGCGAGCCGCTGCGCGCCGTCGAGGTCGAGTGCGCCGTCCGCCGTGAAGGGCGTGACCATGGCGGTGAGGACCCGCCCGAAGGGGGTCTGCGGAGTCGAGGTCGGAGCCATGGGTAACACGCTACTCGTTGCTCAGGGCGCGGTCTGCCCTCGGGGGCCGGGAAAAGTCAGGACAAATGCGGAGCCCGGCACTGCCTGCTCGGGGGTTCAAGCAGTGCCGGGTCCGTTTGATCAGGCTAGATGAACTTCGCGAAATGCCGCAATACGGACACTTCACTCGGCTGACCCGTACATCTGTGCCTGGCCGAAACGCATCTGTTCATCGACGTGTCCGCGCCTCAGGGGGCGACCCGGCCGTTGGCGTTGAAGGCGGCATAGGTCAGCGGCATGAGCTCGGCCCACGCGGCCTCCATCTTCTCGCCGACCATCTCGATCTCCCGCTGCGGGAAGGACGGCACCTTCGCCAGCTCGTGCTGGGTGCGCAGGCCGAGGAAGTGCATCAGCGAGCGCGCGTTGCACGTGGCGTACATCGAGGAGTACAGGCCGACCGGGAGGACCGTACGGGCGACCTCGCGGGCGACGCCGGCGCCGAGCATCTCCTGGTACGCCTCGTAGGCGTGGACGTACGCGTCCTCCGTGATCCGGCCGACCAGCTCCTGCTGGGCCTGGGTGCCCTCGACGAAGACGTACTTGCCGGGGCGTCCCTCCTGGACGAGCTTGCGGGACTCGTCGGGGACGTAGAAGACGGGCTGGAGCTCCCTGTAGCGGCCGCTCTCCTCGTTGTAGCTCCAGCCCACGCGGTGGCGCATGAACTCGCGGAAGACGAAGATCGGGGCGCTGATGAAGAAGGTCATCGAGTTGTGCTCGAAGGGGCTGCCGTGCCGGTCCCGCATGAGGTAGTTGATGAGGCCCTTGGAGCGCTCCGGGTCCTTCTTCAGCTCGTCCAGCGACTGCTCGCCGGCGGTGGAGACGCGGGCGGCCCACAGGACGTCGGAGTCGGACGCGCTGTGCTTGACCAGCTCGACGGTGACATCGCTGCGGAAGCTGGGCTTGAGATCGTCGGCGGGGGTGTCGGTCACGGCTCGAAAGGTCCTTCCCATTGCTGCTCTCGGGCGGCGCCCACTCTACGGGCCGCCACCGACAAGGGGGCGGATGGCCTGAGTTGTACCGCCTTGTGCCCCCATCGGCCTCCCGAGAGTGGTGGGCCCGGGTCCGGCTCGGTAGCCTCACCCGGCACAACCTGTGCGTGCATTGAGTGAGGATCAGCCGTGCCCCTGCCCTTCCTGACCGCCGATCGCGCCTTCGACCAGGCGGTGGACGAGGCGCTGCCGTTCGACGACCGCGACCGCTGGCGGCGGCCCTACCGTCCCGGCCCGTGGCGGGTCGGCGCGGCCGCGCTCCTGCTGCTGCTCGCGTCATACGTGCTGGTCGCGGCGGTCATCATCGCGGCGGCCGAGACGCCGCAGGCGGGCGCGCTGTGCTTCGGGGCGGCGCTGCTGATCATCGCCTGCACCCTGCGGCTGCTACGGGTCGGCATCTGGGTGAGTGCGCGGGGCGTGCGTCAGGTGAGCTTCTTCCGGACGCGTACGGCGTCCTGGGAGCCGAGCGTGTCGGTGCGCACGGTGCAGCAGCCGGTGCGGTGGCTCGGGCTGCCGCGGTCCGTGCAGGGGCAGGCGCTGCTCCTGGTGCGCAGGGACCGGGTCCAGGAGTATGTGACGCCGCTGATGACCAGCCACAACGCCGACTTCCTGGCGCGTACGGAGGCCTTCGACCGGGCGGCCGACACGATCGGGGCATGGGCGGCGACGTACGGACGCGCCGCGTAGTCGACCGAACGGGTGAGGGGCCGGTCCGCGTGTGCGGGCCGGCCCCTCACCCGTCGGTGGGATGTCAGGCGGTCGGGATCGGCTTGCCGTCGTGGAGGGCGATGGCGCGCTGCATCGCCTTGCGGGCGCGCGGGGTGTCGCGGGCGTCGTGGTAGGCGACGGCGAGGCGGAACCAGGTGCGCCAGTCGTCGGGGGCGTCCTCGGTCTCCGCCTTGCGCCGCGCGAAGACCTCGTCGGCCGAGGCGCGGTCGATGCGGCCGCTCGGGGTGCGCTTCAACTCGTCGACGGGCAGGCCGCCTTCGGCGTCGAGTTCGGCGGCGAGCTGGTTGGCCCTACGGACGAACTGGGTGTTCTTCCACAGGAACCAGATGCCGATCGCGGGCAGGACGAGGACGGCGACGCCGAAGGCGATCGTGATCGGCGTGCCGGTCTCGATGAGCATGACCCCGCGGCTGCCGACCAGGACGAAGTAGACGACCAGGACGGCTGCCGTGACGGCGTAGGTGATCTTCGCGCGCATGGTGGGTGCCGGCCGATCAGCCCAGGTCGAGGAAGTGTTCGAGGCCGAAGGTGAGGCCCGGGGTCTGCACCACGCGGCGGGCGCCGAGCAGGATGCCGGGCATGAAGCTGCTGTGGTGCAGGGAGTCATGACGGACCGTCAGGGTCTCGCCCTCGCCGCCGAGCAGCACCTCCTGGTGGGCGAGGAGGCCCCGCAGGCGTACGGCGTGGACGGGGACGCCGTCGACGTCGGCGCCCCGCGCGCCGTCCAGGCCCGTGGCGGTGGCGTCCGGTGCCGGGGCGGTGCCGGCGGCGCGGCGGGCCTCGGCGATGAGCTGGGCGGTGCGGGTGGCGGTGCCGCTGGGGGCGTCGACCTTGTTCGGGTGGTGCAGCTCGACGACCTCGACGGACTCGAAGTAGGGCGCGGCGATCTGCGCGAACTTCATGGTGAGGACGGCCCCGATGGAGAAGTTGGGCGCGATGAGCACGCCGGTCTCCGGGGAGCCGTCCAGCCAGCCCTTCAGCCGCGCGAGACGCTCGTCCGTCCAGCCCGTGGTGCCGACGACCGCGTGGATGCCGTGGCGGACGCAGAAGTCGAGGTTGTCCATGACCGAGGCGGGCGTGGTCAGTTCCACGGCGACCTGGGCGCCCTGCTCGGTGAGGGTCTCCAGCTTGTCGCCCCGGCTCAGGGCGGCGACCAGTTCCATGTCCTCGGCGGCCTCGACGGCCTTGACCGCCTCGGAGCCGATACGGCCCTGGGCACCGAGGACCGCCACGCGCAGCTTGCTCATCTGTCTTGCTTCCTTCTGGGCCTTGTGGGAGGGGTCAGGCGACGGTGTCGTGGAGTCGGGACGCCTGTTTGTCCTTGAGCGGGCCGATCACCGACAGGGAGGGGCGCTGCCCCAGGACGTCGCGGGCCACGGCGCGGACCTCGTCCGGTGTCACCATGGCGATCCGGGTCAGCATCTCGTCGACGGACATCTGCTCGCCCCAGCACAGCTCGCTCTTGCCGATGCGGTTCATGAGGGCGCCGGTGTCCTCCAGGCCGAGGACGGTGGAGCCCTTCAGCTGGCCGATGGCCCGCTCGATCTCGTCGTCGGGCAGTCCGTGCTCGGCGACCTGGTCCAGTTCGTCGCGGCAGATCTTGAGCACGTCGTGGACCTGGGAGGGGCGGCAGCCGGCGTAGACGCCGAAGAGGCCGCAGTCGGCGAAGCCGGACGTGTACGAGTACACGCTGTAGGCGAGGCCGCGCTTCTCCCGGACCTCCTGGAAGAGGCGGGAGGACATGCCGCCGCCGAGCGCGGTGTTGAGGACCCCGAGGGCCCAGCGGCGCTCGTCGGTGCGGGCCAGGCCGGGCATGCCGAGGACGACATGGGCCTGCTCGGTCTTGCGGCCGATCAGCTCGACGCGGCCGGCCGTGCGGAGGCTGCGCCGACCCTCGCGCGGGGCGATCGGGGTGGCGTCGGCGCGGCTGAGGGCGCCCGCCTTCTCGAAGGCCGCGCGGACCTGTCGTACGACCTTGTTGTGGTCGACGTTGCCGGCGCAGGCGACCACGAGGTGGGTGGGGTCGTAGTGCTTCTTGTAGAAGCGGCGGATGCGGTCGGCGGTGAGGGCGTTGACCGTGTCGACCGTGCCGAGGACGGGGCGGCCGAGGGGGGTGTCGCCGAACATGGTGTGCGCGAACAGGTCGTGCACGCAGTCGCCCGGGTCGTCCTCGGTCATCGCGATCTCTTCGAGGATGGCGCCGCGTTCGACGTCGACGTCCTCCTCGCGGATCAGCGAGCCGGTGAGCATGTCGCAGACGACGTCGATGGCGAGGGGAAGGTCGGAGTCGAGCACGCGCGCGTAGTAGCACGTGTACTCCTTCGCGGTGAACGCGTTCATCTCGCCGCCGACCGCGTCGATCGCGGACGATATGTCGAGCGCGCTGCGCCGGGTCGTGCCCTTGAAGAGCAGGTGCTCCAGGTAGTGCGTGGCGCCGTTCAGAGCGGGCGTCTCGTCGCGGGAGCCGACGTGGGCCCAGATGCCGAAGGTCGCGGACCGCACCGACGGCAGGGTCTCGGTGACGATGCGCAGGCCGCCCGGGAGGGTGGTCCTGCGGACCGTGCCGATGCCGCCGGCGCCCTTGATCAGGGTTTGGGTACGGGCGACGGCCCGCGCCTCCGTGGAGGTGCGGGCCGTCGCCTTGGAGCTACGCGACGTCACTTGTCGGCGTCGTCCTTCTTCTCGTCCGAGCCCTCTTCGCCCTCGATCACGGGGATGAGGGAGAGCTTGCCGCGGGAGTCGATCTCGGCGATCTCGACCTGGACCTTGGCGCCCACGCCGAGCACGTCCTCGACGTTCTCCACGCGCTTGCCGCCGGCGAGCTTGCGGATCTGCGAGATGTGCAGCAGACCGTCCTTGCCCGGGAGCAGCGACACGAACGCGCCGAAGGTCGTCGTCTTCACGACGGTGCCCAGGTAGCGCTCGCCGACCTCCGGCATGGTCGGGTTGGCGATGCCGTTGATCGTGGCGCGGGCGGCCTCGGCGGCCGGGCCGTCGGCGGCACCGATGTAGATGGTGCCGTCGTCCTCGATCGTGATCTCGGCGCCGGTGTCCTCCTGGATCTGGTTGATCATCTTGCCCTTGGGGCCGATGACCTCGCCGATCTTGTCCACGGGGATCTTGACGGTGATGATCCGCGGGGCGTTGGGGGACATCTCGTCCGGCGTGTCGATCGCTTCCATCATCACGTCGAGGATGTGGAGGCGGGCGTCACGGGCCTGCTTGAGGGCGGCGGCCAGGACGGAGGCCGGGATGCCGTCCAGCTTGGTGTCGAGCTGGAGGGCGGTGACGAACTCCTTGGTGCCGGCGACCTTGAAGTCCATGTCGCCGAAGGCGTCCTCCGCACCGAGGATGTCGGTGAGGGTGACGTAGTGCGTCTCGCCGTCGATCTCCTGGGAGATCAGGCCCATGGCGATACCGGCGACGGGGGCCTTCAGCGGCACACCGGCGTTCAGCAGCGACATGGTGGAGGCGCAGACCGAACCCATGGAGGTCGAGCCGTTCGAGCTGAGCGCCTCGGAGACCTGGCGGATCGCGTAGGGGAACTCCTCGCGCGTCGGCAGGACCGGGACGAGGGCGCGCTCGGCGAGGGCGCCGTGGCCGATCTCGCGGCGCTTCGGGGAGCCGACGCGGCCCGTCTCGCCGGTGGAGTACGGCGGGAAGTTGTAGTTGTGCATGTAGCGCTTGCGCGTCACCGGCGACAGGGTGTCGAGCTGCTGCTCCATGCGGAGCATGTTGAGGGTGGTGACGCCCAGGATCTGGGTCTCGCCACGCTCGAACACGGCGGAGCCGTGCACACGCGGGATGGCCTCGACCTCGGCGGCGAGCGTACGGATGTCCGTGACGCCACGGCCGTCGATGCGCTTCTTCTCCTTGATGACGCGCTCACGGACCAGGGACTTGGTCAGCGAGCGGTACGCGGCGGAGATCTCCTTCTCGCGGCCCTCGAACTGCGGGAGCAGCTTCTCGGCGGCGAGCGCCTTGACGCGGTCCAGCTCGCTCTCGCGCTCCTGCTTGCCGGCGATGGTGAGCGCCTGGGCGAGCTCGTCCTTGACGGCGGCCGTGAGGGCCTCCAGGACGTCGTCCTGGTAGTCGAGGAAGATCGGGAACTCGCCGGTGGGCTTGGCGGCCTTCGACGCGAGGTCGGACTGGGCCTTGCAGAGGACCTTGATGAAGGGCTTCGCGGCGTCCAGACCGGCGGCGACGACCTCCTCGGTCGGCGCCTCGGCGCCGCCCTTGACCAGCTGGATGGTCTTCTCGGTGGCCTCGGCCTCGACCATCATGATCGCGACGTCGCCGTCCTCCAGGGTGCGGCCCGCGACGACCATGTCGAAGACGGCGTCCTCGAGCTCGGAGTGCGTCGGGAAGGCCACCCACTGGCCGTTGATCAGCGCGACGCGGACGCCGCCGATCGGGCCGGAGAAGGGCAGACCGGCCAGCTGCGTGGACGCCGAGGCGGCGTTGATCGCCACGACGTCGTACAGGTGGTCGGGGTTCAGCGCCATGATCGTGGCGACGACCTGGATCTCGTTGCGCAGGCCCTTCTTGAAGGACGGGCGCAGCGGGCGGTCGATGAGGCGGCAGGTGAGGATGGCGTCCTCGGAGGGACGGCCCTCACGGCGGAAGAAGCTGCCGGGGATCTTGCCGGCGGCGTACATCCGCTCCTCGACGTCCACCGTGAGGGGGAAGAAGTCGAGCTGGTCCTTGGGGTTCTTGGAGGCGGTGGTGGCCGACAGCACCATGGTGTCGTCGTCCAGGTACGCCACGGCGGAGCCGGCGGCCTGCTTGGCCAGGCGGCCCGTCTCGAAGCGGATGGTGCGGGTGCCGAAGGAACCGTTGTCGATGACGGCCTCGGCGTAGTGGGTCTCGTTCTCCACTAGCGATCTCTCCGTTACGTTGTCGTCTTTTGTCCCGCGCTGTCCGTGTGACAGGGGGACGGTGGCGGAGAAGCGCTCCGTGCGGTGCGGGCCGGTCTTCGATCGAAGCACCCGGGGTTCGCTGCCCCGGGGGCCACTACCGAGGACCGGCGGCGGCGTGGTGCGCTTCTCCTCGTTCGGTCGCGTGCGGTCACCCGTCCCGGGTGTCCTCACGCTGTGTCGTCCATATGGCGTTGTGCTACCACACTACAAAGGGGCGGTGACACTCCGCACGTTTCCGTACGTACGGCAAGGTCCGTACGTACGGCAAAGGGAGCGGCCCCCGATCGTTTCGGGAACCGCTCCCTTCACGGCGTCCTACTTGGCGCCGGCCGCACCGCGGCGGATGCCGAGGCGGTCGACCAGCGTACGGAAGCGCTGGATGTCCTTCTTGGCCAGGTACTGCAGCAGACGGCGGCGCTGACCGACCAGGATCAGCAGACCACGACGGGAGTGGTGGTCGTGCTTGTGGGTCTTGAGGTGCTCGGTCAGGTCCGAGATACGGCGCGAGAGCATCGCGACCTGGACCTCGGGGGAGCCGGTGTCGCCCTCCTTGGTACCGAACTCGGCGATGATCTGCTTCTTCGTAGCGGCGTCGAGCGACACGCGATACTCCTTCTGAGTCTCTTCGATGCCACCGAGCGCCCCTGGTCTTCGTCTCAGGGGGACTTCTGTGACTCGGGTGGCGGGATCCGTCGGCGCTGCCTCGCGGGGTCCCTGGAGGGAGTCCGCGGGGTGCGTACACAGACGGCCGTCACACAGCGTACCAGCACGCCAGGACGGTCCTGCCCGGGGCCCGGTCGATGCGGGGTGCGCGGTCAGCCGGTCATGGCGCGGGCGGCGGTGTAGACGTCGAAGACGGCCAGGGCCAGCGGGATCAGGGTCAGCAGGACGAAGCCCTCGAAGATCTCCAGGAAGCGGCCCCAGAAGGGGGTGAGGCCGCCGCGGGGGACGATCAGGCCGATCGCGGTGATCAGCGCGGCCAGCGCGGCGATGGCGACGACGAGCCAGACGGTGCGGATCTCCAGGGCCGTGCGATCGCCGGTGAGGGCCTCACGGATCACCGAGTGCGGAGGGTCGAGGGCCAGCCCGAGGCCCAGCAGGACGAGGGAGCCGAGGCCCGCGGCGAGGCAGGCGCCGACCTGGGCGGTGTAGCGGAAGAGCTGGGCCCGCATCAGGAGGGCGGCGGCCGTCGCGAACGCGAGCAGCTGCGCCCAGACGTCGCCGGAGAAGCCGAGGACGGCGGCGGAGGCGACGGCGAGCAGGGCGCAGCCGCCGACGAGGCCGACCAGCAGTTCGTGGCCGCGTCGGGCCTGGGCCTCGATCCGGGCCAGGTCGACCGGCTCCTGGGGGGCGGGGTCGGCGCCGTACGCGGCGCGGCCGGTGCTCGGGGGTTCGTAGCCGATGGGGAGGCGGGCGAACCGCATGGACATGCCGGGCAGGAAGGCCAGGGTCATGACGGCGAGGGGGGCGCACAGGGCGGCGATCTCGGTGGGCGTCCAGCTCAGCAGGATCGCGACGAACACCGTGACCATGGCGACGGCGGAGGCGAACACGCAGGCGACGAACGGGCCGTCGCCGCGCGGGGAGCAGACGGTCAGGACGACGGAGGCCACCAGCACGGCCGCGCAGCCGAGCAGGAACTGGAGTTTGCCGACGCCTTGGCCGTCCGTGAGCGGGAGGAGCCCGGAACCGCCGACGCCCGCGTTCACCAGGGCGCCGATCCCGAGGGCGACGGCGGAGGCGCGGTCGTCGTAGATCCGGGCGCGGACGGCGGCGAGGGCGAGGAGGACGACACCGGCCACGGCCGCGAGGACGCCGATCCGGCTGTGCATGTCGTGCCGGGGGTCGGCGGTCCAGACGACGAAGGCGAGCAGGACGGGCAGGACGCCGCCGCCGACGAGGCCGGCGGCGCGCGTCAGATCGCCGCTCCACAGCCGGTGGTCGCGGGTCACGGCGGAGGCCACCGCTTCGGAGACGTCGTCGAAGACGGCCGGGGGCAGCGAGTCGGCGAAGGGCCGCAGGGTGAGAAGTTCGCCGTCGAGAATGCGCTGAGCGGCGAAGGAGCGGGCGCTGTCGAGGACCGTGCCGTCGCGGCGCACGAGGTGGTAGCCGACCGGGGCGCCCTCGGCGGGGCTCTGCCGGGAGAGCCTGAGGATCTCCGGGCAGAGGTCGGCGACCGGCACGTCGTCCGGCAGCGCCACGTCGATGCGGCTGTCGGGCGCGACGATCGTGACCCGGCAGAAGCCCAGTCCCGTACCGGCCCCGGCCGGGGCTCCCTGGCCGGGCGCGCCCGCTCCGGCTGCCGTCGCGGAGGCCGTCATGCTCACCTGCTGCTCCCCCTTGGTGTTGGTTCCGCGTCCGCGGTGTGAAGGTCCTGCGCCCCTTCCCCGGGGTCGTCCCACGGGTGGTCCCGCGGGGCGCGAGGGAGGGGTCCGTGCGGTCGGCCGCCGGTGTCCGGGCGGCTCCGCATCGCGCGGATTGCCCTGTTTCGCCGACCGGATTCGCGTGTGCTCACGCGAATCCACCGGCACCCTACCGCCCGTCGGCGGGGGCCCGGGTCAGTAGGATCGCGCGGCGGCCCGCGTCCGCCCGACACAGGGCGGCGGACGGAACTCTCCGGGTCCGGCAAGGGAATTGGTGAGCGGTGAGCCAGATCGTTGTGAAGCGTCCACCGAGGGCGCTGCCGTCCGAGGTGCCGACGAACGAGGTCGTCCTGCAGCCTCCGCCGGAGTTGCCGCGCGGCCAACAGGAGAGCGTGCTGCTGCAGTTGCTGCCCACGCTCGGCATGGGCGGCTCGGTGGTCTTCTTCTTCACGAGCGGCCATCCGTTCATGAAGGTGATGGGCATGGTGATGATCGCGTCGACGATCGCCATGTCCATCGCGATGGTGGTGCGCTACCGCCGCGGTTCCCAGACGCAGTTGGCGGACATCCGCCGCGACTATCTGCTGTACCTGTCGCAGGCCCGGCGCTCCGCCGTCGAGACCGCCGGGAAGCAGCGCGACGCCCAGTACTACCTGCACCCCTCCCCCGACCAGCTGTGGGCGCTGGTCGCCGAGGGCAGCCGGCTGTGGGAACGGCGGCCGGGTGACGAGGACTTCGCGCAGGTCCGCATCGGCCTCGGCCCGCAGGGCCTCGCCACCCCGCTGATCGCCCCGGAGACCGGGCCGGTCGAGCAGTTGGAGCCGCTGGCGGCGGGCGCGATGCAGCGCTTCCTCGCCACCCACGACACCCTCGACGACCTGCCGATGGCGGTGTCGCTGCGCGCCTTCCACCATGTCACCGTGGGCGGCGAGCAGGAGTCCGTACGGGCGTCGGTGCGTGCCCTGACCGGCTCGCTGGCCGCGCTGCACTCGCCGGCGGACCTGATGATCGTGGTGATGGCCGGGCGGGAGGCCCTGCCGCACTGGGAGTGGGCCAAGTGGCTGCCGCACGTGCAGGCGCCCGGTGCCGCGGACGGCGCCGGCAGCCGCCGTCTCATCGGCGGCGATCCCCGCGACCTGGAGGACCTGCTGGCCCAGCGTCTCACCGGCCGCCCCCGCTTCCACCCCGGCGCGGCACCGCTCCCCGAGGAGCCGCACATCGTGGTCGTGCTCGACGGGGTGTCCCTGCCGCCGGACTCCGTCCTCGCCTCCGCCGAGGGCCTCCAGGGCGTGACCGTCGTCGAGGTCGTGCCCGGCGAGCCGGGCGGCGCCCGTGGCGACCTCTCCGTGCTCGTGCACCCCGGGTCGCTGCACCTGGAGTCGGGGCACGGGCTGGTCTACGAGGGGGTGCCCGACGCGCTGTCGTACGCGGCGGCGGAGGCGCTGGCGCGGCAGTTGGCGCCGCTGCGCATGGCGTCGGGCGGGGACGACGACGAACCGCTGCTCGCCAACCTGGAGTTCACGGATCTGCTGGGCCTCGGGGACGCGGCGTCGGTGGACACGAACCGGACCTGGCGGCCGCGTGCGCTCGCCGAGCGGCTGAGAGTGCCGATCGGTGTCGGCGAGGACGGCCGGCCCGTGATGCTCGACCTGAAGGAGGCCGCGCAGGAGGGCATGGGGCCGCACGGTCTGTGTGTGGGCGCCACGGGCTCCGGCAAGTCGGAGCTGCTGCGCACGCTCGTGCTCGGCCTCGCGGTGACGCACTCCTCGGAGACCCTGAACTTCGTCCTCGCCGACTTCAAGGGCGGCGCGACCTTCGCCGGTATGGCCCGGATGCCGCACGTCGCCGCCGTGATCACCAACCTGGCCGACGATCTCACCCTGGTCGACCGCATGGGCGACTCCATCCGGGGCGAGCTCAACCGCCGCCAGGAGATGCTGCGCGACGCGGGCAACTACGCCAACATCCACGACTACGAGAAGGCGCGCGCGGCGGGTGCCCCGCTCCAGCCGATCCCCTCGCTGGTGCTGGTGATCGACGAGTTCAGCGAACTGCTCACCGCGAAGCCCGACTTCATCGAGATGTTCGTGCAGATCGGCCGGATCGGGCGGTCGCTGGGCGTGCATCTGCTGCTCGCGTCGCAGCGCCTGGAGGAGGGGCGACTGCGGGGCCTGGAGACGTACCTGTCGTACCGCGTCGGTCTGCGGACCTTCTCGGCCGCCGAGTCGCGGGCCGCGCTGGGTGTGCCCGACGCCTACGAGCTGCCGAACGTGCCGGGTTCCGGGTTCCTGAAGTTCGGCACGGACGAGATGGTGCGCTTCAAGGCGGCGTACGTGTCCGGGGTGTACCGCTCGGGCGCGGCGGGCTCGGGCGCGGCGGGCGGGCCCCGGCCGGTGGACCGGCAGCCGGTGCTGTTCACCGCGGCGGAGGTGCCGGTGCGGTACGCGGCGGTGCCGCGGCCCCGTACGGAGCCCACGTCCGACGCGGACGACGCGCTCGCCGACACGGTGCTGGACGTGGTCGTGCGCCGGTTGGAGGCGCAGGGCCCGGCGGCCCACCAGGTGTGGCTGCCGCCGCTGGACAGCCCGCCGTCGCTGGACGCGCTGCTGCCCGGGCTGACGGCCGTGGAGGGCCGGGGGCTGACCCAGCCGGGGTACGAGGGCGCGGGCCGGCTGGTCGTCCCCGTCGGCATCGTCGACAAGCCGTTCGAGCAGCGGCGTGATCCGCTGTGGGTGGACTTCTCCGGTGCGGCGGGCCACATGCAGATCATCGGCGGCCCGCAGTCCGGCAAGTCGACGCTGCTGCGCACCCTGATCTCGTCGTTCGCGCTCACGCACACGCCGCACGAGGTGCAGTTCTACGGGCTGGACTTCGGCGGTGGCGGCATGTCGGCGGTGGCCGGGCTGCCGCATGTGGGCGGGGTGGCCTCGCGGCTGGACCCGGAGAAGGTGCGGCGCACGGTCGCCGAGGTGTACGGGGTGATGACGCGCCGGGAGGAGTACTTCCGGGCGCACGGCATCTCGTCGATCGCGGAGTTCCGGGCGCGGCGCGCCCGCGGCGACATCGCGGTCTCGGACCAGCCGTGGGGGGACGTCTTCCTCGTCATCGACGGGTGGGGCTCCTTCCGCACGGACTACGAGGGTCTGGACGCGGTGGTCCTGGACATGGCGGCGCGGGGCCTCGGGTACGGCATCCATCTGGTGCTGGCCGTGTCCCGTTCGATGGAGGTCCGTTCGAATCTCAAGGACCACATCATGAACCGCCTGGAGCTGCGGCTCGGCGACCCGATGGACTCCGAGATCGACCGCAAGGTCGCGGTGAACGTGCCGACGGGGGTGCCGGGGCGGGGTCTGTCGCCGCAGAGGCTGCACTTCATGGCGGCGGTGCCGCGGATCGACGGGCTGACCTCCGACACGGATCTGGCGGACGCCACGACCGCGCTGGCCGGCGAGGTCGCACGGCACTGGGAGGCGCCGGGCGCGCCGGAGGTGCGGTTGTTGCCGCGGCGGGTGCCGGTGGAGCAGTTGCCGCCGGGTGATCGGCTCCCCCGGCAGGGCGTCGCGTTCGGGCTCGACGAGGACAACCTGGAGCCGGTCTTCGTGGACTTCGAGCAGGACCCGTTCTTCCTGGTCTTCGGCGAGAGCGAGTCGGGCAAGTCGAACCTGCTGCGGCTGCTGGTCAAGCAGCTCACCGAGCGCTACTCGGGCGACGACTGCAAGCTGTTCGTGGTCGACAACCGCCGGTCCCTGCTGGATGTCACGCCGGCGTCCCACCTGGCCGAGTACATCCCGATGTCCAACGCCATGGACCACCACATGACGGCCCTCGCGGATCTGATGAAGCGGCGCACGCCCACCGCCGACGTGACCGCGCGGCAGCTGCGGGACCGCAGCTGGTGGCGCGGGCCGACGGTGTACATGGTCATCGACGACTACGACCTGGTGTCCACGTCGAGCGGCAACCCGTTGAGCGGTCTCACCGAGCTGCTGCCGTTCGCCCGTGACGTCGGGGTGCGGTTCATCATCGCCCGTTCCACGGCGGGCGCGGGGCGGGCGTCGTACGAGCCGTTCCTGCAGCGGATGAAGGAACTCGGCGCACAGGGTGTCGTCCTTGCGGGTGATCCCGGCGAGGGTGACCTGCTCGGTGGTGTCCGGCCCCGTCCGATGCCCGCGGGCCGGGGGATCTTCGTGTCGCGGCGCCGCGGCAAGCCGCTGGTCCAGACGGGCCTGGTCCCGGAGGAGACCCTCTGACGGGGGTCTCGGCGGCGTCCTGAGCCGTGCCCGGGTCCGGTAGAACGGCTGGGCGTCCACCGGCGGAACGAGGCGGGTGGCACCAGTCGGGAGGGACTCGGGCGTGGCGTGGGACGAGTGGGAGCAGCTGAAGTCGCGGGCCGCGGAGCGGCAGTCGGCCGGCATGCGGTTGAACCAGCTGGAGCCCGGTGGCGGTGCTCCGGCACCCGAGCGGTACGGGGATCTCAGGGTCGGACAGGCCGACCTGGCGCGCATCGGCAGGAAGGCGTTCGGCCTCTACAACGACCTGTGGGACAAGGGCCGTCGGGCGGTGCCCTCGAGTGAGAGCGCCGCGGGCGCCCTGTCCCGGGGCGGTTTCGCGCTCGGTGGTGGCCTCAGGCAGGTCGCGACCCGCTGGGACGAGCAGATGGCGTCGCTGCGGGAGGCGTGCGCGCACATCTCGAACCACATGACCGTCAGCAAGAAACTGCACGCGGGGGACGACCACTACGTCCATGGGCTGATCAGCGGCATCGACTCACTGGACGCCGGTTTCGACGAACGGGTCGGCGCGCCGGGCAGGCCGAACCCGGTGTACGGGACCGGCGGCGGGAAGGAGGGCCGCTGATGGATCTCGACGCGCTGCGCACCGCCGACTTCGGCCTGCTGGACGACGCCGTCGAGGACTGGTCGACGATGGTCACCGACTTGGCGAAGCTGAAGGAGGACGCCCGGGACGGGCTCAAGGGTGCCGCCGACAAGGCCGACTGGGCGGGCTGCAACGCCACCGTCACCAAGGAGTTCATCGGAAAGA
>NZ_LIRK01000227.1 GCF_001419765.1 Streptomyces torulosus
AACAGGCGCACCCCCGAGCTACCGGGCGCCCCGGCCCTGACCCTCACGTGCCGTAGAACAAGTCCTCCACCACCGCCCGAGCCCGCCGCGTCGTCCTCCGGTAGTCGTCGAGCATGTCCCCCACATGACCCGGCCCGTACCCCAGGTAACGCCCCACCGCGGCCACCTCACGGCTGTCGGAGGGGAACGTGTCGCCGGCCCGCCCCCGCACCAGCATGACCGCGTTGCGGACACGCGTCGCGAGGACCCACGCCTCGTCGAGGGTCGCCGCCTCCTCGTCCGTGACGAGGCCGGCCTCCCGCGCCGCGCCCAGCGCGGCGCGGGTCCGGGTCGTGCGCAGGCCCGGCTCGCGCCGCCCGTGGCGGAGCTGGAGGAGCTGGACGGTCCACTCGACGTCGGAGAGACCGCCGCGGCCGAGCTTGGTGTGGAGGGTCGGGTCGGCGCCGCGCGGCAGCCGCTCCGACTCCATGCGGGCCTTGAGCCGGCGGATCTCGCGGACCGCGTCCTCCGCGAGGCCGTCCGCCGGATAGCGGAGCGGGTCGACGAGGTCGACGAAGCGGCGGCCGAGATCCTCGTCCCCGGCGACCGGCTCGGCCCGCAGCAGGGCGTGAGACTCCCAGACCAGGGACCACCGGCGGTAGTACGCCTCGTAGGACTTCAGGGTCCGTACGAGGGGCCCCGACTTGCCCTCGGGGCGCAGGTCGGCGTCGATGAGGAGCGGCGGGTCGGCGCTGGGGAGCTGGAGCAGGCGCCGCATCTCGGCGACGACGGTGTTCGCGGCGCGGGCCGCCTCCTGCTCGTCGGCGCCCTCCCACGGCTCGTGGACGAACAGGACGTCGGCGTCGGAGCCGTAGCCCAGTTCGTGGCCGCCGAAGCGGCCCATGCCGATGACGGCGAACCGGGTGGGCAGGGTGTCGCCCCAGCCCTCGCGGACGACCGCGCGCAGGGTGCCCGCGAGGGTCGCCGCGGTGAGGTCGGAGATCGCGCCGCCGACCAGGTCGACCAGCGCGCCCTGGTCTGCGGTGGCCGGGGACGCCTCGGTGCCGTAGGAGCCGACGATGTCCGCGGCGGCCGTACGGAAGAGTTCGCGGCGCCGTACGCCGCGTGCGGCCGTGACGCCCTGAGCGGCGCCGTCGGCGCGGCGGACCGCGGCGAGGATCTCCTGTTCGAGGTGGGCGCGGCCGCGGGGTTCTAGGCCGCCGGCGCCGCCGTCGCCGTCGCCGAGGAGGGCGACGGCCTCGGGGGCGCGCATGAGGAGGTCGGGGGCGAGGCGCCCGGCGGACAGGACCCGGGCGAGGTTCTCGGCGGCGGCGCCCTCGTCGCGCAACAGCCGCAGGTACCAGGGGGTCTTGCCGAGGGCGTCGGAGACCTTGCGGAAGTTGAGGAGTCCGGCGTCCGGGTCGGCGGAGTCGGCGAACCAGCCCAGCAGGACGGGCAGGAGGGTGCGTTGGATGGCGGCCTTGCGGGTGACGCCGGAGGCCAGGGCCTCCAGGTGGCGCAGGGCGGAGGCGGGGTCGGCGTAGCCGAGGGCGACGAGCCGTTCGCGGGCCGCGTCGGCGCTCAACCTGGCCTCGCCGGGCGCGAGTTGGGCGACGGCGTCGAGGAGCGGACGGTAGAACAGCTTCTCGTGCAGTCGCCGTACGACGGCCGCGTGGCGCCGCCACTCACGGTTCAGCTCGGCGACCGGCTCGGTGCGCAGGCCCAGCGAGCGGCCGATGCGCCGCAGGTCGTTCTCGTCCTCGGGGACGAGGTGGGTGCGGCGCAGCCGGTAGAGCTGGATGCGGTGCTCCATGGAGCGCAGGAAGCGGTAGGCGGCGTCGAGTTGGGCGGCGTCGACGCGGCCCACGTATCCGCCGGCGGCGAGGGCGCCCAGCGCGTCGAGGGTGGTGCCGCTGCGCAGCGAGGTGTCGGCGCGCCCGTGGACCAGCTGGAGCAGCTGCACGGCGAACTCGACGTCCCGCAGGCCGCCCGGCCCCAGCTTCAGCTGGCGGTCGATCTCGGCGGCCGGGATGTTCTCGACGACCCGGCGGCGCATGCGCTGCACGTCGGCGACGAAGTTCTCCCGCTCGGCGGCCTTCCACACGAGGGGTTCGAGCGCGGCGACGTACTGCTCCCCCAGGTCGAGGTCCCCGGCCACCGGGCGGGCCTTCAGCAGGGCCTGGAACTCCCAGGTCTTCGCCCACCGCTGGTAGTACGCGAGGTGGCTGCTGAGCGTCCGTACGAGCGGGCCGTTGCGGCCCTCCGGCCGCAGATTGGCGTCGACGGGCCAGATGCTGCCCTCGACGGTCGTCTCGGAGCAGATCCGCATCATGTGCGAGGCGAGCCGGGTGGCCGCGCGGACGGCCGCCTGCTCGTCGGCGCCGTCCGCTGTCTCCCCGACGAAGATGACGTCGACGTCGGAGACGTAGTTCAGTTCGTGGCCGCCGCACTTGCCCATCGCGATCACCGCGAGCCGGCACAGCGCCGCGTCCTCGGGCGCGGCCGCGCTCGCTATGGCGAGGGCCGCGCGGAGGGTGGCGGTGGCGAGGTCGGCGAGTTCGGCGGCGGCCTGGGCGACATCGGTGGTGCCGCACACGTCACGGGCGGCGATCGACAGCAGACAGCGGCGGTAGGCGACCCGGAGGGAGACGGGGTCGGTGGCCTCGGCGAGGCCGCGTTCGAACTCCTCGACCCCCGGATGCAGGTCCTGCGGTTCGTACGTGACGAGCGCCTGCCAGTCGTGCGGGTGCCGTGCGAGGTGCTCGCCCAGCGCGGCGGACGCGCCGAGCACGCCCAGCAGCCGGTCCCGCAGCGGCTTCGCCGCGGTCAGTGTGTCCAGCACCTTGCGCCGGTCCGTGTGGTCCGGCTGCCCCTCCAGCAGCCGGACGAGGCCCGCGAGCGCGAGGTCCGGATCGGCGGTCGCCCCCAGCGCGTCCAGCAGCACCGGATCACTGCGTACGGCCGCCAGCTCCGTACTCTCCAGCAGCCGCTCGGCCGCCGAGGGGTCCGTGAAACCGTGCCGCAGCAGTCGCGAGAACGTGCTGCTCCTGCGCCCCGGCGCCGTCATCCCCGGCCTCCCGTTTCGATCGAGCCCGATCAAGGATCAAGGTCGTACGGCCTGAGCCTAACCGGAGTACCTGGGGGAAGCGTCGGTCGGATGAGGGGCGACTGGGCGGGGAGGGGTGGAACGGGGGGTGAGGGTGGTTGTGGTG
>NZ_LIRK01000228.1 GCF_001419765.1 Streptomyces torulosus
GCGGGCCGGTGACCGCGGCGGCGGTGCTGGACCTTTCCCCCGGCGCCGGGCTGGTGCTGGATGGGACGGAGTGGACGGTCGAGCGCCGCGAGCCGCACCTGGGCCGGGTGCAGTTGGTGAAGGACGACGGCACCCGCGAGCGGATGACCTTCCGCTTCCTGGCCAACCATCCGCAGTGCCGGTCCTCGTCGCGGACGTCGTCGGCGGGGGCCGACCGGGGCCGCCAGCGCAAGGCGTCCGAGGAGCTGAACGCCGGCCGGCTGGAGCTGACCGAGCTGCGGATGGCCCACCTGCTGGAAGTGGCGACCGGGTTCCGCTCCGGCGACCCGTTCCACCCGGGCCCGGGTGAGCCCAGAGCCGAGTACGACCCGACGACGACGCTCACCGAGCGCCGGCACGCGAAGGTGGCGGAGCTCGCCGCCCTGGATCCGCAGCACGCGCGGCTGCTGGGGCTGGGGTCGGTCGGCTACCGCACGAAAGACCTCGCCGAACGCCACCTCGGCTTCCTCCCGGACACCACGCCCAAGATGCGCCGACGCGCGGCCTCGGTCTTCCTCGTCCGGCGCGCACGCGGCGGCGGCCTGGACAAAGCCGCCCAGTTCCTCGGGATCAACCCCGAAAACAAGAGGCTCGGCTACACGCAGCTGCTGAACCGCCGCCTCCGCACCAGCGGCATGGCCCGCGACTTCGAACAGGCCCTCGACGCCATCACCGCCGAGCTCCTGGAAGGTTCCACCATCGACTACCAACACCGCCGCGAGGCCCTCGCCACCTGGGCGCTGGAACCCGAGAACTGGCGGCGCATGCTCACCCGGCTCCCGGACCTCACCAGCCACCGAAAGCCCCTCAGCGACGACCGCAGGCGCCTGGCCGTCAGCGCCTACATCTGGACCCGCGTCACCGAAGGCGAGCCCGACTTCGCACCTTGCCCGCCACTCATCGCTCCCGACCCCGCACTACGCGCTGTCTGGACCCGGGAGCGACACAACGTGTTCCACTGGCTCCGCACCACTGACCACCAGCCCTACTACGGGGCCCTCAAGCCACTGCTCGAACAGCACGCAGAGCAACTGGCCAAGGCGATCGACGACCACCCACAACGCCGTCGGTGACAACCAGCCTGCCGATGTGACAACTACCGTGCTTCGGCTCACCTGGGGAGGCGGCCGTCCACGCGGCCGCCTCCGCGCGCAGTGGATCGACACCGCCCCCAACTACGCCACCGGGCATGCGCAGACCTTGCTTGCCGGCCCTGCGGGTCTCCACCAGGGCGGGGTACTTCACGGCGGCCACGGGCGCCGAGTGGCCGGGGCACAGCCTCGCCCCGGCGTACGTGTGCCGGCAGAACGGCCGTAACCGTGAGCAGCTCGGGCGCGAGCGGCTGGACCTGGTCCTGCCGCACTCTCGGCGGTGCAGCCGGGACGCGACGACCGCTCAACCGCTCGCTGAACAAGGAGTGGGTGGACTGACCAACACCACCCGTAGTGCGGTCGACCGACCCCGCCCTCCTCGTTGGAGCTACCGGTTCCGGCCGACCAGCGGTGATGCGTACGCGAGGGATCAGCCCTCGACGATGCCCGACTTGGCAATGGTGATTTTCGCCGAGGGGGTGCCGGAGCGCGATCCCAGGCCCTCGATCTTCTTCACGATGTCCATGCCCTCGACGACCTCACCGAAGACGACGTGCTTGTTGTCGAGCCAGTCGGTGACGATGGTCGTGATGAAGAACTGTGAGCCGTTGGTGTTCGGCCCCGCGTTGGCCATGGAGAGCTGGCCAGGCTTCGTGTGCTTGAGCTGGAAGTTCTCGTCGGCGAACTTGTCACCGTAGATGCTGCGGCCACCCGTGCCGTTGCCGGCGGTGAAGTCGCCGCCCTGGAGCATGAAGTCGGGGATAACGCGATGGAAGGAAGATCCCTCGTAGCCGAATCCGTGCTCGCCCGTGGCGAGCTCGCGGAAGTTCCTGGCGGTCTTGGGAACCACGTCGTCGAAGAGTTCGAAGACGATCCGGCCTGCGGGCTCGCCGTTGATGGTGATGTCGAAGAATACGTTGTTGACCATTGGTTCATCCTGACACCCGGAGTGGCCCGGACGCACATCCGCCCCTCCCGTCAGCGCCCCGAACGCATCCCGACCCCGCACCGCAGGTGCCGTGAAGGGGTACGGATGCGGGTCAAGGAGCCCATCTTGGAACAGGCCCGCCTTGCCTGCGAACGTGGTGACGGCTGGTTCGAGACTGAGATCGATCAGCGCAGCTCAGGAACCATCTGCACCGTATGGAAACACGGGTCAGGACCTCGGCCTGTCATCGACGGTCAGTGCGGCCGCGTCGGTGCCCGGGACGACGACGTTCTTCCGGGAGAACAGCCAGATGCTGTTCGGCGACGCCCAGAAACGCGTGGAGGACATCCTGTGCAGCCTCGACACCGACGCGCCGGTCCCGGCGATGGTCGGAAGCCGTTGAGCGGGACGTAAGGGCCGTCCACCGGTTTCCAACCGGCGGACGGCCCACCAAGGACGGGCGGCGACATCCACCCCCACCAGCCGGGGCGTGCCCTTCTGTCGAACAGCAGGCCGCGTGGTTCCGGCGGGGGAGTGGTCCGAGCAGTCCGCACACGCCGTACACGCCGTCGCACACCTGAAGTGGCGCGTCCTCACCAAGCACCGCCCGTCCACGCGTCGGCGACCGTGTTGCTGACCTGCGTGCGCCGGCACAGGCAGGTCAGCCGGTCAGTCCTCGGGCCGGTCATGGCCTGGGGGAGGCCACACCGTGGTTCTGGTCCACTGCTGGTTCGTGGAGCCGGTGCAGGTCCACTGGATGATCGCCGCCCCGTCGGCGGTGCTCCCGCTCCTGACGTCGAGGCACTTCCCGCTGTGCCGCGCCACCAGTTGCACGTAGGCCGTGTTTTGGAAGTCGCTCAACTGCCCAGCCGGTCGGGAACGTGGCGGACGGCCGGCCACCGGATCAGGTCGTTCGCGATGTGACCGGTGTCGGTTTCGGTGGTGACTTCATGCTCGCGCCGCGTGGAGTCGCGAAGGACGATCTCGTAACCACCCTCGTCCAGGACAGCGACGGAGGCGAACCAGGAGGTCGAACAGAGCGTCTTCGGACGGGTCGTCGATGTGGTGACCGTTCTCGCTGTCGGCACAGTAGTAGTCAGCCGTCATCGACGAGTCTCTCATTCGTTCGTGCTGGTCCGGGCTGCAGCCGGCATGGCATGGGGACCTGGCTGACAGGGCTGGTCAGAGCCACTCGCTGATCGCCGTGACGTGGATGGTGGCTTCGAAGCGGACGGCGAGTTTGTCGAACCGGGTGGCGACCGCCCGGTTGCGTTTGAGTCGATTGATACCGCACTCGACCGCATGCCGGGCCCTGTAGTCCTCCGGGTCGAAGACCGGCGGCCGTCCGTCGGCTCTGCCGCGGCGTCTGCGGTTGCAGGCGTGGTCGGCTGGCTCCGGAATCCTGCAGCGGATGCCCGACGCCGCAGAGAGGCCCGGTTGGCGGGGGACGAATAGGCCTTGTCGCCCCGCACCCGTAACGGCCGGACACAGGGCCGCCCGGGACCGAGCCGGGGAACACGGATGGCGTCCAGGACGGCCTCGAACTGCGGGCTGTCACCGCGCTGACCTGCCGTGACCGGCAGTGACAAGGGCTTCTGTCCTGTTCGCAGGCCAGGTGGATCTTTGTCGTGAGGCCGCCCCGGGACCGGCCCAGGGCGTGGGTCGGGTGGGCTCTGTGCGGATCCCGCCCGGTGGCTCCTTCTGACTCCGCCCGTCGCGCCGGGCACCGGCCGAGTGTGGGTGGGCCCGGCAGATCGTGGAATCGACGTTGGCTTCCCAGGTGATCAGCCCGGCCGCGTCCGCCCGGGCCTGGAGTGCGGTCAGCGTCCGGGCCCATACTCCGGCCCGCTGCCAGCGGCGGAAGAGGCTGTATACCGTCTGCCACGGCCCGTACTCCGACGGCAGGTCCCGCCAAGGAGCAACCCGTCCGAACCCGCCACCGGATCCCGTCGATCAGCCGACGCCGACCCACGGGCGGCCGGCCAACTCCCACCACCGGCAACAACGGCTCCAGCACGGCCCACTGGCCGTCCGAAAGATCCTCTCGCCCCACACCGCGATCAACCCGAGGTGAGACGAGAGGCGTCACCCGCTAGAACACGGCCTAGCCCAGGAGGCACACAGCTGGGTGCGGAGCAGACCGATCACCCAGCTACCCAGACTCCAGGCGGACGCGCTCAACTTCGGCCGCGCTGAACATCCTGCGAAACCAGCCCCCGTATGGGCCAACGCCAGCGCCCGGACAGCCTCGCTGGGTAGCACGTATCCCGACAAACATCATCCTTGCCGCCACGCTCGGCACCCAAAACAGCTCGTGAGACGAAGGCCGCCGCTGCCGTGCACCACCGGCTCAATTGCGGAACAGCCCTTAAAGCGTGTTGCAGAAGGCGATGATTTTGCAGGTCAAAGCCCGGCCACGGCTGTTCTGATCACGAGGCGAGGGCGAGATTGTGCATGTGGGCGACGGCCTGGACCGCGTGGTGGAGGCCGTCGCCGGGCTGTCGGCAGTCACGAAGGATCTTGTAGTTCTTCAGCCGGCCGATCGCATGCTCGACCCGCGCACGGACCCGCCGATGTTCCGCATTGTCGGCTTCCTCACCGGCCAACAGGGCCCGGCCGGGTCGTTTACGGTGCGGGACGGCCAGGCCGGTGTTGATGTAGGCGCCGTCGCCGAGCACGGTGATGCCCTGGCACTGGCCCGGCAGACCAGAGCTGCGCCACACGTGGGCGTCGGCTTTGTTGCCGGGGGCCGGCCGGGCCGCGGCGATGACCAGGCGTGTGTCGGCATCGATGATGACCTGCACGTTCGCGGAGAATCGGTAGTTGCGGCTCGATGCACCGACCTTGCGGTCGCGGACCGGGACCAGGGTGCCGTCCACGATCCACAGCCGGTCCGCGGCATCGGCGGGGCGTGAGATCGGCTCAAGCGCGAGGAGCGGCCGAAGCCGCTGGATCACCCTGCACACCGTGGCCGGCGAGACCCCGAACAGCGGCGCGAGCTGCCTCATGGTCAGGTTCGTCCGGTAGTAGACCGCCACCACCAGTACCCGGTCGGCCAGCGGCAGACACCACGGTCGCCCGATGCGCGGCCCGTCGCCACCCCGCTCCCGCACCACCTTCAGCAACCGCTCGAACTGCTTCATCCGCAGCCCCGTGAACGTCTCCACCCACAACGGATCAGCCCTCAACACCCCACGCATACAAGGGAAATGCCCTGATCACGGCCTTCTGCAACACGCTTTAGGAGTCCCCCCAACGAAAGTGGTGGACTTGACCTGGTCACAGAGGTCGGTGTCGCGCACGAGGCCGCCGGGTATAGGGACGCAGTCAGCCGCGTAATCGCACGCGATAAACCCGGCGACGTCGGCGATCATCCCCGGGATACTGGTCGCCCATGGATGAGGTCAAAGTCGTTGTCGCCCATTCCGAGCGTGCGACTCTGCGCGTCGGCGACGTGTTCCTGAAGGTGGACGCCGATCAGGCGCGCATCGACGTCGAGGTCGAGGCGATGTCCCTCGCGCCGGTCCCGACCCCGGAGGTCCTGTGGCGCAAGCCGCCCGTGCTCGCGATCGCCGCACTTCCAGGGACGACGCTTGGGCGCCTCGGCGGGCCGTCGACCGGGTCGCCGGTGGCGTGGGCCGCGGCGGGCGCCGCCATCCGGAAGCTGCACGACGCGCCGCTGCCGCCCCGGCCCGGCCGGGCCGGCCGGAGCGTCGTCGCGCTGGCGGCGGAACTCGACGACGAGTGCGAGTCGCTCGTGACGTCCGGCCTCCTGCCCGCTGACCTGGTCACCCACAACCGCCAGGTCGCCGAGGCCGCGTTCCGGCCGTGGACTCCGGCGTTCACGCACGGCGACCTGCAGATCGCGCACGTCTTCGTCGACGACGACGAGGTCACAGGCATCATCGACTGGTCCGAGGCGGGCCAGGGTGATGCCCTGTACGACCTCGCCACCTTCACGCTCGGACACGAGGAGCACCTCGACGACGTCGTCGCCGGCTATGGCACCGACATCGACCTCGACGTGATCCACGCGTGGTGGTCGTTGCGAAGCCTGCTGGCGGTTCGCTGGCTGATCGAGCACGGCTTCGACCCGTTCGCGCCGGGCTGTGAGGTCGACGTGCTGAGATCCCGGATGTGAGACTGCGCGGGCCCGACTGCTACGAATGCGTTCTGACGCATCGAGCAGGCCATCCACTGGGGCGATCGCCCGTCCTTACTCTCGACAAAGTGCGGTGCGCAGTCGTCTCCAGCAGATAAGGGCGCAGCCACGGGTGACGAACGCGTGGTGGATGTCGTCGCGGATCTCCCAGCGGATACGCAGGCGGCGGAACCGGTGCAGCAGCGCGATCGCTCCTTCCACGACCCAGCGGTGCCCGCCCAGGCCGGAGCCATGCCCGGTGCCGCGCCGGGCGATGTGCGGGATGATCTGGAACCGGCGGACCTTGTCCCGGTAGGGCTCGTGGTCATAGCCGCGGTCGGCGTACAGATACCTGGGGCGGCTCAGTGGGTGGCCGCGCTTGCCGCGGACCGGCGGGACGGCCTGGATCAGCGGGATCAGTGGGGTGACGTCGTTGCGGTTGCCGCCGGTGGTGATTGCCGCGAGCAGGATGCCGTGCGCCTCGACGATCAGGTGGCTTGCTGCCGGCCTTGCCTCGGTCCACCGGGGACGGGCCGGTGGCCGGCCCGCCCTTCATCGCGCGGGTGTGGCTGGAGTCGACCGCGGCGCAGGAGAAGTCCAGCAGGTCTGCGGCCCGCAGCTCGGACAGCAGCAGCTCGTGCAGGTGCTGCCAGACCCCGGCCTCATTCCAGTCCCGCAGCAAATGGGAAGTCGCCCGGCGGCCGATGATCTTGTCGATGGACTGCCGCTCCGGAACTGTCCGAGCTACCCCTCGCCTGCACACACCAGGCCATCTGACGTGCGGCTTTCACGATGCAACTGCTCAGAGTGGAGTGTCACCGTGAGACCGGGCTGTGCGTTCTGTCATATCACACGGGTTGCTCGTGCTTGCTTGTCCGCGAGGTCGTCGCGCAGGTCTGGCCTGTTGCCTTCTGGTCGACTTGGCCGATGCGCGGCAGGTGTGCGGTGACCGCGCCCGCCAAGTCGACCTTTGTGGACGAAGTCCTGCGACACGGTCGGGTCGTCACCGCCAGGACCGAGTCGGCGCACTCCGACGCACCCAGCCGGAGGCTGACGGACAAGCAGTTCGCCGGCGGCGGCGTCACACCGAACACCCCGTTCGTGGCGTCAGCACCGGGACGCCTTCTGGCTATTGCTCCCGTCCTCGTGCCGCAAACCGAACCCGGACAAGCTATTTCATGGCTGGTTGGCGTACGCGGTGTCGATCGTTGTCTTCATGAGCTCCGCGGCGGCGCGCATGTTCGCGGTGGTGTAGTCGAGGAGTGATGCGGGTGCGAACTCGGTCGTCCACACGAGATGGACACCCGCGTCGTCCTCGCGCACGACCTGGGTTCCCAGATGGTGCGTCACGGTACTGTCGGTCACCCGGTACTGGAGCCGTCGAGCGTCGTCGTCGAGTTCGACGATGCGCTCGGTGGCCCTCATGCCGTCCGCGAAGGTCACAATTCTGCTGTCCGGCCTCTTCTCGACAGCGACCGCGAACCCTGGGATGAGCGTGTCCACCGCGTAGATGTCGCGTATGACATGCCAGGTGAAGGCTGCGCCGGCTTCGACGGGGATGTCGACGGTCACCGAGCTGATGCCGGTTTCCTCATCGGAGCGCGTTTCCATGGGCAGTGTCATCTCTTTTCCCTCTTCCCTGATCGTCGACGGGAGGCGCCGTGGTCGCCGGGCCGAATCCGTCGTCACGGCACCATCACCACCCGACCGATACGACCGCGCTGCTCGGCGTAGCGATGCGCGTCGGCGGCGTCGGCGAGCGGGAACACCCGGTCGACGACCACGTCGAGGTCGCTTTCGGCGACCCGGCGGATGATGTCGGCGACGTAGGCGCGCACGCGAGGCGTGTGGATCATCGGGCTGAGGCTGAAGCCGCTCAGGGTGCAGTTGCCAAGGAGGAGCGTGGTCGCATCCACCATCGACGCCTCCCTGGCCGACGCCCCGAGGAAGACCACCGTGCCCCCCTGGCGCGTAGCAAGGATCACCTGCTGCGTCATGGGCCCGCCAACGGGATCCAGGGCCAGGTCGACACCGATGCCGTCGGTGAGTTCGAGGACGCGCCGGCGCACGTCTTCGGTGCGATAGTCGATGCCGTCGTGCAGGCCGAGTCGGCGCAGTGCGTCAAGTTGCTCGTGGCTCGAACCCGTCCCGATCACCCGCGCCCCGGCCTTCGCCGCGAGCTGCACCGCCGCGAGACCGACACCTCCCGCCGCGCCCTGCACCAGCACCGTGCTGCCGGCCGCGAGACCGCCCTGCTCGAACAGCGCCTCGTAGGCGGTTCCGAACGCGACCGGCACGCACGCCGCCGCTGCCGCGTCGACGCCGTCGGGCAGGACCCAGCAATGGTCTGCCCGCACCGCCCGGAGTTCCGCATGTGAGCCGTGCTCTCCGAAGGCGCTCACGCGCTGGCCGACCCGGAGATCGGTCACCTTTCCGCCGACGGCTGTCACAGTGCCCGCACTGCCGTAGCCGACGACATGGGGGCTTCGCGGGAGGGGCATCATCAGCCTGGTCAGCAGGTCGCCGCCCTCAATGCTGATCGCCTCGACCCTGATCAACACCTCGTGGTCGCCGGGTACGGGGTCGGCGATCTCCTCGTAGCTGAGCACGTCAGGCCCGCCGTTCTCGCGGTACACGACTGCTTTCATGATTGTCGTCCTCCAGTCTTCGGGGCGGCCAGGAGGGCCCAGGCCGCTATGAGTTGCCCTGTGCGCGTTCGGAGACGCGGGTCCATGCGTCCCACGTGGACAGCCGCGCGCCGTAGTGGCCACGGACCTTCGGCAGAACCGTCCTGCCCAGGATGAGCCGCAGCGGCGGCACATCGGCGTCCACGGCCGCGAGTACGGCCTGCGGTGTCGCGGCCGGGTCCGCGAGGTCTGCAGGATCGAAGCCCGCGAGCAGGGCTCGGCGAGCCTCGTCATAGGCGGGGATCTCGGGTGATTGCTTGAGGGAGCCGGAGCTGGCGAACTCGGTGGCGTAGGGCCCGGGTTCGATGATGGTCACCTTGATGCCGAGATGGGCGACTTCTCGCGACAGGGCGTCCATCATGCCTTCCAGCGCCCACTTGGAGGCGTTGTACAGGCCGAGGGTCGGCTCGCCGATCAGGCCGGCCAGGCTGGACACCGACACGATGTGGCCGCTTCCCTGCTCCCGCAGGAAGGGCAGCGCTGCCTGCGTCACCCACAACGCCCCGAGCAGATTGGTGTCGAGCAACTCCCGGACCTCGGCCTCCTGGACCTCCTCGACGGCGCCGCGCAGGCCGTAGCCCGCATTGTTGACGATCACGTCTAGCTGCCCGAAGTGCTGGTGGGCTGCGGCCACAGCGTCGAACACGGCACTGCGCTGAGTGACATCCAACGACAGGACCAGTGCAGAGTCAGGGAACGCCTCGGCCAGCGGCTTCAGCCGGCTCTCCTCGCGCGCCGTCGCGACGACCCGGTCACCCCGCCTCAGGGCGGCTTCTGCCCACAGCCGGCCGAATCCGCGCGAGCAGCCGGTGATGAACCAGACCTTCTCGGTCACGCGCCTCTCCCCTCTGTATCCGTCTCCGCCCCAGGAGTTAAGATGAACCGTGGTTCACGATCATCATGAACCACGGTTCATTTTTTGGCAAGTCGCCTGTGGATTTCTCAGGGAGAGACCATGACCGAAGGCCGGGCACCGCGGGCCGACGCGGTGCGCAACCGTAAGAAGATCCTCACCGCGGCTCGTGAGCAGGTGACAGCGCACGGCCCGGACGTCGGAATGGACGAGATCGCCGCCGCGGCGGGTGTGGCCGTGGGCACCCTGTACCGCCACTTCCCCACCAAGACCGACCTGGTGGCGGCCGTCGTCGAGGAGTTCGTCGCGCAGGTGGCCGACGACGCCGAGGCTGCCTGCGCGCGCGTCGCATCGGGAGCCCGCGCGTGGGACGAGATCACCGGCTTCCTGACCCGGCTCACCGAGGAAGTGGCGACCAACCACGCCGTGAAGGCCGCCACTCAGACGCTGGGCGCCGTCCCGGACGACAAGGCCGACGAGGACCGCGCCGGCGCGGCCCTGACGACCCTCATCCAGGCCGCCCAGTCCGACGGCGACCTCCACCCCGACGTCAGCGTCGCGGACATCTATCTGCTCTTTGCCACCGCGCCCACCGAGCGCCCACCGGCAGCTCGCGCCCGCTGGCTCACGCTCGTCCTGTTCGGTCTCACCCCGCGCGGCCGTACCGGCGGTGCTGCGCTGTGACCAGCGCCCCGGCGATCTGGTCGGCGGGAACGGGGGTGCACCGCACCATTGGTGACGCGCACCCGGCGGCGCGCCGGGGCCGAGAACCGCAAGAACTACCCGGGCAGCGCAAATGCCATCGTCGTCTTGGCCAAGGCCCGCATGGATCCGCCTTGCTGGTACTGGCGAACCGAGAAGTCGCCCGCTGACTGATGATCTTGTCGATGGACTGCCGCCCCGGAACGGGCCGAGCTGCCCCACCCCTGCACACACCAGGCCATCTGAAGTGCGGTTTTCACGATGCGCGCTGCTCAATGGAGCAGGTGACAGGGGTGTCGATCAGCCGGAGGGTCAGCACGAGCCCGCTGACACATGGAGAGGGTGGGATGGATTTCAGGCGGCCACCAAAGGTCCAGCACTCCTGCGGGGGGCACGACACCGTGGCCTGCTGGGCGTTAGCCGGGGCGGCTGCGGCCAGGGAGAAGAGGGTGGCAGCACTCGCGCGGCGGGGTGTTTCATGAGCGACCACCTGTGAAACGCGACCCCTGCGGATCGAATGCGGTCGGGAGACTGTCAAGATGTCGACCCTCGGGGGATCTCAGCCCTGGGATTCACGCGGCGCTACACGCCACCTCGCCGGAGCTATACGAGAACACGGCCGTCAAGCGTGACGGTGGACATCGCGACGGGAGCGGTACGGGCGAGACCTGCGACCAATGTGACCCGCTCAGTCGCTTTCGGACGTCTTTCGAGGGCGGGTGGAGTACCTCGTTCCCTGCCCGACCGGTGGTTGCCCCGGGCCGGCCTGGACGCCCGTGCATTGCGAGGCCGGCTCGGGGTCGGGCGCCCGGTCGATGAATCCCGGAAGTCCCTCATCGTGTCTGCGTGCGTGATCGGTCGGCAGCGCCGGCAGATGTGCGGGGGAGGGCCACGGCGGCAACCGGTTCCAGGTCGAGCCGGGCGTCCATGCCCAGGTCTGGCAGCTGCCCCGCCGTGACGGCGGCGTGATCACAACCTCGTCGCCGAAGGCATCCGCCCGCAGGAGAATCACCGCATGGTCAGCGTCACCATCACCTGTACGGCGCCGGCGCCGCTCCGGAGAAGGTGTGCTCCGTCAGGGCGGGAGTCTGCCGCGAGCGCCCTGGCCGGTCGAACGGATTTCAAGGGTCTGAGAAGCGACCGGCCTACGTGTTCGATTACGTGATTTCTCTGATGTCTCCCGGAGATACGGATGGGAGCGTGACCCGGAACGGTGTCCGAGAAGGATGCACGGTGTCTCGGGGGCTTCGATGCAGGTGGGGTATGGGGACGACTGGCGGATACTGCTGTTCATCCCGGCGCTTCTGTGGTTGCCGCTCGGGCCCTTCATCATGGGCACGCTCGGGGCCTGGTACGCCCGCAAACCCGGCCGGGGGCCGCGTCTTGGTCGGTTCTGCTGCCGCTGGAGCCGACGGGGGCCTCACTCGTCGCATTGATCTTGCGGGGACCCGACTGGAGCAATCCGGTCTGGAGGGCCGACTTCCTGGGCACCTTCTACGTCCTCGTCCTGGGCGACACCGTGGTTCCCTGGCTGCTCGGCTACGGCATCACACGCGGGGTGCGAGCCCTGCGCGCCCGCCGAAGCCGGGCAGGAGGTGACCCGCAGGGATCTCCAGACGATTGAAGAGGTTCAGAGCTGCTCCTGGAGGCATCCACGCCGCGCAACAGCGCGCGGTGGGTCGTCGCCTTGGCGCTCGGCCTTCCTTGAACGGCGCCGGCCGGAGAGTGTCAGGCCGGCCAGGTGACAAACCCTCCCACGATGGTTCCGTAGGCGAGGTGTGCGGCGAGGGTGACGGTGGGTGTGCCGCGTCCGTAGTTGAGCATGAGGAATCCGGGTGGTTCGAGCAGCGCGACTTCGGGGGCACTGGTCTGGGATGTGCCCATGCGCGGGTGGACGAGGGGCAGCAGGATGTTGACCAGCGCGGTGGCGGCGAACAAGCCGTGGACGAGGCCGAAGACGGTGCCCAGCCACCAGCTGCTGTAGCCGATGGCGGCGAAGACCGCGTAGTAGAGCAGGGCGAACATCTGGCCGTTGATGAAGTGCGCGCCGTAGCCGAGGGCCTTGGCGCGGGTCCGGTCGCTGGTGAAGGCGGTGCCGAGCAGGAACGGCAGATCGATGCGGGTGAGATTGAAGGTGTTGGCCGCCCGCAGGCCGGTGGTCAGGATGAGGGTGCCGACGAATCCGCCTGCCAGCGCTGCCCAGATGCTCATCGTGTGGCCTCCCCGATCGCGCAGGCGGCGCTGATCAGGGCCAGGTGGGACAGGCCCTGAGGCAGGTTGCCGAGGAAGGCGCCCGTGACGCGGTCGATTTCTTCGCTGTAGAGGCCGACGTCGTTGGCCAGGGCCACGAGCTGGTCCATGAGGGACACGGCCTCTTCGATGCGGCCGCATCGGGCGAGGGCCTCGGCGAGCCAGAAGGAGCAGGCGAGGAAGGCACCCTCACTGCCGGACAGGCCGTCGGAACCGCGGTAGCGGTTGACGTAGGGACCGTCCCGGAGGGTCCGCTGGACGGCGAGGACAGTGCCGTGCATGCGCGGGTGGTCGGGCGGGCGGTAGCCGTGCAGCAGACCGAGCAGGAGGCTCGCGTCCAGGTCGTCGCTGTCGGCGGAGCGCAGGTAGCTGTTCAGCCGCTCGCTGAAGCAGCATGCTTCGACGTAGTCGGAGATCGCCTGTCGTTCGTGCCGCCACCGGGCGGCGTGCCGGTCCGGGATGAGCTGCCGCCCGGCCAGGCCGAGGGCGCGGTCGAGGGTGATCCAGCACATCATTTTGGACTGGGTGAAGTGTTCGGGGTCGCTGCGTACCTCCCAGATGCCCGCGTCCGGCTGCTGCCAGATGGTGCAGATGAAGTCGGCGGTCTCGGCCAGCCGGCGGGCGATGTCGGCGTCGAGGTGATGGCCTGCTGTGGTGTAGAGCCAGGCGGTCTGCAGCAGTTCCCCGTAGGTGTCGAGCTGGAGCTGGCCGGCGGCTGCGTTGCCCACCCGTACGGGTGCCGAGTTTCGGTAGCCCGACAGGGGCAGGGTCTGTTCGGGTGCTCGGGTGTCGCCGTTGAGGCGGTACAGGACGTGCAGGCGGGGGTGGGTGAGCTGCGAGGCGTGCATGAGCCACCAGAGGTAGCTGGTGGCTTCCGGTGCGCAGCCCAGCTTGAGGAAGGCGTCCAGGGTGAAGGCGGAGTCGCGGATCCAGCTGAAGCGGTAGTCCCAATTGCGTTCCCCTTCGAGTTCTTCGGGCAGTGAGCAGGTCCCGGCGGCGGCCACCGCGCCGGACGGGGCGAAGACGAGGAGTTTGAGGGCGAGGGCGCTGCGCAGTACTGCCTCGCGCCATGGTCCGGTGTAGGTGCGGTCGTCCGCCCACTTCTGCCAGGTGGTCGTGGTGTGGTCCAGGCGGGCCTCGCACTCGGCGCGCGTGGGCAGGACCAGCGGTTCTTGGTGTGCGTACGGCAGCGCGATCAGAGCCCGGGTACCGGCGTCGGCCCGGAACCGGGCGGTGACGGAGTCGGCCGTGCACTGTGGCCGGCCGGCATGCCAGGCGCAGACCGCGACGGCTTCGGCGCCGAAGGTGGCCACCGGTACGCCCGCTCTGCGCGCCACATGCGGTGTGTGGGCGCCGTAGCCGAAGCGTGGTTGGATGCTCCAGCGCATCGGGACAGTGCCCGCGAGGCCCTCGATCCGCCGGATCAGCTCCCGTCCGGGTGCCAGCGAGGCAGTGTCGGGCAGGGTGAGCGCGTCGGTCACCCGGACCGTTCCGTCGGCGGTGGTGAACGTCGTCTCCAGCACGTTCGTGCCGGGCAGATAGCGGCGGGACGCGGTGTAGGGCACATCGGGCCGAAGAAAGAATCTACCGCCGCGGACATGGTCGAGGACGGCGGCGAACAGGGTCGGAGAGTCCAGGTCCGGCCAGCTCAACCAGTCCACCGCTCCATCGCGGGCGATGAGCGCGATGGAGCGGCCGTCCCCGATCACTGCGTAGTCCCGTAGCTCCGCGTAGTCGTCCACCCGTACGGGTGCCGCGGCAATGGAGTCGTTCACGACGGTCGGCCCGGCTACCCGGCGGGGACGACGACGACCGGGAGGTGGGCGTGATGCACGACCTCGGTGCTGGTGGAGCCCAGGGTGAGGCGTCCCCACGCGCCCGAGCCCCGGGTGCCGACCACCAGGAGGGAGGCGTCTTCGCTCGCTTTCAGCAGGACCTGTGAGGGGCGGCCCTTCTCGACTCGTATCTCTACCTCCACCGGCGTGCCGCCGACCTGTTCCCGGGCCTCCTCCAGCGCCTTGGCGACAGCCTCCACCGTGGCGTCGCGCAGTTGCGTGTCCAGATCGACGAAACCGGAGGCGGCAGGCCACTCGAATCCGGTGTACCTGGCGGTGAAGTCGTACGCGCACACTGCGCGGAGTCCGGCCTCGCGTAGTTGGGACTCTTGAAGGGCGAAGCGTACGGCCGGGCCGGAGGCGGGAGAGCCGTCGGTGCCGACCACGATCGGTGCGGGAGGGGCGGTGTTCGTCATGGCGGATGCCTCCAAGCCGTGGCGGTGGTGTGCTGCCTTGAGCGGAGAAACATTCAGTTGGTTCTGCGGACGACGAGCGCGGTGATGTCGTCCCGGCGTTCCCCTGCGGTGTGGCGGTTCAGGTCCTGCGTCAGGCGGTCGGCGACTTCCCAGGGCGAGATGTCCGCCCAGGCCCCCATACGCTCCGCAAGGGGATAGAAGGCACCGGTGGCACTGCGGGCCTCGGTGACGCCGTCGCTGCAGCTGATGAGGGTGGCGCCCGGCGGGAAAGGGAACCACGCGACGGTCCTGGGTTCGGGCGAGAGGTCCCCAAGGCCAAGTGGTACGCCCGGGTCGCCGAGCTGCACGGGGGCCACCGGTCCGGACGTCAGGAGGTAGGGAGGAGGATGGCCGCAGTTGACTGCCTGCGTTGCGGTCGAGGTGTCGATGCCCAGGATGAGAGCGGTGACGAATCGCTCGGGTTCACCGGTCTGCTGGGCAAAGGCGTTGTGCCGGACCACCGCCTCTTCCAGGTCGTTGACGAGCGCGGTGAGGGTCGGCTCGCGCAGGGCGGCCTCGCGGAAAGCGCCCAGCAGGGCGAAGGCCGCTCCGATAGCGGGCAGCCCCTTGCCCTGGACATCGCCGAAGAGCAGCCGCGTGCCGTACGGCGAGGCCACCACCTCGTAGACATCTCCTCCCACCAGCCGGTCCGCCTCCACCGGCAGATAGACACCGTCGACGATCACCCGGTCGGTGAGGATCGGCAGGGACCTCAGCATCTGCCGCTGGAGAGCCACAGCCGTGGACCGGACCCGCAGTAGTTCCCCCTCGCGCCGGATCCGCCAGCGGCAGGTCACCACGCACAGCACACCGAGCACGAAGGCGAGAACCATGACGATCGCGAAGTCGTACGACGAGGGGAGCGGGCGGTAGAGCAGAACCGCGGGGACGACGATCAGCACCCAGGCCACCGCGTAGACGGTCTGGCGTACGGTGCCGACCGCCGCCGGGAACGCGGGGAGCAGGATCAGCAGGGGGATGAGCCGTACCGTGCGATCATCGATCAGCAGCTCCAGCAGCACAATCGGTACAGTCGCTGCGACCACACAGGCCATCGGCGCCTTGACGGCACCGCTGGGCGCCGAATCGACACTGCTCTCGGCACGCGACGTCAAGGGCGCGCCGGGCGCACGGGCCGCAGCACGCCGACGAATCACCTCTTCAGACTCCCGCGGTCCTCACCGCGCCGCAAAACGACGGTTGGGAAGGTCGCGGCATCCGGCCGGAGCCACGACATGGCTGGCTGGGCCGGTCAGTTACCGCGCCAGCCACAGCCGGTTCTCTGGGGCCTGCGCCTGTCCCTGGTATGTACCCGACCGGGATGCAAGGCAGCTCAGGCTGCCTGCTGGGGCCCTCTTGCCACATGCTTTGTGGGGCAGGCGGATGCGGTCAGCGACGGCCGCGGAATTTGCCCACAGGCTCTTGGCCTGGCCCCGGCGACGGGGGTCGGCAGCGGCCCGGCGCGCCTGTTCGACCGTAGCTGATCGACGAGCTGGTGAGCCGGGCCCAGGCCCAGGGTCTGCAGCTGACCGGCGAGGGCGGGCTGTTGCAGCAGCTGACCAAGCGGCTGCTGGAGTCCGCCCTGGAAGGCGAGATCACCGACCACCTCGGCTATGACAAGCACGATCCGGCGGGCAAGAGCGGCGGCAACTCTCGCAACGGCACACGCTCCAAGACCAAGAAGCGGCAGAAGCGCCTGACCGGGGTCGACGAGATGGTCATCTCGCTGGCCGCGAAGGGCCTGACCACCGGAGAGGTCCAGGCCCACCTGGCCGAGGTCTATGGCGCCGAGGTCTCCCGGCAGACCATCTCCACCGTCACCGACAAGGTTCTCGAGGGCATGGCCGAATGACAGAGCAGGCCCCTCGACGCCGTCTCCACGGTCGTCTTCATCGACGCCATCCACGTGAAGATCCGCGACGGCGCGGTCGCCAACCGGTCGATCTACGTGGCCCTCGCGGTCACGGTCGAGGGCCGGCGCGAGACCCTGTGTCTGTGGGCCGGCGACGGTGCCGAGGGCGCCAAGCACTGGCTGCACATCCTCACCGAGATCAAGAACCGCGGCGTGAACGACGTGCTGATGTCGGTCTGCGACGGCCTGAAGGGCCTGCCCGAGGCAGTGGAGACCGTCTGGCCGCGGACCATCGCGCAGACCTGCGTGGTGCACCTGCTGCGGAACTCCTTCCGCGATGCCGCTATGCCGCCCGCCAGGACTGGGACAAGATCGCCCGCCTCCTCAAGCCCGTCTACACGGCTCCGACCGAGGAGGAGGCCGCGGGACAGGCCCGCTGGGCCATGCGCTGGAAGACCGCGCTGAACGCCTTCGACATCACCTTCGACGGCCGGCTCTCCGCCGCCCGCCAGTAGCCCCAACTACCTCAGTTGCACCACTCGATTGACAGACCCGTGGTGGCCGGTCTTCAAGCTCGTGGACGTGATGACCCCCAGGGGCAGCGCTTCTGAGTTGAACGCGAGCCGGGCGGCATTGCAGTCGGGTGGATCATGGGTGGCCCCACTGCGGCGGTGGAGCTGTGGAAGCAGGAGGTCTGGCCGCGGGTAAGAGCGCCGCGGCGGCACTCGGCGACTGGATCGTCTCCAGAACGAGGCCGGGCAGTCGATCACGCCGCCGCGCGCCAGGACCTGGGGACGCATCGGCCGCACACCGGTGGTACGGGTGCGCGGCCGGGGCTCCGGCGGGGTGTCGATGGCCGGGATGGTCTGTTACAAGCCCGGCAGGCGCGCGCTCCAGGCTGATCTACGCCGTGGGCGAGTACCGCGGGCCGCAAGCACGGGCACCAGAGGCGTCGAGCGCCGACTCAAGCAGATCCAGTACCGCCCCGACTGGTGGACGCCTGTCTCGCCGCCACCGGACTGATCGCCGATGGCTGACACCGTGGGTCACCCGGACGCTCCGGGCCGGGAGTATTCGATGGCAGACCGCGGCTCCTGGCTGACAGGCTGTGGCCATGAGTCCTCAGGCCAGCGGCGTATCCGGCATTTCCTGGCTGGGTAACCCGATCGACGCGCGTGCGCTGTTCGGTCCGGAGCTCAGGTCGCTGCTCGATACCCTGCGCGGTCTGACACCTTCCGACTGGAGCAGGACAGCAGCCGGACGCTGGACGGTCCGCGACGTTGCCGCCCACCTCCTCGGTGACTACTACGGCCGCCTCGGCCACAGCTACCGGAGCGGCTTCGCCGATGGCGAGACGCTCGAGGCGTTCATCCACCGCACGAATCAGGAATGGGTTGAGCTGCACGCCGATGACAGCCCTGCTTCGCTCATCAGCGCCCTGGCAGCGGCGGGCACCCAGCTCGCCCAGCGGTTCGCCACAGCCAACCTTGACGCAGCCGCCCTGGGCGTGTCGTGGGCAGGCGTCGACCCCGCACCGGCATGGCTGGACATCGCCCGGGAATTCACCGAGCACTGGACCCACCGGCAGCAGATCCGCCACGCCATCGGCCGCGACACCGACCCGGAGCCGCGTGCCCTGGCCATGGTGCTGGATACCTTCATGCGGGCCATGCCCCACACGCTCCGCCGCACGTCAGCACCAATCGGGGTGCAGGTCCAGGTGATCGCCGAGGGCCCCGCGGGCGGCAGCTGGACGGTAACCGCCACGGCGGACGGATGGTCGTTGGCCGAAGCGCCGAGCAGCCGACCAACCGCAGCCGTGCTGCTGGATACAGAGACCGTCTGGCGATTGTGTACGCGGAACATCGATCCTGCAGATGCCCTGGCCCGCGCCCACGTGCAAGGAGACCGTCGGCTCGCCGAAACCGCTTGCCAGATCGTGTCCATCATCTACTGACGACGCCGAACCGTATCGGCTTCCACCGTGCCTGACACCGACAGCGCCAGCGATGGGCACCGACATCACGCATTCAACTTCAGTAGCTGTCCTGCAACTCGAGCGAGAAGAAAGGCTCCTCCAGGCTTTCAAAGCCGTCCGGCATCGGTGTCCTGGCCGGCGCTGTCATGCCCAATCGGCCGATCTTGACCGGCCGATCTCCCTGATCTGGCCACGTGGATCGACACACAGCTGCTGGCAAGTCGTCTGCAAGCGCAGTGAACTGCACAACCGAAAGGTTGTCCGCTCCAGCGAGCCCACGTGCGGGCGGACTACGCGCTGTCGACACAGCGGGGCCGAACATGCCCGGGCCGGCTCCACCGCACGCTCGGCGGAGTCGGCCCGGTCGGCACGCGCTCTCGGCGTCCTGCCCTGCCGAGCGCCGCGTTCAGGCGCGGGCCAGCACGAAGCCGATGCCAGGGCCGAGGCCCTGGCCGAAGGCGAGCTGGATCAGTAGCTCGACGGCGGGCTCGGTGTAGCGGGCATTGCTCAGCGGGCCTACGTCGACGGCGTCGAAACCCAGCTCGGCGGCGAGTCCGAGCGCCGTCTTCCTGGCGAGGTCGTCGTCGCCGGCCACGGGCAGCAGGAGCGGGACGTCGCCGATCCGGCCGGTCTCCATGGTGGTGGCCATGGCCGTGTTGAAGGCCTTGACCATGCGGGCGCCAGGCAGCGCCGCAGCGTTCCGCTCCCCTCCCGAGGTGGTGTGGCCCACGGTCAGCGACATGAAGTCGGCGGTCAGGGGGTTGGTGGCGTCGATGACGACCTTGCCGGACAGGGCGGTCTTCACCCGCGCGTCCAGTTGCGCGACCACCTCGAAGCGCACGGCAAGCACGGTGACTTCGGCAGCCTCCACATCGGCGGCGAGCCGGTCCGGGTCGGTGGCGGAGTTGGCCGTGGTGACGTCATGACCGTTCTCGGCGAACCGTCGGGCGAGGACGGAACCGACATTGCCCGCGCCGATGATGCTGATCTTCACTACTGCTCCTGGGATAGGGCTGAGTACGCATGGTCGACAGGTGCTTCGAATTCGAAGTTTTAAGGCGACGGTGAGGACCCTAGCCTTGCTTCGAACTCGAAGCAAGTGCTTCGAGTTCGAATCAGTTGGGTAGAGTGGTGCCATGACCGAACTCGAGCCCCGCTGGCTGGACGAGACCGAGATGCGCGCCTGGAACGGCTTCCTCGTCACCGCGAGCCTGATCGCTCGCATGGTCGACGCCCAGCTCAGCGAGGCAGGCGGGGTCACCCGGGTCCAGTACGAGATCCTCACCCGCATCCACGCGAGCCCGGGGCGGCGGCACCGGATGACCGAGCTGGCCGAGCGAATGGTCTTCTCACGCAGCGGAATGACCTATCAGGTAGCCCAGTTGGAGAAGGCCGGACTGCTGCGCCGCGAGACCGACCCCGAGGACGAACGCGGGGTGCTCGCCATCCTCACCGACGAGGGGCAGCGAGTCCTCGAAACCGCCGCCCCCGGCCATCTGGCCACGGTCCGTGAGGGGTTCGTGGACCTCCTGAGCCCCGAGCAGATCGCCCAGCTCGCCGACATCATGGACATCACCAGCGGCCACCTGCGCGCGACCGTCCCCGTCGCCCCGCCACGCAAGAGCAAGGGCGCCTCATGTTAGGGGAAGGGACGGGATGTGAGGTGGAAGCCGCCGGATCCTGTGCTGCGCACTCGCCTACCCGAGCCTGATCCGCGGCCGGGCTGGGCGGGCGATCCCAAGAGAGGCGCGGCGCCGTCTAGTGCTGTGACCGGAAAGGTTTGCCGGAAAGCTCGCTGCGTCCGGTGCGGTGCCTCGCAAGGCGGAGCATGACCCGTGTACTGGATGTACTCGGGTCATGCGACAACGCCGCGAGGTGCCGTGCCGGGCGTCGCGAGCCGGTGAACCTTTCCGGTCACAGC
>NZ_LIRK01000229.1 GCF_001419765.1 Streptomyces torulosus
TCACCCGCCCCCAACCCTGACGCCGAGATGACCCAGGTGGTCCGACCGTGAACAAGCCCCTGCGCCGGATCGCGATCTTCTGCGGGCTCCTTGTCCTGGCCCTGCTCATCCGCGACAACTGGATCCAATACGTCCAGGCCGACTCACTGAAGACGGACGACAGCAACCGCCGGGTCGGCATCGAGCGCTACGCCACCCCCCGCGGCGACATCATCGTCGACGGCAAGGCCATCACCGGGTCCGTCGCCACCAAGGGCACCGATTACAAGTACAAGCGGACCTGGAAGAACGGCGAGATCTGGGCGCCGGTCACTGGGTACTCGTCGCAGATCGTCGGCGCCTCCCAGCTGGAGAACCTCGAGGACGGCATCCTCACCGGCAACGACGACCGGCTGTTCTTCCGGAACACGCTAAACATGATCACCGGCGAGAAGAAGGAGGGCGGCAGCGTCGTCACCACCCTCAACGCCGCCGCGCAGAAGGCGGCCTTCGAGGGCCTCGGCGACAAGAAGGGCGCAGTCGCCGCGATCGACCCGAAGACCGGCGCGATCCTCGCCCTGGCCTCCACTCCGTCGTACGACCCGTCGGTTTTCGCCGGTGTCAGCCAGAAGGACGGCGAGGCCTTCTCCAAGCTTGAGAAGGACAAAGACAAGCCGATGCTGAATCGCGCGCTGCGCGAGACCTACCCCCCGGGCTCCACGTTCAAGGTGGTCACGGCCGCCGCCGCCCTGGAGAACGGCATCGTCGACGGCATCGACAAGGCCACGGACACCCCGGACCCGTACCAGCTGCCCGGCACGAGGACCGACCTCACCAACCAGCACGGCAAGTGTGAGAACGCCACCCTGCGCGAGGCCCTGAAGGTGTCCTGCAACACCGTCTTCGCCAAGCTCAGCGACAGCGTCACCAACGAGAAGATGATCGAGCAGGCGGAGAAGTTCGGCTTCAACGAGGCCGAGCTGGACGTCCCGGTCCGCGCCGCGGAGAGTGTCTACCCCGTGGACAACGAGCCGCAGAACGCGCTCGACGGCATCGGCCAGGGCTCCAACCGCTCCACTCCGCTGCAGATGGCGATGGTCTCCGCGGCCATCGCCAACGACGGCGAGCTGATGAAGCCGTACATGGTCGACCAGCTGCGCGCCTCCAACCTCGACGTCATCGAGTCGCACGACCCGGAGCCGCTTTCCCAGGCCGTCTCGGCGGAGACCGCTCAGAAGCTGCAGAAGATGATGGAGACCGTCGTCAACGATCCGGGCGGCACCGGTGGTGCAGCCAAGATCAACGCGGAGGGCGTCACCGTCGGCGGCAAGACCGGCACCGCCCAGCACGGCGTCGACAACAAGGAGCTTCCGTACGCCTGGTTCATCTCCTACGCCAAGCTCAGCGACGGCAGCTCGCCGGTGGCCGTGGCCGTGGTCGTGGAGGACGGCAGCGCCAACCGTGGTGAGATCTCCGGCGGTGGTCTCGCCGCCCCGATCGCGAAGAGCGTGATGCAGGCAGTGATCAACAGCAAGAAGTGACCCCGCTCACGTCACCTCCACATCGGTGCACGTTGCGATACCGGTCCTGTATCGGGTGACGCGGTTGGCCAGGTCATGAAAGGCGAGACGGGTACCGTATGCCCGGAGCACAGCCGCCGGACCACACAGAGGTGCGGTCGGGACCGACGGAGAGGGCTGGTAGGAAGCTATGGAAGAGCCGCGTCGCCTCGGCGGCCGGTACGAGCTGGGCCAGGTGCTCGGCCGTGGTGGCATGGCGGAGGTCTACCTCGCGATGGACACCCGCCTCGGCCGCACCGTGGCGGTGAAGACGCTGCGAGCGGACCTCGCGCGCGACCCCACCTTCCAGGCCCGGTTCCGCCGGGAGGCCCAGTCGGCCGCCTCGCTCAACCACCCCGCGATCGTCGCGGTCTACGACACGGGCGAGGACTACATCGACGGGGTCTCGATCCCGTACATCGTCATGGAGTACGTCGAGGGCTCGACGCTCCGTGAGCTTCTCCACAGCGGTCGCAAGCTGCTGCCGGAGCGGGCCATGGAGATGACCATCGGCATCCTCCAGGGTCTGGAGTACGCCCACCGCAACGGCATCGTCCACCGTGACATCAAGCCGGCCAACGTCATGCTGACGCGCAACGGCCAGGTCAAGGTGATGGACTTCGGTATCGCCCGCGCCATGGGTGACTCCGGCATGACGATGACGCAGACGTCCGCCGTCATCGGTACCGCCCAGTACCTCTCCCCCGAGCAGGCCAAGGGCGAGCAGGTGGACGCCCGGTCCGACCTGTACTCCGCGGGCTGTCTGCTCTACGAACTGCTGACGGTCCGTCCCCCGTTCGTCGGCGACTCCCCCGTGGCGGTCGCCTACCAGCACGTACGGGAGGAGCCTCAGCCCCCGAGCGTCTTCGATCCGGAGATCACGCCGGAGATGGACGCCATCGTCCTGCGTGCCCTGGTCAAGGACCCGGACTACCGCTACCAGTCCGCCGACGAGATGCGCGCCGACATCGAGGCCTGCCTCGACGGCCAGCCCGTCGCGGCCACCGCGGCCATGGGCTCGGTCGGTTACGGCGGCTACCCGGACGACCAGGCCACCACGGCGCTGCGCTCCCAGGACGCCGGCGCCACCACGATGCTGCCCCCGATGAACGGGGACGACGGTTACGGCTATGACGACCGCCAGGGGCGTCGCCGCCAGCAGAAGAAGAACAACACCTCGACGATCCTGCTGGTCGTCGCGGGTGTGCTCGTGCTCGTGGGCGCGATCCTCATCGGACGGTGGATGTTCGCCGGTGGGGACGGGGGCAACGACACCCTCAAGGCCCCGAACTTCATCGGCCAGACGGAGAAGGAAGCCAGACAGGCGGCGAACAACGTCGACCTCAAGGTGACCACTACCCAGAAGGCCTGCGAGAACCAGAAGACCGGCAACGTCTGCAGTCAGAACCCTGCGGCCGACGCCCCCGTGAAGAAGGGCGACACCATCGCCCTGGTGATCTCGACGGGCGCCCCGAAGGTCTCCGTCCCCGACGTCACCGGACTCCAGTTCAACGAGGCCAAGGCCCAGCTGGAGGAGAAGGGCTTCGTGGTCGAGCGGAAGAACGAGGAGTCCGACCGCAAGCCCGGCGTCGTGATCAGCCAGGACCCCGACAGCGGCAAGCGCGAGAAGGGCTCCACGGTCACGCTGACGGTGGCCAAGGAGGCGGAGAAGTCCGTCGTGCCGACGGTCGCGGGCCGCAGCTGTGACGACGCCAAGGCCCAGATGGAGGCCAATGACCTCGTCGGCACCTGCACCGATGTGGAGACCGACGACGACAACCTCGTCGGCAAGGTCGTCGCCACCAACCCGGAGGCGGGCACCGAGCTCAACCCGGGTGACACGGTGACCATTCAGATCGGCAAGAAGGCCGAGGAGAAGAAGGCCAAGGTCCCGAACGTGGTCGGCCAGACCGTGGGTCAGGCGAAGCAGATCCTGCAGCAGAACGGCTTCACCAACATCCAGTTCGCCCAGGGCAGCGACCAGAGCGACACCGCGCTGGTCACCGACCAGGACCCGGACGGCGGCAACGACGCCGTGCCGAGCCAGACGACGATCACCCTCGCCTCCGTGAGCTTCGGCGGCAACAACAACGGCGGTAATGACAACGGCGGCAACAACGGCGGGGGCTTCTTCGGAGGCCTCACCGGCGCCCGCTTCGAGGACTGATCACCACCTCGTCCAGCATCAAGACCGATGCCCGGCCCCTCCGGAGAGGGGCCGGGCATCGGTCTTTCCGGTAGGAGCCGGGCAATCAGCCGCCATAGCGATGTTTCACGTGAAACAGTCGCGGCTAGCGCAGTTCCTTCGGCAGGGTGCGTTCCGCGTTCACCCGTTCCACCCGCTCCAGCTCGCCCCACACGATGTAGCGATGGCGGGAGGTGTAGACGGGGGTGCAGGTGGTGAGGGTGATGTACTTGCCGGCCTTCTTCTTGCCGGACTCCTTGGGGATGCTCGACAGGACCTTGACGTTGTACTTCGAGGTCTCGGAGAGGGTGTCGTAGACCTTGTAGACGTACCAGTTGTCGCGGGTCTCGAAGACGATCGGGTCGCCCTTCTCGAGCCTGTCGATGTTGTGGAACTTGGCTCCGTGACCGTCGCGGTGTGCCGCGAGAGTGAAGTTGCCGTCCTTGTCGGTGGTGGGGAGCGTCGCCTTGACCGGGCTCATGTAGTAGCCGGCGACACCGCCGTTGAGGACCTTGGTCGAGGTGCCCTTCTTGACCAGGACCTCGCCGTTCTCCATGGCCGGCACATGCAGGAAGCCGATGCCGTCCTTGGTGTCCAGGGCGCCCGGGCTGTCGTCCGCCGCCTCCCAGTTGTCGCGGACCTTGTCCGCTTCCTCGCCGGCCTCGCGGTCGGCCAGGACGTTCGTCCACCACAGTGAGTAGACGACGAACAGGCCCAGCACCACGCCCGCGGTGATGAGCAGTTCACCGAAGACACTGACCGCCATCGCGATCCGTCCCATGCGACGACGCTTCGGCGCGGTCTCGGACGTGTCCGTCCGCTCTTCGGTCTCGTCGGTGGTCACTGCCACAGTTCATCCGCCCTTGATCGAGCCCCTACTGGACGAGCGCGTCGGGCTTCCCCTTGCTGCGCGGCCGTTCCTCCACCATCTTGCCCCACACGATCATGCGGTACTTGCTGGTGAACTCCGGGGTGCACGTGGTGAGGGTGATGTAGCGGCCGGGCCCGGTGAATCCCGAGCCCGGGGGCACCGGATTGAGCACGCTGACGTTCGACGGCGCCGTCACGGGCAGGATCGACGCCATGTCGTAGACGTAGTACGCGTCCTGGGTCTCCACGACGATCGGGTCGCCCGGCTTCAGACGATTGATGTACCGGAACGGTTCTCCGTGGGTGTTCCGGTGTCCCGCGATACCGAAGTTGCCCGTCTTGTCCTGGGGCATCGCCGTCTTGATGCTGTTCTCGTCGTAGTGCCCGACCATTCCGCGGTCCAGGACCTTCGACTTGCTGATGCCCTCGGCGATGGGCACGACCACGTCGAGCTTCGGGATGTGCAGGATGGCGAAGCCCTGGCCGGGCTCGAACGCGCCCGGCGCGCGCTTGCCGCTCTTCCACTCCTCCTGAAGGCTGGTCGCCTCCCGGCCCGCCTGCTGCTGGGCCCGGATGTTCGACCACCAGAGCTGATACGTCACGAACAGCAGCATCAGCACGCCGGTGGTGATGAACACCTCGCCGATCACCCGGCTCGCGACCACGCCCATGCTGGGCTTGCGCGCTCGCGCAGCCCGCCGTGCCTCGACCCGGGAGAGCGGCGCCGAAGCCTCTCCTGCCGCCCCTAAGGGCTTGTCGGGCCCGTGAGCGGCTCCGGAGCCCGCCCGGGCTCCCGGGGACCCTCCGTGCCTCCCGTGCCGTCTGGCGGCCTTACGGCGCGCCGCGCGGCCCCCTGGAGCGGGCGGCGTCTGTATCGCCTCGGCCTCGGCGGCCAGACGCCGGGCCTCCTCCACCCGGAGGGCCACCGTCTCCTCGTCGATCGGAGGGTGCTCCTGGGCGGTGTCGACCGGGGTGTGCTCGTGCACGGCCGGTTCATAGGCCGAGGGCCGTGGCGCCTGGTAGGCGGTCGGTTCGTAGTTCTCGAAGGGCTCCCCGTAGGGCGTCCTGGAGCGCGGTTCGTAGGACGGCTCCGCGTAGTCCCGCCGGCCGTACCAGTCGCCCTGGGGGTAGTCCATCTCCTGGGGCTGGGCCTGTGGCGGGGCGTACCACTGCTGCGGCGGATCGGCCGGGGGGAGGGTGCTGAAATCCTCCGCCTCGAACGACTCGGCGCCCCCGTACGCGGCCTCGCCGCCGTAGGGGGCACTCTCGCGCTCGGGGCGCAGGGCTGTCACGCCGTGGCCCTGCCCACCACCGGGGCGAGCCCCGCCGACCTCGCCACGGCGCCTTCGTCCCCGCATTCCACCAGCCAGTTGGCCAGCATGCGGTGGCCGTGCTCGGTGAGCACCGACTCGGGGTGGAACTGCACGCCCTCGACGGGAAGTTCACGGTGCCTGAGGCCCATGATGATCCCGTCGTGCGTACGAGCCGTGACCTCCAGTTCGACGGGTACGGTCGCGGGCGCGGCGGCCAGCGAGTGGTAGCGGGTCGCGGTGAAGGGCGTCGGCAGGCCCGCGAAGACGCCCCTGCCCTCGTGCTCCACCAGCGAGGTCTTGCCGTGCAGCAGTTCGGGGGCGCGGTTCACGACCCCGCCGTACGCCACCTGCATGGACTGCATGCCGAGGCACACCCCGAACACGGGCACGCCGGTCTCGGCGCAGTGGCGGACCATGTCGACGCAGACGCCGGCCTCCTCGGGGGTGCCCGGTCCGGGGGACAGCAGGACACCGTCGAAGTCGTCCTGGGCGTGCGCGGTCGCCACCTCGTCGTTGCGCAGCACCTCGCACTCCGCGCCCAGCTGGTACAGGTACTGGACCAGGTTGAAGACAAAGCTGTCGTAGTTGTCGACGACGAGGATGCGGGCGGGTCGGGCGGCACTCACTGGTCGTTCACCGTCACATCGTTGAAGGGCAGCAGGGGCTCCGCCCAGGGAAAGACGTACTGGAAGAGGACGTAGACGACGGCCAGGGTGAGCACGATGGAAAGCAGCGCCTTCAGCCACACATTGCCGGGCAGATGCCGCCAGATCCAGCCGTACATGCCGTCCCTTCCTTCACACCACGGCACCGGATTCACGCCGTACCGCCACCAGACTAACGGCGTAGTGCCTCAGGTTTCCCTGACTCCACAGGCTTCGTGGATTCGAGATGGCCCCACACGATGAGCCGATGGCTGTGGCCCCACTCCGGGTCGCAGGTCGTCAACGTCAGATAGCGCCCCGCGCGCGTGTAGCCCGATTTCTTCGGCACGGGGTCGATGACCTGGACGTCCGCGGGCAATGTCCGATAGGGCCCCTTGTCGATGACGTACGTGTACCAGTGGGCGCCGTCGGTCAGGACCACCGCGTCACCGGCCCGCAGCTTGGGAAAATCTTTGAAGGGATCGCCATAGGTGCGGCGATGGCCGGCGACCGCGAAGTTTCCCTTCTGTCCCAGCTGAGCGGTGTTCGCGTAGTGCCCGAGCCCCTTCTTCAAGGTGCTGGTCCTGGTGCCCTCCAGCACAGGCTTGTTCCACGTGAAACCAAGACGCGGGATGTACATGAGGGCGAAGGGTTTCGCGTCCTTGTACGGCGCGGGCGGCTTCGGACTCGCCGTGGTCCCCGCCGCGCTGGTCGGTCGCACCGGTTGCCTCGCCCACTGGTCCTGGAGCAGGTCGACCTGGCGGTCCATCTCGGTGTCGGCCTTCACGCCGGTCCAGAAGAGCACGTAGACGACGAAGAGCACGATCAGGGTGCCGACGGTGATGCAGAGTTCGCTGACGGTCCTGACGATCACACGCACCGACACAGGTCCCCCGGCTGCCGTTACGGGCTTCTACTCCACGGGCTTGGCGTACTGCAGATCCACTGTGCCCGAGTAGCCGGGCAGAGTCACCGGCCCGTCCTCCGTGACTTTCCAGCCGAGTCCGTAGACGTTGACGTACACCATGTAGTTCTGGATCGCCTTGCTCTCGGCGAGCGCCTTCTGGAGCTTCTCGGGGTCACCGACCGCCTGGATCTTGTACGGCGGCGAGTAGACGCGGCCCTGGAGGATCAGGGTGTTGCCGACGCACCGCACGGCGCTGGTGGAGATGAGCCGCTGGTCCATGACCTTGATGCCCTTGGCGCCGCCCAGCCACAGGGCGTTCACCACGGCCTGCAGGTCCTGTTGGTGGATGACCAGGTAGTCGGGCTGCGGCTCGGGGTAGCCGGGAAGCTTGGCGGTGGCGTTCGGCGGGGCGTCGTTCAGGGTGACGGTGATGGCCTCGCCTTTGAGCCGCTGGGTGCCGGCGTTCTTCTCCAACGCCGTGAGCCGTGCGTCCTCGGCCTCGGTGCTGCCGTCGTCCCGCTCGGCGAGGGCCTCGACGTCGTCCCGGAGCACCCCGTTGGACTCGTCGAGCTGCCCGTTCTTGTGGCTGCGCTCCTGGATCAGGTCGGAGAGCTTGAGCAACGAGGCGTCCGTGCGGATGTTCGTGCCCTTGGCCGTGTCGAAGCTGGTGAAGAAGATGAGCCCGGCGAGGGCGAAGACCCCCACGGTGAGCACGCGCACGGGCCGGACACCGCCCCGGGCGGAGGCGTCACCGGTCGCGAGGGACGAGGAGCCGTCGGACTCGACGGTCCCGGAACCCGGCCCGGAGGAGTCGCCGGAACCGGCCTTGGGGGAGTCGGCTGAATTGCTCAACGTACCCTTATCTCCTTAGGCGGCGCGGAAGCACTACGCTAACGGACGCCCGGGGGAGCATTCAGTGTCCCCTTGTACGCTGCCCCGGAGCCCCGCCCCGTTCCCTGCGCGGCCACGCAGCGCATCGACAGGAGAGACCCTCGTGCCGAAGTCACGTATCCGCAAGAAGGCCGACTACACGCCGCCGCCGTCGAAGCAGGCCACAGCCATCAAGCTGAACAGCCGCGGCTGGGTGGCTCCCGTCATGCTGGCCATGTTCCTCATCGGCCTGGCCTGGATCGTCATCTTCTATGTGACCGACGGCTCGCTGCCCATCGACTCCCTCGGCAACTGGAACATCGTGGTGGGCTTCGGCTTCATCGCCGCCGGATTCGGCGTCTCGACCCAGTGGAAGTAGCACTTTCCACACCCGTGTGACCAGCCCTCCCCAGAGCTATCCACGGAGTTATCCACAGGTGTTTTCCACAGTGGGGAAAAAGAACGACGATCTGTGGATAACTCATCGGGCGTTGACGCCGGTATGACTGATCCGTCACCCTCGCAAGCATGTTCGCCCCCTGTCCGACCTGCGGAAACGCAGGTGAGCGACAGGGGGCACACCTGTTCCCGCACCCTATGCACAAGATCCGCCACGGTCTGTGGACAACAGTGCTGTAGCAACATCGTCCAGGTGCCCGCTCACCGGTGAATCAGGGCTGATCAGGTGAGCTGGGCAGTCCTGACCACAGTCATGATCAGGACGGTGGCCAGGACCAGGGCGCACACCCCGAACTGGATCAGCGCCCGCCGCTCCCGAGGAGCGTGCACCATCGCGTAGCCGACCACGACACCGCCGACGAGGCCGCCCACATGGGCCTGCCACGAGATGTTGAAGAACGGGCTGAACGTGAAGATCAAGTTGATCACCAGCAGGATGACCAGCGGCCGCATGTCGTAGTTGAGATGCCGCATGAGGACGCCGGTCGCACCGAAGAGACCGAAGATCGCGCCGGACGCACCGAGTGACGGCTGGTTCGGCGCGGCCAGCAGGTAGGTGAGGGCACTGCCCGCGAGGCCGGAGACGAAGTAGAGCGTCAGATAGCGGGCACGGCCCAGGGCCGCCTCCAGGGGGCCACCGATCCACCAGAGGCTGAGCATGTTGAACAGGATGTGCGTGACGCCGCTGTGCAGGAACATCGACGTCACAAGCCGGTACCACTGGCCCTCGGCGATGCCCTGGAGCCCGAGCTCCGGGACCCAGGCTCGCCCGATGAGGTCGACCCGGTCGGTGAAGCGGTCGCCCAGCGACGTCTGCACCAGGAACAGCAGCAGGTTCGCGCCGACGAGGATCTTGGTGAGGAGACGGGGATCGGCGCTGACGGTGCCGCCCGCGAGGGTGCGGGGCTGGGAGGCGGAGGGGGCGTGGCCCGTGCCCGAGCCGTTGCGGACGCAGTCCGGGCACTGGAAGCCGACGGAGGCGCTGACCATGCACTCGGGGCAGATGGGGCGTTCGCACCGGGTGCAGCGGATGCCCGTCTCGCGGTCCGGGTGCCGGTAGCAGGTGGGCAGGCTCTGCGCGTCCTGCGGGCTGCTCGGCACCTGGTCCATCGGTCCCCTCCGTCTCGTGTGTGGAACACATCGGCCCCGCCCATCCTTACGGATGAGCGGGGCGAATGGTTCCCTTGGGGACCTTGCGAACCTTTCGGTTCCGGCGCACGCGGGCGCCCCTGAGGCCCCGGCCCGCGTGGCGGGCCTTCGGGCGGCTCAGCCCTGGCGGGTCTCGACGACGACCGACTCAATGACGACGTCCTTGACCGGGCGGTCGGTGCGGGGGTTGGTCTGGGTGGTCGCGATGGAGTCGACGACCTTCTGGCTGGCCGCGTCGACGACCTCGCCGAAGATGGTGTGCTTGCGGTTCAGCCATGCCGTCGGGGAGACGGTGATGAAGAACTGCGAGCCGTTGGTGCCCGGACCGGCGTTGGCCATGGCCAGCAGGTAGGGCTTGTCGAACGCGAGGTCCGGGTGGAACTCGTCCCCGAACTGGTAGCCAGGGCCGCCGGTGCCGTTGCCCAGCGGGTCACCGCCCTGGATCATGAATCCGCTGATCACCCGGTGGAAGACCGTGCCGTCATAGAGCTTGTCCGTGGACTTCTGGCCGGTCGCCGGGTGGGTCCACTCGCGCTCGCCCTTGGCGAGCTCGACGAAGTTCTTGACCGTCTGGGGCGCGTGGTTCGGCAGCAGCCGCACCGCGATGTCGCCGTGGTTTGTCTTCAGGGTGGCGTACAGCTGCTCAGCCACGATCTGCCTTCCGTTGTCCTCTGTGACTTCCCCGATCCTCGCACGGACGGCGCCCGGAGTCGCCCGACGGCCACGCCCTCGTCCGGCATGCGCACCAAAAACGGGTCGAGTACCCACGGTATCGGCGCGCTTGGCGACGATCCGTGGCATTGTCGGCACTGTCGTGGACAAGCTCCCGTTGCCCCGTATTCATCCGCAATTGCACAGCACCGGATCGCGAACGGTTCCCGGCTTCCTGACCGCGCGGAGCCGGCTCGCATGACCCGGATGCCCGCCCTCACATGCCTCAGAGCGTTCCGAGAGGCATGATCGCCAAAAGGGTGGAAAGTCGAAATACCGTACGCCACCGAGGAGGAGGATCCCGTGACCCGCATCGACAGCGTGCGCGCCGCGACCGGTTCGGCGAAGGACAGCGTGCTGCACGCCGCGGAAGTGGTGGCGCCCTACGCCGACACGGCCAAGGAAAAGGCCTCGCACTACGCACACGAGGCGCGCGTGAAAATGGCGCCCAAGGTGTCGCAGGCCGCGGAACAGGCACGCGTCCAGTACGGCGCCCTTGTCGTCCCGCGTCTGGAACAGGCACGCACGCACGTACCGCCGAAGATCGACAGCGCGGCGCATGAGGCCGCCGTGCGCACTCGGAAGGCGGCCCGCCAGGCCGCCGACTACTCCCGCCCGCGACTCGAGCAGGCAGTGGCCGCTGCCGGCCCCATGCGGGAGGAGGCCACGGCCCGGAGCGTGGCGGCGCTGGCCGCGCTGCGCGGTCAGGTGTCGCCCGAGCAGATCCAGAAGCTCATCCGCAAGCAGCAGCGTCGCGCCAGGGCCGGCCGCGTCTTCAAGGGCGTGGCCGTGATCGGCGTCCTCGCGGGCGGCGCCTTCGCCGCCTGGAAGTGGTGGGACAAGCAGGCCAACCCCGACTGGCTGGTCGAGCCCCCCGCCGCCACCGAGGTCTCCGAGCCCGGGCGGCTGTCCTCCGTGGGCGGCAGCGACGAGTCCGCCCTCGACCCCGAGGTCGAGGCGAAGCAGGCCGAGGACGAAGCGGCGAACCGCGACGACCGTCGCTGAGACGAGCGAGCGCCGCCGCCGACGCACTGGCGGTGCCGTGATCGAGGTCGGCCGTGGCGCCGTGGAAGCCAGCGGGTGCCGCCATGGAGGCCGGAAGCCGGGGCTTTGGCCCGCGGCTGATACGAGTGTGCCCGCCCCGGCCCGTCTGAGGCGCGGCGCCTTCAACAGCCCTGTGGGCCGGAAGACTTGATGGTCTTCCGGCCCACAGGGCTG
>NZ_LIRK01000023.1 GCF_001419765.1 Streptomyces torulosus
CGACTCATACCGAACCAACGATGAATCTCCGACTCAGGTCACTAGGCGAGGACTGAGGCGCTGAGCCGCGGACAACGGACACGACAACTGAACAGTTGACGTGGGGGTTCGCCGTGAGTTGGGTGTGGACACACCGGTGGCTGCTTTTGGGCAGCGACCGGCAAGGGCACAGGGTAGAGGCCGGTGTACTACTGCGGAGTGGCGGCGAGTTGGCCGCATTGTCTGTCCACAGCCCTGTGGCAGTTCGGTCAGATGCCGTGCCACGGCTGACTGGTGCTGGCATGGCTACCGGCTTGGGGGTGTGCGGTCCAGATCAACGCACGGACCCGCCCGACCCGGCGACAGCCACCGGCCGCCTTCCCGACCCCGGCGATGAGGCATCGTTCGCGACCTGGGAGTCCGGACCTTAGCCCACTCTTGCTGAGCCCTCCGCAGCCCGGCTAGGGCGTCGTCACCGCATGTGACGAGGGCGCCCGCGACGCCGCCAAGGCTGTCGTGCGCCGCGTGGGTGAGTATCGAACGGATGCGGCGCTTCCCCAGCTTGGTCGAGGCGAACTGGACCAACTGCATTGGGTCGGGTTCGTTGTCCACGCCTGCAGCGCATCGCTCGGGCAGCCCTGGTTCGAACCACAGCTCCAGCGTTGATGGGCGCGGTCACCGCCCGCTGCAACTCGTCAGCCAAGGGCGCGAGGACTGCATGGCGTCGCTGACGACGTTGGACGCGCCGGCGTCACCAGCCTGTCAAGGGGGCCGGGCCGCGGCGTGCGGTTCCTCGCGCATTGGTCGCGCCGTCCCTTCTGCCAGGGCAGGGCATCCGGCTCGGCGCACGCCTACTACTCGAGTTGGTCGATGAAACGACGTGCCCTGCGCTCGTGGCGCAAGCGAGGATCCCAACGCGCACCTCGGCGAGCGCACCGCTCTCCAGGAGCCTGCCCAGTTCCTCGGCCTTGGCGAGTCTGTGGACCTCGCCGAGCCCGGCTCCACGACACCGGTCAGCGCCCAGGCGAGCACGGCCGTCGGCCGGCCGTTCCCCCCAGGGACTCTGCGCAACACGGACACGTTCACGTCCCAGCGCGGTCGACGTCTGCTTGAAACCGCTCCGAGGCCGACCATGGATGCTCGCAGTTACCGGTTCCTCCTGGGACCCGCCCGATGGGGATTCACATTCTGTGAATCGCTGTCGGACAGGACAGAATGTTCCCCATGCCACGTCACGCCCGAAGAACCCCCAACCCAACGAAGCCCCTGCTCAGAACACCGAACCGGATCGGTTCCCTCGATGCCGCGGCAGTCGTCGGACAACTTCGTCAGCTCCACGAAGATGCTGAGGACAAAGACGTTGAGCGGATGCCGGACGACAAAGAGCTGTTCCAGGCCCTGCTCTATCTGGAAGCGCGCGTAGGCGCTCTGCGGGACAAAAAGGCGCAGCGCGTGGCCGCGATTGAACGGGTGCGGCTGTGGGAGTACCTGCGGGAACAGGTCGATCTCCACCAGTCACGGGCTATCGCTGATGCCCGAGCTGCCGATGTCCAGTGGAGGGACTTGGCGCCGGCGCTCGCGGTCAACACCTCCAGCGCGGCCTACAACAAGGCTGCACGTCTGAAGGCCGCTTCGCTGAGCGACGCCTCACTCGGTGATCGACCGGTGCGACGAACTCCGGAGGCCGTCGCGGAAGTAGAGAGGCAACTTGCTGCCCGCGCTGCTGCCGAGCGCCAGGCGCAGCGCGAAGCCACCCGTCGGCATGCGCTGCTCGCGCCCGTAGCTCAGCGCCTCCTCGACCACCGTGAGGACCTGAGCGACGACGATGAAGTCGTCTACTGGCTGGACGAGATCGCAGAGGTACTCCCCCACTGTGAGACGCCTACGCAGAGAGTTGGCCTCAGCACGTACATGCAGGCCGTCATCCGAGAGCTAAAGCGTGTAGAGGCGCGTGCAGGGAAGCAAGCCGCCACCACTGATGCTGCGCGTCTTGCCTACGCCGCAGCTAGAGAATTGTTCACCTGACGGTCGTGGCCCGCTGTGAGGTCTGTGTCTCGGCGTGAGGTCCGACAGGCCGCCTTCGCTGCGCAAGCAGAGGTACTCGAGGCCGCACGTCGGCTCACTCTTCGGGAGGCGGCTGAACTGGAAAGCGCCACAAGCCGCTCAGTAACGACACGTGCTTCTCGTCCCTATCGCTGTCCGGCTCCTTGAGCGATGGGATGGGCCGTTGTCGGGCGTGGACGCCGGGTGCTGGTTCGACGAGATCGCGGCGCTTCTGCTCAGCGGCTTTACTCAGCCACAGATGCTCTATCGCCACCGTTACTTGAACGCCGTCGTGTCTGCGTTGCGTGAGACCGAGCGGCACACAACCCCCTCTGTCGTAACTACGAGAGGTACAAAGCCGCTAGCCGCAGGTGCGGCCTTCCTTGTGCGCTGAGGCCGCCGGGAGCCGGGGATTCTGCCTGGCAGGGGCGTGTATGCCATTTGTTGATTCTTTCTTGTGCCCATCGGCAAGCGCCAGCGATCGCGGCGGCGCCTGATGCGGGCAGCCGCAGACAGATGGGCCTGCTGCGGGGACAGCCGGCGTATTGCCCCATGGCCGACGCTTGGGTCACGGGTGCAAGGTCGATCTGCTCTCCCCACCTGCCGCCCCATCGGTTGTAGCTGCTCTCGTCCTTCGGGCTGATCGATTTCACTGGACGCCAGCCATCAACTGCTCATCACAGCCTCGTGGTGGGTTCCGCTATTACGCCGTAATAGCTGAGCTGGCGAACCCGGCTGCGGAGCCGCAGGACCGTGCTTGCAGCTGCGACTGCGGCTCCCCCGACGGGCCCAGCTATTACGCCGTAATAGGTCTTGCCGTGAGCCCGTTCGACTCGCAGCCCATGTGGACAGGCCCGGAGCAGCGGTATCGACCGCCCGGCTGGGCCCGCATGGCGCTAGACGCGCCGCCGGTCCGGCGCCGAGTGCAACCTGACCGGGCTGGACCTGCTGCCGCACGCTCGGCTGGAGAATGCAGGCTTCCTCCCACAAGGCCACCGAGCGGGACGAGGCGAAGTCGCCGCCTGAAGGACGAGCAGTGACCCGTCACGCTCAGGCCCCACATACCGACCAACCGCGCCAGGGGGTCGTCCGAGGTGAAGCAGCCGAGGACCAGCCTGAGCGACGCCTCGGGCCAGGCGGAGACAAGTCGAGGAGATCGAGTTTCAGAGTGTCCCCGTCGTCATTGCGATCACTGAGCCTTGCCAGCAGCAGGGCGGGCATGGCCGCCGCACCGCAGGCACAGCCAGGACATGGGCGATCCGGTCCCCCACAAAGGAGTCGTCCGCGTCGACGTGACGGGCGAGTCGACCCTCCAGCTCCGGTCGCAGGGAGGCCGCTGCTGGTGTCCGCAGTCGTTCCACCAACCAGACGGTGTGCTCCGAGCCCGCGCTCAGCGTTCGCAGCAAGCCGCGCTTCCAACGAGCTCAACGCACGCCACAGTGCCGAGCGCTCCGTCGCCCCGCCCCCTGACACACCATGCCTCGTCACTCCGCTCGCCCTACGAGCGTGTGGTGTCACCGCCCCAACACCGGGCGCGCGGCTACCGGCGCAGGCGCAATGACGGCCGTCCTACGCTGCGTGAACTCCAGACCCAGACGGAGCGCAAACCCGAGCCGTAGCCTCAGCCGTAAAGACCTCTGGGCACGTATCGAGTCACGATCAATCAGCCCTGATCCCTCCTCCTTTATAGGGTGACCGGATGACGCAACCGCTCCCGTCCCTGACCACTGAGGCGGCAGCACTGTCCGTCGCTGGAGCCGGGCTCCGCCGGTACAAGATGGGCCCAGCCCTGATCGGGGCGGGGGCGGACGCGACCGTCGTCATCGTCGAGTCTGGAGACAACCCGGGGGTCAGCGGTGTCCAAGACTCCACCGAGGTGCTCCTTCGCGGCGACGGGGTCCCGGCACTCGATTCACGGTTCGACTTCTGGGATGCGTTGCCCATTCACCTCTTCGCCCGCCTGGACCAGGGCTGCCTTCTCCTGGGTACCGCGCGCTGCAGGGGAAAGTCGTCGGCACCTGCCGACTTTGACCACGCCACATTGGAGCTCCACCAACCGCTGACCCGCGAGATGCTGGATGCGGTCCGACCCGTCCCGGTACCCGGGCCGGTACCGAAAGTGGACTGGGTTGACTACGTGGAAACGGATTCGATCCGGGCCCTAGAGTCCTTCGTCCTCGGCTGGTTTCCCACCGAGGAGGCGGATCCGGCCGGGACAGAGAGCGCGGCGGGTGAGCCGGACGACCTGCCAGAGGCGTTGGCCGCCTTCCACCGCCTGGGCCGCCTCCGCCCGGCCATCCACAGGTTCCGCAACCCGGTGCTGAAACAGCCCCGGCGCACCTCCGGGTCGCTCGGCGGTCGGCTGGTCTTTGCCATGGATGGCGAGCGCACCCGGGACTGGTCCATCCCATGGCCACCGCACGAACTGGGCGAAGCCGATCCCCGGGTATGGCTCACCGAAGACCCCTTCTTGGCGGACCCGGAGACGATCCTCGAAGAAGAACCGCTCAGCCGCTTTCTCATGCAGTACACCCTTAACGAGGCCATGAACGCCGCCGTCTACCAGGCAACGACCTACTCCATGCCGACGGCGCGCCTCGCCCCGTTGTGGAGCATGCTGCGCCCCGTGCCCCTGAGCCCCTTCCTGCCGACCTACACCGCCGAAGAGTTTTTCGTCGCCCCGGGACTGCTCACGACGATCAGCAGCGACGAAAACGAGGCCGTCGTGGCCTTCGCAGCGCTCCACCGCGCCACCTTGACGCCGCTGCTCGAACACGAGTTCCGCTGGTCGCGTTTCGACGGCTGACGCATGAGGCCCGTGAGCGGGGCGCATACCAGGTCGTAGTCAGGGGCCGCGCCGGGTGAAGTCTTTGATCCAGATCATCGAGGCGCGCAGGTGGAGGCCGACGAGGTAGCTGTCTGGGGTCTTGTCGTAGCGGGTGGCGACGCTTCGCCAGGCCTTCAGCTTGGTGATCAGGCGCTCGCCGGTGTTCCTCTTCTTGTAGAGGCCGGCGTCGTGGCTGGTTTTCGGGGATCACTGCCTTGGCGTGGCGTCTGCGCTGGTGGGCGCGGTTGCCGCGGGACGAATAGGTCTTGTAGGCGGCGACCACGTCCGGTCGGGTGCGGTGACGGCCGTCGGGGCCGCGGACCCGGATCTTTCCCAGCACGGGGATGAACTGCGGGCTGCTCGCGTCCTGGCTCGCGGTCAGCACGAACGCCAGCGGGCGGCACCTGCGGTCGGCGGCGAGGTGGATCTAATAGCTCAGCAGTGAGCCCGAGCATGGGAATGCAAGAGCTCACTGGGTGAGGTGGAAGCCTGCCGCCGTTCCGGGACTGCGATCCCTCGGTGTCAGACCGGCTCGCTTCACCACGCCGTCAGGCGGAGGCCCAAGGTGGATCCGGGGACACGATCCCTCCAGCAAGACCGCGCCCCGCCCGGCGGAACCCAGCCAGGTTTCATGTCCCCAGCCCGCAGTCAGGGGCCGACCTCTCAGTAGTTCGCGAGCCGCAGAGCTCTCCTGCAGACCGAGGTCCCGGCCGGTCGCTGGAGACACGAACGGCTCATGAGATGGCGTGCTCCGAGCACTTCTATTGGAGCGCCGCGTGCTCCGCACGGAGCTGACCAGCACGTTCACGCAGTGCCACGACGGGAGAACGAGATTGAGCAAGGTCTTCTGCGGCATCGACTGGGCCGAGAATCATCACGACATCGCCTTGGTCGATCAGGACGGCATCCAGCTGGCCAAGCTGCGCATCAGCGACGACAGTGCCGGATTCCACGCCCTGCTGGAGCTGCTCGCCCGCCACGGCGACAGCCCCGAAGCCCCGATACCGGTGGCCATCGAGACCCCGCGCGGCTGCTGGTCGCCAGCCTGCGCGCCACCGGCCGGAAGATTTACGCGATTAACCCCCTGGCCGCCGCGCGCTACCGCGACCGCAGTAGTGTCGCCCGCGCCAAATCGGACGCCGCAGACGCCCGTGTGCTGGCCAACATCCTGCGCACCGACATGGCCGCCCACCGACCCCTGCCCACCGACAGCGAACTCGCCCAGTCCGTCGCCGTCTTGGCCCGCGCCCACCAGGACGCCGTTTGGGACAAGACGCAGATGGTCAACCGGCTCCGCTCCCACCTGCGCGAGTACTACCCGGCCGCCCTGGCAGCCTTCCACGGCAGCGGCACCTTGGGCCTTGACTCCGCGCACGCCCGCGTGGTCCTCGCCGCGGCACCCACCCCGGCGACAGCGGCTCGGCTCACTCGCAGCCAACTACGCGCCCTGCTCAAGCGGGCCGGACGTCTCCGGCGGGGGATCGAGGCCGAGGACGAGCGCCTACGGGAGATCTTCCGCACGGACCACCTGCACCAGCTCCCGCAGGTCGAGCAGGCCATGGGCAAACAGACCCAAGCCCTCATCCAGCAGCTCGGCGCGGCCTGCCACAGCGCCGATGACCTCGCGGCGGCCACCGAAGAAGCGTTCCTCGCCCACCCGGACGCGGAGATCATCACCAGCTTCCCCGGCCTGTCGATCACGTCCGGAGCCCGCGTCCTGGCCGAGGTCGGCGACGATAGGGAACGGTTCGCGGATGCCCGGGCGTTGAAGGCATACGCCGGCGCGGCCCCCGTGACGCGCGCCTCCGGCCGTAGCCACGTTGTGGTCGCCAGAGCCGTCAAGAACCAGCGCCTGGCCTCCGTTGGCTACATGTGGGCTTTCGCCGCACTGCGGACACAGGAGCCCCGTGACCACTACGACCGCCGACGGGCCGGCGGCGAACGGCACACCGCAGCCCTGCGGAACCTGTTCAACAAGCTCCTGGGATGCCTCTACCACTGCCTCCAGAACGGCGCGGTCTACGACGCAGAGCGAGCCTTCATTCCGCCTGTCGCACTCGCGGCCTGACCTCGAGCTTGACCTTCAGCGACATGAGATGTCTTGCTGGTCGGCCCGCCCCCTGGGCGCCCAAGGAGGGCGGCCTTCACCCGGGCTTTTGCCGACGCCGGATACGTCGCCGCTCCTCCAGCTCGGGACCGCTCTTGGCGTCCTGCCGTTTTGTTCTTCGTGGTCTCACCTTTTGATCTGGCCTTCTCCGCCTCGGTGGCCTGCTCCCGAGCGGTGAGGATGTCCTCGCCCAGGTGCATCCCAGCAGCGTCGTGGTGAGGACGCGCGGTGGTGGAGTCGACGCTGACCAGGGACAGGTCCACCCCACCTCGCTTCGTGGCTGCGATCAGGCCCTCCAGCAGGGCGTCGAAGACGCCGGCATCCCGCCACTGCCGGAAGCGGTTGGAAACGGTCGGCCAGGCGCCGAACTCGGCCGGCATCTCCCGCCACTGACCACCGGTCTTGAACCGCCAGATCACGCCCTGGAACTGCTGCCGCAGCCGCTGGGGGTACAGGCCGTACGCACCGATTGGCAGGTACGGCTCGATGAACTCCTACTCCTTGTCCGTCAGTTGCACTAGGCCCCGCCGCGTGGACGTAACCCACAGGTTGATCACGACTCCATACGCGCCCTAGCGGCAGCCGCGGCTTTCCTTGTCCGCCGAGGCCACCGGGAGCCTGTAGGGGATCTTGCTTGGCAGGCAGGGCCGTACATGCGATCTGACAACCATCCGTGTTGCGCGCATCGGCAAGCGCCACGTCGGGCTCGGTGGCCCTGCGCGGGAACAGCAGCAGATTGTGGCGCTGACCGACCCGTCGATGCCCGGCAGCGTCCATGGACGCCGGAGTCGCCCACTTGGAGTGGGGGTGCACGACGGGCCCTTCCGGAGTGTCGGCGGCTGCCTGAGCAGGATGATGGCCCGTCGTGTGATCGCCGGTCTATTACGTCGTAATAGGCGCCGTGCCCTGGCGGTGCTACGAGCGGAGCTATTACGCCGTAATAGGCCCGTCGGATGGGCCAGCCTCTCTGACGCTCCACCAAGTCAGCTCAACTAACGTGTCGATGCAGCAAAGGATCAAGGACGTTAGTAAGGTGTCCCCATGACTTCGCCAGCCACCTCCAGCGACCGCGAGAAGGTCGTCTCCAAGCTGCCGGGATGGCTCCGGCAGAGCCTCAAGATCAGAGCCGCTCAGCACGGCATTGAGATCCAAGCCGCCGTCGAGCAGGGCATCAGGGACTGGTGCAGCCTCGCCTCCGCCACGGCGAACATCGACACTTCCGGCGCCGACTCCTTCTCGACGTTTCTGCCCCCCGGCCAGTGGGACGAGTTCCGTCAGGTCACCACTGACCGCCGGGTGTCCCTGATTCAGGGTCTCGCCCAGTCCATCCAGCTGTGGCTTGACGCCAACCCCGCGCCAGACGTCGAGCGCCCTGAGATCACCCGCCGTATCGTCGTCTGCAACCAGAAAGGCGGCGTCGGCAAGACCGCCATCACCGCCGGTCTCGGTGAAGCCCTCGCCGAGGACCCCAACCGTCTCCACGCCGTCCAGGTGGCCAAGGCCCTTGCCAAGGCATTGCGGGCAAGCGAGACGCAATCCGAAGACACGCTCACCGGCGACCCGCTCGACATCGAGAACCTGCCCGGGCTCGGTCTGCGCGTCCTCCTCGTCGACTTCGACCCCCAATGCCACCTCACCAACCAGCTGGGCGCCGAACCCCTGCCGATGGACGGCGACAGCCTCACCAACCACATGGCAGGCACCCCCAAGGGCGACGTGCGGGACCTCATCGTCTCCGTCGACGACGAAACCTTCGGCGGCCGCCTGCACCTCCTGCCCGCCTGCAACGACGCATTCCTCCTCGACGTGCGCCTGTCCGCCGTGCGCGCCCGGGAGGCCGCGCTGGAACGCGCCCTCGCCCCGCTCGAAGGCGACTACGACGTCATCGTCATCGACTGCCCACCCAGCCTCGGCCTGAGCATGGACGCCGCCGCCTACTACGGCCGCCGCCGCGATGGCGAGAGGCCGGGCCAATCAGGTGCCCTGATCGTTGTGCAGGCCGAGGACAGCTCCGCCGACGCCTACGAACTGCTCACCAGTCAGATCGACGACCTGCGCGGGGACCTCCAGGTCGACATCGACTACCTGGGCATCGTCGTCAACCTCTACGACTCCCGCCGCGGCTACATCGCCACCTCCTCGCTCCAGGGGTGGGTCGACATAAAGGATCCCCGCGTCGTCGGACTCATCGGTGATCTCAAGGAACAGAAGGAAGCAGTCCGGATGAAGCAGCCCCTGCTGTCTTATGCCCCCAAGTCTCAGCAGGCGATCGGCATGCGCGCCCTTGCGAGGGAGATCGCATGAGCAAGGCCAACCAGCTGGGAGCCGGCCGCTTCGGCGGGGGAGTGCGCCCTGTCAGCGCCCGCCGCCAGGCAGTGGCCGCCGCCACCGGTGTACCCACCGACGGCGTAGCCCCGCCCACCGAACTCGACCCGCACCGCGTCAGCCTCAACCCGGACAACCCCCGCTCCAAGCTCGGCGACCTCACCGACCTCGCTGGCAGTCTCCGAACCCACGGACAGAAGCAGGCCATCACGGTCATGAACCGCGACGCCTACATTCAGGCCAACCCAGAGCGCGAAGCGGATCTCGAACCCGACACCACCCACGTCGTCATCGACGGCAGCAGCCGCCTCGCCGCGGCCCGCGAAGCGCAACTCGCCACCATCAAGGTCATGGTCAGTGATGACCAGGGCGCCACTTCGGAGGAACTCCTCGAATCCGCCCTCGTCGCCAACATCCACCGCCAGGCCCTGGAAGAACTCGACGAAGCACGCGCCCTTGAACGTCTCCTCGTCATCCACGGCAGCCAGACCGCGCTGGCCAAGAGGCTCCACCGCTCTCAGGGCTGGGTGTCCCAGCGCCTTGCGCTGCTCAACCTCACACCGGAACTGCAGGCCCGGATCGGCGAAGAGCCCATCGACCTGCTGCGTGCCGTGGGCAACAAGCCGCCTACGGAGCAGGAGACAGCCCTCGAACAGCTGAAAGAGGAACGGGCTCGCAAGGAAGAAGCCAAGCGGGAACGAGGCCGTAAGAGGCCGCCAAGTGACGAGGCACAGCCCGCTCAGGAAACGGCGCAGCCCGAGGGCTATTACGGCGTAATAGTGGACGCCGAGAAGGACGGTGTGTCCGGCCCCGCCACTCAGCCCGAAGCGGACGCCCACACTCCAGCGCTCAACCAGGCAGTACCGGAGCCGCGAGCACGCCAGCAGCACGAAGAAGCGACCCAACGGGCCACGCCTGACAACGCGTCGCACGAGACCAGTGCCGTTGACCCTGGGAATGGCAATCAGAGCGCCGCAGTGGCAGGCATGTCCGGTGACCGCCAGCCGAAGCGGTTCCCTTACGAGGACGGTGTGTTCGCGGCTCAGCTCCTCATCCACAAGATGCCGCCCGATGAGCTCGACCGGATGCTTGAACTGCTGATCAAGCACCGGGACGGCCAGGACGTCCGAGTCGGCTGACTTCACTCTCAGGACAACGGGCAGCCACGCAAACGAGGGCCAGCTCTCTCCCGAGGAACTGGCCCTCTTGTAGTGGCTGTTGTGAAACGAATGTCTCAAGGCCGGTAGCCGCCACGGTCGTGTGTCTCAGGAAGGCCTGTTCGCGTTGCGTTCAGGTGGGCTGTGCAGCAATTCGTCACGCCGGTCACGGTGCGGCTCGACGACCTGGACAATCTGCGCGGTGCTGAACTGCACCGTTGGCGATCTGCTCCAGGCCGAGCCCTTGGAGGCTGCTGCAGGAGAGAGCGAGGCACTGCCGAAGGCCGTGGGAGCTGCAGGCTTTGGCGGCTCGGGCGGAGGTCCTGTACGGCCGACGACTCGTCGGCAGAGCAGCCGTCGCTCACTGCCGCCGAACTGACGGATGGCAGGCCGTGCTCGGCATGGGGGCGGCCATCGGCGCGGTCCTCGCCGCCTACAGGTGGGTCATCACCTGGGCCGTCTACTGTCACACCCGGACGCCGAGCAGCTCCTGCTCAGGGTGCTGGGTCTGACCCTGATCGTTGCGGCGCTGGCCGAAGTCGTCCATGCCTCCGCGGCTGTCGGGGCCTTCCTCGTCGGGCTGTGCCTGACGGGCGAGAGCGCCCACCGGGCCCGGGCCGTGCTCAGCCCGCTGCGGGATCTGTTCGCGGCGGTCTTCTTCCTCGGCATCGGACTGTCGGTCGATCCGGAGGAACTCGTGCCGCTGCTGCCTGCTGCCTGCCGCCTGCGCTCTTGCCGCGGTCACGGCCGCGACGAAACTGGTCAGCGGCCAGTACGCGGCATCACGGGACGGCGTGGGGCGCCTCGGCCAGCTGCGGGCGGGCACGGCGCTGATCGCCCGTGGCGAGTTCTCCCTCGTCATCATCGGGCTGGTCGGCACGATGCATGACGACCTCGCTCCTTTGGTCACCGCCTACGTCTTCGTCCTCGCCATCGGCGGGCCGCTCCTGACCCACCTGGCAGGGACCGCGCCGCGCTTGCCCGCTGGAGCGGAAAGTGACCGAGTTGAGGGCGGTTCTTGGCTGGGGATCTTGGACACACGAGGCACTGGATCTTGAGGATCTGAAAACGGACATCTCGTGGTCATGACGCACTACCGCCAGAGTGATGACGGCCCCGACCTCACGCTGGCCCAGTGCGCCGCGATCCTGCCCCTGCCTCAGGAGATCGTCGACCAGCCTCAAGGCGGGAGCACTGACCCGCTTCTCCAACGGCACATAGGCGATGCCTGCCAGTTGGTGGTCGTCTTGCAGCTCTGTATCGAGAAGGACGTCAACCTTCTCTTCGGCTGGCATTGGCGGGCGTTGAGGTGGGCGAGCGCTGTGTAGCTGGCAGGGAGTGGGCGGATCAGCACCTCGCCCTTGCGCTGCCGCTCTCCGCGCCTACGGGTCGGTACATCGTCGGCCCTTGGGGGGCCTTCGATGCACCGACGGGGCCTCCAGGTGATTGGGCGGCTGCGGCTGGCTGGTTGGTGTTATGGGCAGCGTGGCTGGGGCTGGTGGGGGTTGATGGAGGCACACGTGGCGGATACTCCGTCGGCTGCGGTCGCGTCGTGGCGTGCTTTCGTGGGCTGGGGATGGGGGAGGGAGCGAGACATTTTGCCGATCAGTGGGCGCTGGTACGGAGGGGAGCGCCCCGCAGGAAGGTGCTCGGCAATTGCCGTGCGCGACTGCCTTCCAGGGCCCGGTGCGTTACTGGGGGACCGTCGCAGGTGACAGCTTGTCCTACTGCTAGAGAGGGCGCAGGCGTTGAGAGCGCGCTGACCTGCAGAAACGCCCTTCTCGGTCCAGATCCGGCGATCTGGCACCCAGTCCCCAGCATCGTGCACCCGGTTTCTGAGGGCGGGGCAGTCGGTGCGTGGAGCCCGAGTGCCCATGTCCTGAGAACCGTGACCACGGTTGCAGGATCCGACCAGATTGACGTCAGGTTCATCAGTAGATGTTCTGTCCAGGCTGGGAGGACGCAGTGATGGATCGGCGTTAGGTTGAGCGACACGCCCTGGAGGCAGAGTTCATGAACTCCGCGCTCATGTACGTTAAGTTCATCTAGTCGGCCTGAGGGCCGCGGCTCATGCACGTCGAGGCAATGCCCAGCTATGGAGGGCCCGTTGGGAGCGGTACGCAGACTCGTCGATGCGGACACGGGCGAGGCCATCCCCTATGCGCCCTATGCCTTCTCTGGCGAGCACATCCAGGTCGACAAGGCGAGAGTCGCAGCGATCACTGAGAGCAAGGAATTCACCCCGAGCCAGAAGTACCTGGTGCTGTGGTGGATCGGCGTCTCTCCCCAGGGCATGGCGCCGTTGAGGGCAACCGGCGCGGACATCGCCAAGAAGGTCGGGATGACCGCCGATGCTGTCGGCAAGATCAACCGGAAACTGCTCAAGCGGCGCATCCTGATCGAGCGCGGCCGGATCGGCAACTACAGGCTCTACCGGATCAGCCCGTACATTGCCTTTCACGGGACCGGCATCGAGCAACGGGAAGCGATCAAGACGTGCAACCCGCCGGACATCCCCGGCTTCGACAACACGTCCACTTCGTGGTGGGAGGCCCAGTGAACAACGACGACAAGCGAAAGCTCCTGGACGTCCTCCATCGCACCGCTGGCATGACCGCCAACCAGCGCCTGGTCGTCATGCTCTACGCGATGCACCCCACCGACCGCGCCGGCACCGTCGTCGACACCGGCGCCAACCTCGCCAAGCTCGTCGGCATGTCCCCGACAGTCTTTTCCCGCACCCGGCGCCAGGTCGTGGAGGCCGGATGGCTCGAGGAATCCGAACGCCTCGCACACATCAGCTACTACCGGCTCAGCGAGAAGAGCACCGGCGAGGACGTTGTCGTTCCTCTGCGCCGCGCAACCTGAACGGTTCCAAGAACCAGAACTCATGTACGTGAGGTCAATGANNTCATTGACCTCACGTACATGACGTCCTTGGCACCTATCGCGTATGGACGAGGGCAACCGGATGCCCCGGGCCAGAGCATTCGCGGTCAACGGCCGACTTCGAGGCCCGCCTTGGAGGTCTGGGAGGACGAGGCTACGTCGGACACCGTGTCTGGGGTAGCCCACAGTCCAACGGCCGCTCTTTCTGTTCTGGCAGGCCACCGCTGCACCCGCTCCCAACGCTTCCCGCGGCTGCACGCCCGTCCTGGCGAATAAGACGGAGCACATGCTCGACAACCGCTGCCAGGCGCTCACAGCCGCAGTGCACGGCATCACCATCGCAGTATGGATGAACACCCTGCCCCCGCTTCAGCCGCAGCGAGCCCTGGTACGAGATCGGCGTCGGCGATCCGGTCCGGCGCCGCGAGCGCTACCTGGAGCCCAGCAGAGCGCTGAAAGGGGCGTCGGCAGGGCCAGGGGGCCGACGGCTTCCTCCTTCACACGTGGAGGATGCGGTTTAGCGGTGTGGCGGGGGAGTGGGCGTTGCTCGGCCTGCGGTGGGTGCCTCACTCTGGTTTGATCACGAGGGGTGGGGTGGGGGGCGTGTGGTGAGGCCCATGCTGTGGGCGATTTGTGTGCTGGGTGAGGCCTGCTGTGCTGTGTTGGCTGCTCTTCAGGGTGGCCGTTTCCGCGGCCGCTGAGGGCCAGGCGGTCAGCATGTAGCGCTCGATCGGGTCGGAGTCGGTGCCGTCGGGGTTGGTGTTGCGGCCGTGTGCGTGGACGCGGATGCGGTACCAGCCGGGGCCGGCACTGGCGAGGCCGGGCAGGTCTTCGGCGGGGCCGAGGTCGAGGGACTCGACGAGCAGCTGGCCCGATTGGCACAGCACGCTGATCTCGACGATTTCCTCCCAGGGCGCGTGGTCGTCCGTCTGGGGCGGGGTGTTGTCGGATGGCTGCGGCTGCAGAGGGCTCCGGGCATTCGGTGGGGTGGCGGAAGGGCGGCCCAGGCTCGGGTAGGCGCCTTGTCTTGGAGCGGAGCGCCCCGTGCTGCGCTCCTGCTCCGTTGACATGCAATGCCCATGCAAGAGGTGTGTACGCCTGGGTGATGTCACGTCCTGAACCGGTTCCGATCACTTCTGGCCACACTTAGACTTCACTCTGCGGCGGAGTTTGACGCACATGCCTCTCTTGTCCCATTCGATCAATTTGCCGGGAGGGTGCGCATTCACTTGTGGTGTGAGTCGCACATTGAGGGCGAAGGTGCATACCGCAGGGAGTCCTGGGGATACGGGAGCGCTTTCTCATTTCACCGTCGGCGCAAGATGGCCGATTCCTTGATCGGCCGTGTGACGCCTCGTTGCTCCGTCCCCTACGGTTTCGGGACGGCAATCGAAGCGCGGGGAGGATCAATTGCCAGAAAACCCGGTGAAGCGCATGCAAGGGCTCGCGATGGAGGAAATTGCGAACGAATTCGGAACCCCTCTGTTCGTATATGACGCTCAGGTCCTCGCAGGACAGTTACAGAAAATCTCCAAAGCCTTACCCGTCGGCGTGGACGTCTTCTACTCGCTGAAAGCGAATCCGAATATCAGCGTGTGTGGTTTTCTCGGCAGCCGGGGCGCAGGGGCGGAGGTCTCGTCGCACACGGAACTCCTCACCGCCCTCAGGGCGGGAGTGGACCCGGCCGACATCATCTTCCTCGGGCCGGGCAAGAGCAGGGTCGACCTCGAGGCCTGTGTCTCGGCCGGTATCCATGCCGTGGTCTGCGAATCGCTCGCTGAACTCCAACTCCTGGACGACGTGGCGGCTGCCCGGGGGGCGGGCCGGTTCCCTGCTGTGCTGCGGGTCAACCCGAGCTTCCTCAGCAAGGGGTCCGGGCTGTCGATGGGAGGCAAGCCGCGCCAGTTCGGCATCGACGAGCAGGAGGTCCGTGGCGCAGGGGCCCTGCTCCGCTCCCTGGAACACGTCGAGGTCAAGGGATTCCACGCCTACATGGGAACCCGATTCCTTGACCACAAAGATGTCGTGGCGAACACACTCAACATCTTGGCGATGGCAGAAGACCTCGCCACGCAACTGGACATAGAGCTCTCCGTCGTGGACTTCGGGGGAGGCCTCGGGGTGGCCTACTTCGAGAACGAGTCGGAGCTCGACACGACGGAACTCGGAAACAGCCTGGAAGGCCCGGTCGGTGATTTCCGTGCGCGCCACCCGGGCTGCAGGCTCATCATGGAGCTCGGGCGATTCCTCACAGCTGATGCTGGCACCTACGTGACACGGGCCGTCTACGTGAAAGAATCGATGGGTGAACTGTTCGTAGTAGCAGACGGCGGCACCAATCACCACATGGCAGCAGTATTGATCCGAAACGGTAAGC